>NZ_JBNPKM010000007.1:0-95604 GCF_050312955.1 Collinsella sp. SGI.241
CAGTTTACTTTTAGGCACACTCCGCAGGACGCAAGAAGCCCTCGCCGCACTCCACGCTATGCGCGAAGCGCGCCATTCTTCCCCTCAGCTTTAATTCCAGAAGACCGAGGACGAAGGGGCCCGACGGGTTTCCCTCTGAATGCATTCCGCAGCACGAAGCCCCCTTATCCGCAGCTCCGAAGGAGCAGGATAAGGGGGCTTCAAGTGCGAGGACGCATTCAGAGGGAAACCCGTCGGGCCCCGGTGAGAGCCACAGGGCTATCGATTACCCCGTGTTCTGCAGACCTGCCGAGACGCCGGTCACAGTCGAAAGAATCAGGCTCATGTACTCGGCCTTCTTCTCCTCGGCCATCTCGTCCTGGTTCATACGCACCTCGCGAAGGGCGCGGACCTGGGCGATGGACAGGGCGTCGACGTAGGGGTTACGCACGCGAACGGCACAGCCGAGCACGCGACGACGCTGCAGCGGCCACTCGTCACCAACGATGGCAAGGACCCACTTACGGGTGAGCTGCATCTCGGTAAAGACCTTCTTGGACAGATCATCGCGGTCGCCCAGATGCAGATACATCTTGGCAATGCGCTGATCGGTCTTAGCAATCGACATCTCGATGTTATCGATAAATGTGCGGAAGAACGGCCACTCCTGGTAGGCAGCCTTGAGCTGGTCAAGATCGCCCAGCTGCTCGCAGGCGGTGCCCAGGCCGTACCAAGCGGCCAGGTTAATGCGTGCCTGGCTCCAGCTGAAAATCCACGGAATGGTACGCAGGTCGTCGAGCGACTTGGCACCCAAGCCGCGCTTGGCGGGACGCGAGCCAATCGGCAGCAGACCGACCTCGGTCAGCGGCGTCACAGTCGAGAACCACGGTGCAAAGTCCTCGGTGTTCAGCAGGTCCAGATAGCGCTCGTGGCTTGCGGCGTTGAGTTTCTCGGCCATATCCCAGAACTTCTGCGTGGTCTCGGTGTTGGTCTTCTCGACGCTCGGGGCCGACTGCAAAAGCGTTGCGGCGGCAACGGACTCAACATGGCGCTGAGCCAGCGTGCGGTTGCCGTAACGGGCAAAGATGACCTCACCCTGCTCGGTGAGCTTAAAGAAGCAGTTGACCGAACCCTTGGGCTGCGCCAGTACGGCCTTGTTGGCCGGGCCGCCACCACGGCCCACGGCGCCGCCGCGACCGTGCATGAGCACCAGGTCGATATCGTTCTTCTCGGCCCACTTGGCGATGCGCTCCTGCGCGGAGTGCAGCGCAAGCATGGCCGTGGTAGGACCGGCATCCTTGGAGGAGTCGGAGTAGCCCAGCATAACCTCCATGCGGCGGTTGGTCTGGGCAAGACGCTTCTGCACCACGGGCAGCGTAAGCATCTGGTCGAGCACGTCGACGCAGCCCTCGAGGTCCTCGAGCTGCTCGAACAGCGGGATCACGTCGAGCTCGGGAACGTCCTCCTCGTGTGCGAAGGACAGGTGGGCCAGCTCAAAGACGTCGGCCACATGCTGGGCACTCTTGGTAAACGAGATGATGTAGCGGTGTGCCATCTTCTTACCGTAGCGCTTTTGGATGGAGCCGATAGCGCGGAAGGTGTCGATGACCTCGCGCGTCATGGGCTGCAGGTCGCCATGGATACCGTTTTCGTGGATATCCTTAAGGGCGCGGGCATGCACCACGGAGTGCTGACGGAACTCCATCTCGACCATATGGAAGCCGAAGGACTCGACCTGCCAGATGATGGTCTGCACCGGGCCGTAGGCGGCACGGACGGCACCGCAGGCAGCCAGCGAACGCTGGACGACGCGCAGGTCATCCAGGAACTCGTCGGCGCTGTGATACATGGTGTCGGTGATACGGCGTACGGTGGCGTTCAGACGGTCGGCCATGACGAGCATGACGGCGCGATGCGGCTCGTGCTCGGAGATAAGCTCGGCGCGGGCCGTGTAATGGGCACTCATCTCGACCTGATGGTTCCACAGGTTGATGAGCTCGGCAGACGGCTTGCTGTAGGTGGCCTCGAGCGTGAGGTTGCGGCCGATGCGGCGGCACTTGTCCTCGAGCTTGAGCACCATGTGGGTGAAGTACTTGGCGGCGACCTCACGGCTCACCTTGGCGGTAACGTTGGGGTTACCGTCGCGGTCGGAACCGATCCAGCTGCCGGGATGGAAGAACGCCGGGCACAGCGGCGGCACGGTACCGGCCTTGTCACCCAGCACCCAGTCGTCAAAGCGACGATAGATGACGGGGATGACGTCGAACAGCGTGTTATCGAAGATGTCGATGATGGTATCGGCTTCCTCGACCGGCGTGGGCTTCTTGAGCGCGATGGGGCTCGTACGCACCAGGGCGTCGATCTCCTGCAGCATATGGCGCTCGTTCTCCACCAGGTCGGAGCCGCCCAGACGCGGACGCTCCTCCAGCAGGTTAGAGATACGGCGAATCTTGCCCTCGACGGCCTTGCGACGGGCCTCGGTGGGATGCGCGGTAAAGACGGGATGGAACTCAAGCTTGCCGAGCAGCTCGTTGGCGCCCTCGACACCCATCTCATCCACCAGCTGGTGATAGGCGACGGTGAGTTCGTTGGCGGGATCGACCTCGGTATCGGTCGATGCGCCGGCCTCACGCTCGCGCAGCTGCTTCACACGGTAGTTCTCCTCCGACAGGTTTGCCAGATGGAAGAAGCTCGTAAAGGCGCGGACGATAACCTGCTGCTTATCGAGCGGCAGGCTGTCGATCAAATCGACGACCTCGCGAAACGCCACAGCAGTGGGCTCGTCGGCGGTGGGCACGCCCTGCTCGTCGACGGCCTCGTCGGCGGCACGGCTACCGGGGTTGCCGGCATTGGCCACGATCTCGGCCGACAGAATCTTGTCGAACAGGTCCGCGATCTCGGGATCATACTCGCTAAGCACACGGCGCTCCAGGCGCAGGAACAGCGCAAGGTTGTCGCGCAGCTCCTCGGGAATCTCAATCTCGGCGAGACGCTCCCTGGACTCGGCATTCGAGCCGATTCGGTTAACGAGGCGGTTGACCACGGCAGCGACGCGCGCCGCGGCTTCGGGTACAGACTGGTTGCTTAGGTTCTCAGCCACGTTTCCTCCCATTCCTCCTTCTATGCACGTAACATGCGGTATTCATTATAGGCACTTGAGAAACACTTTCGACACTGATTGCGCTTTACCACACAAAAGTATTTTCTGCATTGCAAGGCTTTTTACCCCAAATGGTCGTATTTCTCGGTGGGCGGCATATGCAAACGGGGACATTCCGCATAAAAGCGAAACACCCCCGTAACAATCGTTCGCCGCGAGCGGGACGCGTTAGCGGACCCGCAGCTCAAAATGATGCGCTACAGACGCTCGCGAACCGCCTCGACCACGTTGGACAAATCGACCAGTACCTCGTCATGGCTCTGCATGTCGCGCACCTTGACCTTGCCGGCGGCAAGCTCGTCGCCGCCCAAAACCAAAATGAGCTTGGCGCCCACCTTGTCGGCCTGCTTAAACTGAGCCTTGAGCGAACGACCCTGATAGTCTGCCTCGGTCACGATGCCTGCGGCGCGAAGCTTCTGCGTAATGGCAAAAACGTTCTGACGCAGTTCCTTGCCGGCGTTGGCAACGTAGACACACGGAGCCTCATCGGCACCCAGGTCGCTGCCAAAGGCCTGCAGGGCCAGCAGGGCGCGCTCAAAACCGACGGCGAAGCCGACACCGGCCGTGGGCTTGCCGCCCTCGAGCTCGACCAGGCCGTCGTAGCGGCCGCCGCCACCGATGGAGCCGACGCCGGCGCCGGGGGCCTCGACCTCAAAGACGGTACGGGTGTAGTAGTCCAGGCCGCGCACCAGGGTGGGATCCTCGACATACTCGATGCCGGCGGCATCCAGATAGCGCTTGACCTGCTCGTAGTGCTCGCGGCACTCGTCGCACAGGTTGTCACCCATCAGCGGGGCCTCGGCCATGATCTCGCGGCAATGGTCGTTCTTGCAGTCGAAGGCGCGCAGCGGGTTGAGCTCGGCGCGCTCGCGGCACTCATCGCACATCTCGTCGGCGTGATCGAGAATGAACTGCTTGACCTGCTCGCGATAGGCCGGACGGCACTGGGCATCACCCATCGAGTTAATGAGCAGACGGAGCTTGGAAAGATCGAAGCCCAGACGCTTGTAGAACTCCATGAGCATAATGATGCACTCGGCGTCCGCAGCCGGATCGGGAGCACCGAGCCACTCGATGCCCACCTGATGGAACTGACGCAGGCGGCCCTTCTGGGGGCGCTCGCCGCGGAACATGGCCTCGGCATAGTAGGCCTTAAACGGCGTGGAGCCCTGGGGCACCAGGTTGTTCTCCACGACGGCGCGCACCACGCCGGCAGTGCCCTCGGGACGAAGCGCCAAGCGCTGTTTGGGCTTGAGCTTGGCATCGGTGCCCTCGGTAAAGACACGTTCCAGGTTGGCGCCGCTAAACACGCGGAACATCTCCTTGCGCACGACATCGGTCGACTGGCCGATGCCGTGGACAAACACGTCCACCTGCTCGATCGCGGGCGTCTCGATGGGCTTAAAGCCAAACGGCTCGAACACGCCGGCAGCGATCCGCTGCATCTTTTGCCAGGCGCGCATCTCGGCGCCGATAAGGTCGCGGGTTCCCTCCGCCTTCTGTGCCTGCATGGGCAAACACCTTTCTTTTAGTATCGCGTCATAGGTAGTGGTCATTATACGGCACAAAAACAAAACGCGGCGACGCGTCTGACCGAACGAGGGTATGGGAGCTCGTTCGGCCAGACGTGCCGCCGCTGCAGCCGATCCGCTTTCCTCCGCCCCCTTCGAATCACACGATCTGTTGGGGACAGAGGAAAACGGATCATTTTGTATGCCCGTGGCCGCCTTGGAAACCGAATGATGGTACGAGCATCCATTCGGCTTCCAAGGCGGCCACGGACAGAACACGGGGCGAACAGAAAAGAGCGACGGACGTCTACTCCCCCGCCACGCTCGCACGCAGCTTAGCGGCGATAGGCTCGGATGTCAGCAGGAATACGAGCATGACCACAGAACACACCAGGCACACGATCCAGGTGCTCGCAAAGGAGCCCGTGGCATCGAACAGCACGCCCGAGACAATGGCACCCACGGTGCCGCCGACCATCTCGAGCGAGGTAATGGCGCCCGTGACCTTGCCCAGATCGGCCATGCCAAACTGCTTGGACGCGGCGATAGTGGGCGTGATGGTGCCCATGCACGTTCCGACACCAAAGCTCACGGCAGCCACGATGGGACCAAGATCGGTCGCGGGGAAGCACAGGGCGACGCAGGCGATAATGCACGCAACGGATCCCAACACGTTGCCAAAACGTAGGCCAAAGCGATCGTAAATGACGCCGAGCGAAATCTTGGCGATAACGACGGTGACCATATAGGCCGAAAGCACAGTGCCCGCCCACACGGGATCGTGACCGCCCGTGACAATCTTGGCGCCGTTGACGGTAACGCTCGTCATGTTGGTGACCTGGTTGGGCAAGATGGCACCGTTAACGAGGCCCATAAAGAGAAAGGCGACGACAAGCAGCCAAAACGCCGGGCTCTTCTTGATGAGAGACCAACCGACGTTAACCTCGGGAGCCGTGTGCTCGTCCTTGTCGCCAGCTGTCGAGACGGACGGATCGCCCGGGTTCTCGCCGAGCGGCTTAAGGCCTATCTCAGAAGGCTTGGTGCGGAAGGAATAGGCCGTGATGGGCAGCGCCGCCACCATGCAGATAGCCGCGAGCACCAGGAAGGCGGAACGCCAGCCAACGCTCACGATAAGCGAGCTCACGGTGGGAGACAGAACAGCGCCTCCAAAGCCCGAGCCCGAAAGTGCTATGGAGATCGCAAGACCTCGCTTGGCCGTAAACCAGTTGGCGGTCACAAGGCTAATGAGCAGGCGGGTCGAGGCGACGGCAAAGCAGCCCGAGACGGCAAAGAGCACGTAGACCTGCCACAGCTCACCGACAAAGCTCATCCCGGCAAGAACGGCAGAGGTGGCGATAACGGTAAGGGAACCCAAGATGCGACCGCTCACTTTGTCGGCAACATGGCCAATGACAAGCGAGCCGACAACGCTCACCACGGTTGAGATGGCGTTGGAGATGTTGTACTGAGCAAGGGAAATGCCCAAGTCGCTCACGATAAGCGGCTGAAACAGGCTCATGCAGTTAACGAAAATCGTGTAACACGTGGCCATGATGACAAAGCCGGAAGCCACGACAAGCCAACCGGGGAAGAATTTATGCTGCTGGGACATGGATTACTCCTTGTGGTCGGCGATATAGCCCAGGGCGACCGCCGCATAAGCCGCGGCGCCGAGCGGCAACTCGGCATCGCTAAAGCGTGCCTTGGGATGGTGCTGGGCAAAGTGCTCGTCCGTATCGGTCACAGCCGCACCGAACGTAAAGTACGCGCTCGGTATCTCGCTCGAGATAAGCGCAAAGTCCTCGCTCGCCATGGCATGGAACAGCGGCAGGAAGGCGGCCTTGGGCAACGTCGCACCCACATAGCCAAGCGAAGCCTGGGTCATATCGTCATCGAGCACGAGCGGGGGAACATCCGAGAGCGTCTCGATAGTCGCCGGCGTACGATAAGTCGTGGCAACGCCTTTGACGACCTCCGCGATGCGGGTCTTGAGGTGCTCCATGAGCTCAACGTCAAAGCCGCGCAATGTTCCCTCGAGCACGCAGGTGTCGGGAATCACATTGGCCGCTTGGCCGCCGGCAAACTTACCCACGGTGAGCGCGACCTCCTTGGCCGCCGGCACCTCGCGAGCGATAAGCTCCTGGAGCGCCAGGTGCACATGCACGCCTGCCGTGATGGGGTCGATGCAGATCTCGGGGCTCGAACCGTGGCCGCCCTTGCCCTGCAGCGTGATGCGGAAACCGTACACGCCCGAAAGCGCCGGGCTGCCGTAGAGCACCAGGCCAAGCGGCGACTGGCTGTTGACATGCATGGCAAAAGCCGCCTGAGGACGCGGGTTCTCGAGCAAGCCGTCGGCGATGGCAGCACGTGCCCCCTCAAAGGTCTCCTCGCCCGGCTGGAACAACAGCTTGACGGTGGCATTGGCGTCGACAAGCGCGGCCTCGCGAGCCTTGAGCAGGCGCGCCGCACCAAGCAGCGCCGTCGCGTGCATATCGTGACCGCAAGCATGCATGCAGCCATTGGTAGATGCAAAGGGCTCGCCGGATTCCTCGACAACGGGCAGGGCATCCATGTCGCCGCGCAGCATAACGACCGTACCGGCCTGTTCGTCCGTGCAGACGCCATTGCCCTGGGCCGCGGCGGCACCGGCACCGACAAGGCCCACAACGCAGGAACCATCGACGAGCGTGGAAAATGGGATGTCCATCTCGTTCAGGCGCGCTTGGATATACGCAGAGGTCTGTGGGAGGTCGTTACCGAGTTCGGGCATCCGATGCAGATCGTGACGCCATGCGGCAAGCTCATCGGCAAAAGCCTGAGCCTCTTTGACCAGACCGTCACCAATGGCGGCTTGCGCCACCGCTGAGGTCTGAAGCGCTGGTTGTGGTTGGAAATCGGACAGAGCTGGTGCCATAGATGCCCTCCAGTAAAGTTTTAGCAGCAAGCACTTTCATACTCTAAAGTGCAAGGCATAACTTTAAAGGCGACGCATAAAAAACGCCGCCCCAGAAGGACGGCGCAACAGATTGTTTACAAACGCGCTCGCGGCTTTTTACGCAACTCTCTGTTAGACCAGCATTGACGTAGCCGCTCCCTGCCGTTGCCAATAGTCCCAGAAGGGCTGGGGACGATCGATCATCTGGCGCCTCGTATGCTCGTAGAAGCCGCAGGCGCTCTGGCCGGAAAGCGTCTGAAGCCCGTCTGCGTCCGAGCGCCTTGCCTGCTCGAGCCAAAGGAACCAGGAGAGGTAGTGGTCCAGCCACTTGGTGGATACGCCGTGGAATGGGGCAAGGAAGATGCGCAGCCTCTGGTGCATCGCGTTGACCATGCCAAGCTCGCCGTCCTTCTGCAGGCGCGTGTCGGTGGCGGCATGCTCGGTGATGCCGAGGGCGGGAAGCACGCGCTTGTAGCCCTGATGGGCGTCGGTCGCCACCCAGGCGCCAGTACCGAGACCCTTGATGGCGTCTCTCAGGGCCTCATCCTTCGGCCTTCCCCTGTCGGCCACGCGGCAGAGCTCGTCTCCGGCATCATTGGCTCCGCAGATGACGCAGACCTTGAGGTTGGAGATGCCGCGCGCATGGACGGCGCCGCCGTGCTTGTGGGGCTTCCTCGGCATCTTGGCAGCACTCCTTGCCCTGTTTCCCGTGAGGGACTCGTCGAGGTAGGCGCCGTCTACCTGCCAGGAGACCGAAGGTCCGGTCCTGAAGGCGAGAAGCGAGCGCTCCATAACCTCGCAGAGTCTCATGCGCATGAACCAGGAGGTCCTGAGGCACACATGGCACGTCTTCGCGCACTGCCTCAGGCTTGAGCCCGAAAGCGTTGCTTCCACGAAGAGCGCCCAGGTCGTGGCATCGAGCTTCGAGGCGGCGAGCAGGCCCCTGCTCTTGGACGAGAATGTCCTCCCGCACCCCTTGCAGAGCCAGCGCTGGGAGCCGTCGGCATTGTGCCCTTTCCTGATGAAGGAGGAAGAGCCGCACCGGGGGCATGATCTGGGCGTCGCGCCATCTGCCTGCTTGCCAAGCTCGCGCGCGACCGCCGCCTTCGTGGCACAGATGAGATCACGCTTCTCCCCGAGGGAGAGCCCCTCCATCTCATGGAGTATGATGTCCAGCATCCCGTCCCCGTCTCTTCGATGTTGATGTTTGGCGACATTCATCTTAGGGCGGGGACGGGACATTATTACGTCAACGCTGGTCTAACGGAGAGTTTCAGAAAAGGTGTTGCCCAGATTCTTTCAGGATTCTATACCTGCCGAGTTCGTGGAGCTGTCCCGTAGGAAGAAACGGACTCAGACACCTGAAAATAACTGACAGTTTTGCCAATATTTGTAGAGACAGCATGAATAGCAGCTGCGGTCCGCACAATTCCGAGCTTGATTGTAGGAGTATTCATAACGATAAGCGCTACTAAATAGTTCTCAAAACTAAGGGATAGCGATAGGCACAGATTAGGGCGGATAGATGAAATTGGGGAGAGGGAGCGGCACTGCTCTTATTGCAGCAATGTGCGCCATTGTTCTGGCATTGTTCCTGGTGCCTATACGTACCTTTGCGGGCGAGGAAAGCGCAGCGGAGACTGCGGCATCGGCAGATGCCACCGTCACGCCATCCGCAGACGATAGTGCAGGGACTGCCGGCAGCTCCACAGGCAGCACGTCTGCCAAAGCAGCCGCAGGCACTTCGTCTGCATCAGAAACGGCAGGTGCCAGCCCTTCTTCCTCTTCAGCATCTTCTGATACGTCGTCCTCTTCGAGCGCTTCTGAAGACCCTGGGAGCTCAAGCTCTTCTGCTGGCGAGCAGAGCAGTTCTGATAATGCTGCCACGACACTTGCTGCACAGATTCTGGCATCGCCCTTGACGGCGACAGGCGGCATCGAAATCAAATACGACACAGCTACCGAGATTCATTATGTTGTGGATTCAGAAAGCGCCAATGGCCGCATCATCCTCTACTGCATGAACAACTCGTCGCACTGGCCGCATACCGCGCCGACCATTCCGACCGTGCCTTCCTACATCCAAGGCTATCTGACGCCGGATAAATTCAAGTCCCCGGAAGACTACGAAGCGTGCATGAACAAGCTTCTCGCTATTCTCTATGCTGGCTATCCCTATAACGGCTTGAACATGTATCAGATCGTTGATAAGGCCACCGGCATCACCGAGGACCAGTTCAATGCAATGCTTACGGTGCCTGATGTCCTGCGCACCGATTTCCCTAGCACCATCGGCAACGAAGTATTTTCCTACGATGACTACACGAACAAGAACACCGATCACCTTAACAGGCTGAGCGAATTCATCCAGCAGGTCATCATGATGAGCCTCAGAAATACGACGAGCACTTCTGGCCTCACGGCAGCCCAGATCCAGTCGATGCCGTTCTATCAAGCGGCGCTGTGCCTTGCCTGGTCGGACTCGTACAACACCACGCCGCTCGGCATGTATGACGCGCTTCACTCGGGCGAGTACTACGTCACCGAGGCACAGGCCTACGAGGCCACCCAGTATGCCATCTGGGCGGCGCTCGGCGACTACGGCATCGAATACAACACGCTCAAGTCGGATAGCAGCGAGGTCACGCAGAAGGCGCTTGCCGTCAAGCTCCTCAACTACGCGACCGCCGACCAGGTTCTGCGCAGCGAACCCGATGAATCCAACGTGTCGATCACAGGCGATGCGGCCTTTGTCTACGATCCCAGTTCGGGTACGTGGAAGACAGGGGCTCTCAAGATCGCCGAAGGCACGAACTACAACGGCATGTACACGCTCACGCTGCCTGATGGCGTGACGGCCCAGACGGCAAATGGGTCAACAGTGACAAGCATCGCCGCAGGAATTTCGTTCTATCTGGTCTCCTCGACCAAGCCAACATCGACCGACATGAAGATTACGGCATCGAGCACGCTCACCTGGCTGCAGGAATACCGCCAGTACTCGCCCAATCCCGAAACCTATACTGCCTCTGACGGCAAGAATTTCCAGCACATGATCGGCGCTGTCATCAAACAGAAGCCGGTGAGTGCCATGCTCACGCTCATCCCTGCAAAGGAGGGCAGCCTCACTGTCTCTAAGTCGGTAGAAGGGGAGACGGGCTCCGCAGCTTCGTTCTCTTTCACGGTCACGCTGGGCAACACTGCCATCAACGGGCAATACGGGGATATGGCGTTCACGAACGGCGTGGCGACTGTCACTTTGAAGAACGGCGAATCTGCAACGGCCGAGCATCTGCCTGCAGGGACGACCTATACGGTTACAGAAACCGAAAATGCAGACTACTCGCCTGACAAGACTGTCGATACGGGCGCGATTGTGAAGGACGCGACCGCTACGGCTGCCTTCACCAACACCCGCCTCTACAAGCTTACGGTGAGCAAGACTGTCTCGGGCCAGGCGGCAGATGCTTCGCAGACCTTTGCCTTCACGGTCACGCTGAAGGGTGCGGACGGAAAGCCGCTCTCCGGCACGTATGCCTATACCGGTGGCTCGGTGTCAGGCTCTTCTGCCACAGCTCCTGCAAATGGCACGATCACGTTCGACGCCAACGGCGAGGGGCCGGTCAGCCTGAGCAGCGGCCAGCAGATCACGATCGTGGGCATCCCCTCCGGCAGCAGCTATACGGTGGAAGAGGCCACGAGCGATGAGGACAATGCCCTGAAGTACGACGTCACATACAACGGAGCGCAGGCTGTCCCTTCAGGCACGCTTTCGGCCGATGCGACCGTCGCTGTCACCAATACAGTACAGGTTGGCACCCTCTCGGTAACCAAGCATGTGGAGGGCGAAGTGAACTCCACGAAGAATTTCACCTTTACGGTGAAGCTCGGCGGATCGGGTGCAACCCTCACGGGCACATACGGCGGCATGGAATTCTCCAACGGAGTGGCAAACTTCACGCTTGCTGACGGCCAGACTAAAACCGCATCGGATCTGCCGGCAGGTGCTACCTATGAAGTGACCGAGGAGTCGAACGATAGCTACACCACAACATTCGAGAATGCGTCAGGCACGATTGCAAAGGATGAAACGTCTCAGGCAAGCTTCACCAACACGCGCAGCATGTCTTCGCTTCCTCTTACCGGATCTGATGGAGTGGGACCGTCCTACCTTGCAGGCATTGCCGTGCTTGCTGGCGCGGCAGTCTGGATGCACATCCGCCGCAATGCTTCTGCGAAGGGTGGTGATGGCCGTGACTAGGAAGAACAACTTCTCTGCTATCAAGCACTGCCTCGTCCTCGCTGCCATCACAGCGTTCGCGCTCCTTCTCGCTATGCCTGGCCGTGCATATGCATCGGGTGCCGGAAATCTGACCGTCAATGCTGCCGATGGCTCATCGACTGAATTTGTCGCCTACCAGATCTTCGCTGCCGATGTGGCAGATGGCTCGAATGGCACGAAGACTGTCGCGAACATCGCGTGGGCAACCGACACAGTCGCCTCGGTTGTCCCCGAGGCAATCAAGAGCGTCAATCCGTCTGTAAACGTCGAGAGCATCGCAGATGCAGACGATGCTGCTGAATGGATCAGAAACAATGTCCAGAGCGGCTCTGCTGCTGCCCAGGGCTCTGTTCCCAACGCAATCGCTTCGGCCCTTATGCAGACATCAGCTGGTGGGGAGGCCCTTGAAGCAGGCGTGTCCAAGCCTTTGAGCGCAGGCTACTGGATTGTCATGAGCAAAGATTCGAGCGTCGGCCAGGACCAGTCTGGTACTTCTGCCATCCTTGTGGTGGTCGGCGGCTCCGATGTGACGGTTGCTGCCAAGTCCGGCGTGCCGACGGTGGAAAAGCAGGTGCTCGAGGACTCGAACGATACCTGGCAGAAGCAGGCAGATGCCACGGCAGGAGACGACCTTTACTGGCGTCTCGATGCGACAGTGCCTTCCATTCTCTCGAGCTACACCTCCTACAAGATCGTCTTCGATGACACGCTTGGTGCTGGCCTTGCCGAGCCTTCCGATATCCATGTCTATATTGCTCTTGCAGCTGAAGATGTGTGGGAGGCAGGCCTTGAGGTTTCCCAAGGCTGGACAGAGCTCGATGATGAGGAATATGCATATACCTATACGCCCGCAGCAGATGGCGGAAGCTTCAAGGTTGCGCTCGATCTGATGGAGGCTATCAAGGCCCATGCAATCGATGCCTCCCAAGGAGTGCAGGTTGTCGTTGTCTATGATGCGCCCCTGAGTGCATCTCTCGGGACCGGCATGGGGAACGGCAACGTGAACACTGTCACGCTCATCTATCCAAAGTCGACCTATTCGACTGAGACAACCACTACACAGGAATCCAAGGCGGTTGCCTATAGCTGGAACCTCACCCTCACGAAGCGCGATGCAGACGGGGGCACGCCGCTGTCCGGAGCGGTGCTGAGGATCAGAGACGACAAGGGACGCTATCTGACCCCGGATGGTACCTGGTCTTCTGATGAGACGACGGTCACGACAGGGAGTGACGGTACAATCTCTGCCAGAGGTGTCGATGCAGGCACCTTCATAGTGGAGGAAGTCTCGGCACCGTCTGGATACCAGGCATTTGCGGGGACGCGGACCATCACGCTAGCGGTTCCTTATGAGCCGAACCAGATTGTGTCTGGCCCTGCTACGGGGAACTCAGCTGCAGCTGAGCTTTCTGCTGAATCTCCGCTCAAAGCGTCTGGCTTCGATAGCGCGAGCGGCATAGCTACGGTATCGGTGCCCAATGCACATGAAGAGACTTCCATTCTCGAGAAGCTTGGTCTTCCCGACATGAGCGATCTGAACCCTTCTGGCCTTGCTCTGGGGCTTGTGGTCCTAGGAGCAGCCATTCTGATAGCGGCAGGCGTTCTCAGAAGAAGAGGGGGAGACAAGCACTAGGTACGGACGCGGAATGCAGCAAACATCCTGCGATTGCAGACAGACGTAGATTCGTGTACGAAATAAATGGAGGACACTATGAAGCAGCACACACGCATTGCCGCCAAGGCCATAGCAGCAGGCCTGAGCTTTGCGTTGACGATGGGGGGCGTGGCAGCACCGGTCACGATCGCACTGGCAGACGACACAAGCACTTCTGCGAGTGACACCACGACGACCGCGGCTAGCAAGACGGGCTCTGTGACCATCGAGAAGAACGCTAACAACACCTCCGATACCACGACGACGATCGGCTATCAGATCTTCAAGGCCGATGTCGTGCAAAACGGGACATCGAAGACCGCCTCGAATATCGCCTGGGCAAGCGATGAGGTCGCAACCGTGGTCAATGCCCAGATCAAAGCGCTCGACAGCTCCTATATGGGAACGAAGGCCCAGGAAGCCGCAGACTACCTGGCGACGCATCTTCCTGCGGAAGGAAGCTCTGGCACGAGCACGATCATCGAGAGCGGAAAGCTCTATTCCAATATCGCTAACGCCCTGCGTGCTGACACGAACCTGACCCCGACGACGCTCATGATCGGTGTGGCGCAAAACCTCTCCGCAGGCTACTGGCTCTTCCTGACTGACACAACATCGACCGCCAATACGGACTCCGCATCCAAGGTCAACCAGGTGGGCACCGCTCCCATCTACGCAGTGGTAGGCGGCAGCGCCCTCACCATTTCGCCCAAGACCGACCTTCCCACGGTGACCAAGGAAGTGAAGAACGACGCGACGGGCGCCGAATGGAGCAACGTCGCCGATTCACAGGTAGGCCAGAACCTGCAGTATCGTCTGACCGGCACGGTCGCCGACGCACTGCCCAGCTACACCACCTACTACTACAAGTTCACCGATACCCTTTCCGCCGGCCTTACTGCTGATAGCACGTCTGTTGAGGTCACGGTGAAAACGGACGGGACGGAGTATGCGGTCGCGTCAACTTCATACAAGACGTCGCTTGCGTCCAACACCGACAGCACGAGCACGCTCGGTGTGGAGTTCACCGACCTCAAGAACCTGAAAGAGAAGGATGACCCCAATACAACGATTCCGGTGAATACAACCACCCATGTGTATGTGACCTATAACGCCAAGCTCGATAAGGACAAGGCGTACAAGGTGGCCAGCGACTACAACGACAACTCCGTCACGCTCACCTATTCCAACAACCCCGGTACCGACAGCAAGGGCGATACTACGCCATCGAGCGTGCGCGACTACACCTACAAGCTCAATCTGGTGAAGGTCGACAGCTCGCAGCAGAGCACGAAGCTTTCCGGCGCGAAGTTCACCATCCAGGCGAAGAATCCCGATGAGGGCGCCGGTACGCAGACGCAGTACGTGCAGGCAGATGGTACCCTGGGTACCGACGCTCACGTATTCACGACGAGTGACGACGGCTCCATTTCCGTGTCTGGCCTCGATGTGGGCACCTACACGGTGGTCGAAACTCAGGCTCCGGATGGCTACAACACGGTACCGAGCTTCGATTTCTCGATTACGGCTACCTACGAGAATGGCGCACTCACCAAGGTCGGTGCGAGCACCACGAACGCCACCGCTGCCGACGCCTCGGTGGGCAGCGATAACGCCGTCACCGTCACCGTCAAGGACAAGGCGGGCATGAGCCTGCCCCTTACCGGCCAGGCGGGCGTGACCCTTACCTGGGTTGCCGGCGGTGTCGTCCTTGCCTTCGGTATCACGCACCTTGTGCGTTCCCGCAAGCGTGACGAGAACAGCGCTGAGTAGCATCTGCCCTGCACGTCATTCATGCTCTGGCAGGCCCCGCTTGTACGGGGCCTGTTCTTTGAGAAGGTGAGATCGTTTGGGAAAAGGTGAGGGAAGAAAGAAGAAAGCAAGGCGCAGGCTGCCGCGCTGGGCAGACCGGCTCATCACGGCTCTGGTGATCCTTTTCGGTGTCGGCCTTCTTGTGTGGCCGTGGGTGGTCGATTACTTCGAAAGCCAGGGCGTTGGTGCTACGATCTCGAAGGTCACAGCCGAGGTCGATGCGCTTCCTGCTGACCAGAAGCAGTGGTATCTCCAGCAGGCACAGAGCTACAATGCCGTGCTTGCCGGAGATGAGCCCTCGATACTCGAAGAGGATATCGTTTCCTATGGTCAGCAGCTCACCTATGAGAACGACCCCATGATGAGCTGGATCGAGATTCCTTCCATCAATGTCAGCATGCCGATCTATCACGGCACCTCCGATGCAGCCCTGATGGCAGGTGTGGGACATCTTGAAGGTTCGAGCCTGCCTGTCGGGGGCACATCGACGCATGCGGTCCTCACGGCACATTCCGGCATGCGGAACCTCAGAATGTTCGATGATATCCACGAGCTCGAGGAAGGCGACATCGTCCTGCTGCATACGATGGGAGACATCCTGGCCTACCGTGTCACCTCTTCGGAGGTGGTCTGGCCAGACGAGACAGAGTCTCTTGCCATCCAGCCAGGTCAGGATCTCCTGACGCTTGTCACCTGCACGCCCTACGGCGTGAATGACCATCGGCTTCTGGTCCACTGCGTGAGGACCGACTATTCGCAGGAGGAAGCACAGGAAGCATCAATGCTTCAGAACAGGCACTGGGGTGCCCGTGAATGGGCTATCCTCATCGTGGTCGTTGCCGCCGCTGCCCTTGTCCTCGATATCGTTGTCTACCGTTTCCGCAAGAAGGCAAAGCTCAAGAAGAAGGCACGGGATCAGGGACCATCCGGCAGCGATGAGCCAGACACCCTTTTGCCTGGACAGAAGAAGAGATAGGAAGCGAAGGCCCGCCATCTGTGCGGGCCTTCTTTGCTGCCGGAGACTTTTCTGCGAACCTGCGGCGGAGCATCGTATGCCGTTTACGGAATCGAGAGGATATCTTCGCTGGCTTGCTGAAACGCTGTCCAAGAACATGGCCATAGCCCCTGCAATCTGCAAAGGCGCAGCTCATAGCTGCAATGGGTGCTGAGCGTCTGTGACGGGCACTGCGCTGAATGTCTATGGATGCGTGTACATCTTTCTGGCATGGACAGCAGTTTATTGCATGACCGTTTACAAAGAACTCTCTGTTAGACCAGCATTGACGTAGCCGCTCCCTGCCGTTGCCAATAGTCCCAGAAGGGCTGGGGACGATCGATCATCTGGCGCCTCGTATGCTCGTAGAAGCCGCAGGCGCTCTGGCCGGAAAGCGTCTGAAGCCCGTCTGCGTCCGAGCGCCTTGCCTGCTCGAGCCAAAGGAACCAGGAGAGGTAGCGGTCCAGCCACTTGGTGGATACGCCGTGGAATGGGGCAAGGAAGATGCGCAGCCTCTGGTGCATCGCGTTGACCATGCCAAGCTCGCCGTCCTTCTGCAGGCGCGTGTCGGTGGCGGCATGCTCGGTGATGCCGAGGGCGGGAAGCACGCGCTTGTAGCCCTGATGGGCGTCGGTCGCCACCCAGGTGCCAGGACCGAGACCCTTGATGGCGTCTCTCAGGGCCTCATCCTTCGGCCTTCCCCTGTCGGCCACGCGGCAGAGCTCGTCTCCGGCATCATTGGCTCCGCAGATGACGCAGACCTTGAGGTTGGAGATGCCGCGCGCATGGACGGCGCCGCCGTGCTTGTGGGGCTTCCTCGGCATCTTGGCAGCACTCCTTGCCCTGTTTCCCGTGAGGGACTCGTCGAGGTAGGCGCCGTCTACCTGCCAGGAGACCGAAGGTCCGGTCCTGAAGGCGAGAAGCGAGCGCTCCATAACCTCGCAGAGTCTCATGCGCATGAACCAGGAGGTCCTGAGGCACACATGGCACGTCTTCGCGCACTGCCTCAGGCTTGAGCCCGAAAGCGTTGCTTCCACGAAGAGCGCCCAGGTCGTGGCATCGAGCTTCGAGGCGGCGAGCAGGCCCCTGCTCTTGGACGAGAATGTCCTCCCGCACCCCTTGCAGAGCCAGCGCTGGGAGCCGTCGGCATTGTGCCCTTTCCTGATGAAGGAGGAAGAGCCGCACCGGGGGCATGATCTGGGCGTCGCGCCATCTGCCTGCTTGCCAAGCTCGCGCGCGACCGCCGCCTTCGTGGCACAGATGAGATCACGCTTCTCCCCGAGGGAGAGCCCCTCCATCTCATGGAGTATGATGTCCAGCATCCCGTCCCCGTCTCTTCGATGTTGATGTTTGGCGACATTCATCTTAGGGCGGGGACGGGACATTATTACGTCAACGCTGGTCTAACGGAGAGTTACGCAAAAAGTCAAAGTGCGTCTCGCTCAAGATAATCGACAGGAAGATGAGCGCAAAGCCGGCAAGCAAACGCGAGGTGAGCACCTCCCCCATCAGCAGCACCGAGAACAGCACGCCCGATGGCGACTCCATCGAAAGCAGTAGTGAGCCCGTCGAGGCCGGGACATGCGCCAAGCCCACGTTTTGGATGAGCAAACCCACGCATGTGCAGCCTACCGAGAGAAATGCCATCACGCCAATAAAGCTCGGCGTCCACACGGATAAAGGCGCCTGGGTCTCGAACGGCAGCGAAGAGATCAGGCACAGCACACCGTTGCCCGCAAACATCCAAAACGTGATGACGTTGATGTCCATCTTGCGACCGTACTTAGCGGCCACCGCCATCTGGATGGCAAAGAAGACCGCGCCGCCCAGCGTAATAACATCGCCGGCATTGAACTCGACGCTATCAAGCGCCACCAAGCCAATGCCCGCCAGACACAGCAACGCGGCGCCCAAGTTGTAACGGGTAAGTTTTTCGCCGCTTAGGACATAGCTCGCAAACGGAACCAAGATACAGTACGTGCCCGTCAAAAACGCGCTTTTGCCTGCCGTGGTCTGCGCCAGGCCAATCGTCTGCAAACCGTAGGCACCCCACATGAGCGCGCCCATGCCAAGTCCAACAATCAGATTTCGAGCGTTGAAATGGGCAACAATGCGCTTGTGGAAGACGGCAAGCATGACCAGCGACGCCGGAAGAAAGCGAATGTAGAGCAGCTCGAACACCGGAATGGTATCGAGCGCGTCCTTCATGGTGGTAAAGGAATAACCCCAGATGACCGCTATCGAAAGCAGCAATACCTTCCAGAACAGCGGCGAGCGCGCACCGGCACCGCGAGAGGCACCGCCGGCACCCAGGTCTTCGCGGGCTACAGGGCTATCGGGCATATTTTCGATTTCAATAACGGCATGATGGGCCATAGGGCATCCTCGCGCTCGGTCTGGGCGTGGTGTCCGCACGCGCGCGACCGCATGCCGCCTCATGGTCAAATAAAAACGGGACGCGCCGGACCCCCGGCACGCCCCGCAACTGTAGCAACAATCAAGCAGCCCACGCAATTCAGCCCACTAAAGTATCGAACAGAAAAGCCTCGATGCTCCGGCAATGTCAGTGTTCACATTGTTGCGCTAGATTAGTTTTGTACTCTCCAGCTTTTCGATAATCCAGTCGTTGGCTTTGATGACTGGACGACGGAAGACCACACCCAGGGCCAGTGACGGAATCAGATAGCTCGCCAGAATACCCAGCTCAATCCAGTACTCCATATGGTAGGCACCGGCCATGGCGGCGTGCATGGCGTTGATGCCGTGGGTAAACGGCAGGAACGGATAGATCGCCTGGAACACGGGACCGGTCATCTCGATGGGGAACGTGCCACCCGAACCGCCGACCTGCATGACCAGCAGCACGACAGCGAGGGCCTTGCCGATATCGCCAAACGAAACCGTAAGCGTGTAGACGATATTGGAGAACACGAGACTCGCGACCCAGCCCGCCAGCACAAACTGCAACGGGTTGTCGCACTGGATGCCAAAGAACAGAATGTCGCCCGCACACACGAGCGTTGCCTGTAGCAAGGCCAGACCGCCAAAGAACAGATAACGGCCTAGGTAGATCTCGTGCAGGCGCACGGGGACGAGCTCGTTGATGAGCTCATCGTTAACCGAGACCTTCATCATGGCTGCCAGAACAATCGAGCCCACCCACAGCGACAGAATCGTGTAGAACGGCGCCATGGCCGAACCGTAGTTGCGGATCGGATAGACCGGCTTGCGATCGAGCGCAACGGGGCCGGAAAGCGACGCGGCGAGACCCTCGGGGTCGTTGCCGATCATCGTCTTGATCGTGGCCAGATCGTCCGACATAAGGGCACCGTCGAGCTCGTCCTTAAACGCGCTAATCTTGTCCGAAGCTTCACCCAGCTGATCAGAAGCCTTGTTGACCAGCTTTGCAGCCTTGGAGAGGCCCTTTGACAGCGAACCGGATGCGTCGGTCAGGCCATCTACGGCGCTATCCAAATCGACCGAGATACCATCGAGCGAGTCTAGAACGCCCGAGACGGTCTTCTTGAGCTCCTTGGCCTTAACCGAGAACGTGGAATCGTAATCGGATTTGGCGCCCGCGATGCCGGCCTTGGCATCGGCGATGGCCTGATCGACCTCGGCACGCGTGCTGTTTACCTCTGCCATGCTGTCGGAGAGAGACTCCTCAGTCGCCGTCAGGTCCTTCGCATTGTTGCGGTACTCATCGGCAATTCCGCCCAGCGACGTCGCAGCGGACTTGAGGCCGTCCTTCAAATTCTCATCGCTCACCTGGTCGGCAAGGCTGCGGAGTTCATTCGCCGTGTTCTCAATCTCGTCGGCACGTTTATTGAGTGACTTAGCGCCATCTTTGAGCTGAGACACCGTAAGATTGACATGCTGGTTTGCAGCATCGAATGCATTTGCGAGCTCGGTAGAAACTTTATCGAACGAACCCGCGCTCCCATCAATAGCGGCATCGATCGCATCGCTGGCGGACTTGAGCGCTTGCTCGGAATCGGCAATACCGCTCTCGGCATGCCGCATGAGCTGCTTCACCGACTCCTCGGTCGATCCGGACTGCTTGAGCATACCGCTCGCCGACGTCAGCGAATCGGACGTGGAGCTCAAAATGCCCGCAAGCGACGTTGCGCTGGCCTGAATGTCCTGCAAGTCCTGGACCGAATCGCCAAGCGTCGAGGACAGGTTGGCGATAAAGTTGCTCACCTGGTCGGTGCTCATGTAATCGAGCAGGCTGGACACCGTCTTAAGGCCGATGGTCGTGATGGTCTTGGTAAAGGTCTCATTGACTTGGCTCTGGACGGCGCTCGAGCCCTTCTCGGTCACAATCTGGGCAATGGCGTTGGCCTTCTGGTTCTCGTAAAACTCGATATCGGCGTGCTTCACCTCAGTCGAGAAAAGCGTCATCATGTCGGCGCTAAACGTTTTAGGGATAACGACGGCAGCGTAGTACGCGCCCGACTTAACGCCCTCGATCGCCTTATCGCGGTCGTTGAGGACAACCCAGTCGAAGTTCTCGTTGCCGCGCAGGGTGGCGGTTACGTTTTCGCCCACGTTGACCTCGACGGGAATCAGATCGCTCTCGTAGCCCTCGTCGGTGTTGACCACGGCAATCTTAAGATTGCCGGTGTTGCCGTACGGATCCCAGCTGCCGGCGATGTTAAACCACGCGTACAGACACGGCACGATAATGAGACCCATCACGACAATCAAGCCGATCACGGAGCGAGACACGTTTTGGACATCGCGCTTAAACAGATGCAGGATGTTCTTCATTTATGCCTCACCTCCTTTGGAGTGCTTGCCAAGCGCGGTGGTATCTCCATCATTTGTGGCTGTGCTGTCGCTGCCCTGAGATTTATGGTGCGAGCCTATATGCGGCAAGCGGCCCGTGGACTGATCGCCGCCCTTGGCACCACGCTCGCTGGCGTTGAGGCCAAACATGTGGCGGGCGGCAGGAATGGCGGCCGTGTGTTCGCGCATCTCGCGACGCAAGTCCTCATCCGAAAGCGCCGAGATGCGCATCTGGGTATTGAGGCTCGCGCGGATATATTCGATATTGATAAGCCAGCCGCAGATGGCAATAACCGAGATGATCCAAATGACAAGCAGGATGATCTTGCCGTTATTGTCGATATCGAGAACCGTCGACAGGACAAAGAGCAGGACCTGAACGCCCACCACGGCGGCAAAACCGCCCTTGATGTAGTACGGGTAGCGATGTTCAAAGGCGACCGCATGATCGAGCAGTTCGCGACGGTACGAATCAGAATCGAGCATGACACGCATGGCCGTGCGCAGCGAGTAGCGCTGGCGCGGCAGGTCGTTGGACTCGCAAATCATCATACCGGTCGTGGAAAGCTGTTTATCAAAGAGCAGGTTAAGGTTGAGCAGCAGCGGACGCAGCTGTAGGCCGATAAAGAGCGCCACGATCAAGAACACGCCCAGAATGCACAGGTTAAACAGGTAGTTGAACGAATACATGCCGCCGACCGTCTCGCGCAGCAGATTGATGCCGTAGGTAAAGGGCAGCAGCGGATGCAGCCACTGGAAGAAGCCGGGCATCATCTCGATGGGGTACATGCCCGAAGAGCCCGGAATCTGCACAATGACCAGGATGACGCCGATCGCCTTGCCGATATGCTTAAACGTGGTGGACAGCGCATAGATGATATTGACGTAGGTGAACGAAATGGCGATGCCGCCCAGCACGAACAGCAGCGGGCTGACGCACTGCACGCCAATCACCAGATCGCCTACCGTAACGATAATGGCCTGGAACGCGCCCAGGATCACCAGTAGCAGCCAGCGGCCAAAGTAGCCCTGACGCGCGGTAAAGCTGCCGATGCCTTCGCGGTCGACCTCGAGCTTGTAGATAGCGATAAGCACGTAGCCGCCCACCCAAAGCGCCAGATTGGTATAGAAGGGAGCGATGCCCGAGCCAAAGCTCTTGACCGGGAAAATTGACTTGGAAGTCAGCTCTACGGGAGATGCCATAAAGTCTGCCACGTCATTGACGTCGACACCCATCAGATCAGCCAGCTCGCCCATGGACTCGGAGGTCTGCAGCGCCGCAATGTCGTTGGCGGCGGTTGCGAGCTTGTCCTGGACCTTGGCAAGCGAGGCATCGGTCTGAGACAGCGTGGTCTTGGCCTGACCGAGCGTAGCGTTGAGTTGCGAAAGTGTACCGCGCGCACTTGCAATAGTAGGCGTGAGGCCAGACACGATTCCCGTCAGATCACCCGAGACGGCGGCAAATGAATCAAGCGCGCTCGAGGCCTTCGGCAGCGCGTTTTGACCCAGGTCCGTCTGGGCCTGGCCAAGGTTAGTCGCACCGGTCTGGATTGCGTTATTGATAGCGTCGCTGGCACCCGAGACAGCCGCGGCGTCATTCGCCATGGCGCTCGACTGCGCAGACAGACTATCCTTGATGCTCTGAAGCTTTTCATTCTGCTCGCGGAGCAAATCGATGGTCGATACAATGCGCGCGTCAATTTCCTCGGAACCTGTCGACGTGTCATTAACGAGAATTTCCAAGTGCCCGATAACGGCCTTATTGTGGTCGATCGTCGCCTGGAGAGACTCAAGCGAGTTGTCGATACGGGTGGTCGTAGATGTGACCGTGCCCGTCAGCTTGCCAATCGCAGCGTTCGCGGAGGCTGACGTCTTGGTGAGCGCAAGGCTGCCTTCCGAGAGCGCCTTGGAGAGCGAGGTGATGGAATTACCCGCCGTGGCGCGAGCCTCGCCCAGCAGGTCGTTGCCCTGGGAGATCGACTGCGTCAGCGACGGCGCCTGACCCTGTAGACCGGCAAGTGCTGCATCTGCCGAGGCAATGGAACCACTCGTCTTATCGATGGCGGCATTCATGTCGCCAATCGAACCACGCACCTCGCCCAAGGTATCGGATGCTTCGGACACCGAACTTGCCAGCGAATCCTGGGTCAGGGTTGCCTTGTCCTTTAAATCGACTCCGGCATCCTTGGCAATACCGGCAACGGTCTCGCCCGCCGTGGAGACAAATTCCGAGTTGATCTGCTCCTCGATGGTGCTTGCACCGGTGTCGGTAACCTTCGGCGCAATAGCGCTCTTCTTCTCATTGACGTAGTACGTAAGCTTGGGCTGATGGTAGTTGCCGTCGAGCATCGAAACCAGGTTATCCGAGAAGTTCTTGGGGATTACGATGGCCGCATAGTACTCACCGCTCTCGACGCCCTCTTTGGCATCGGCCGCCGAATCGACGAAGGTCCAGCCCAGCCGATCGTTCTCCTTGAGCTGATCGACGACCTTATCGCCCGCGTTGAGCTCGCCCACCAAGTCGTTTTGGGTGCCCTGATCGTTGTTGGCGATGGCAATCTTGATACCCTGGGTGTTTCCGTACGGATCCCAGTTGGCCACGATGTTGTACCAGGCATACAGCGAGGGAATAACACACACGCCGAGGGTAACCACCAGAGCGACGGGGTTCACGATCAATCGCTTGATGTCACGCTTAAATATCGCAAAGGAGACCTTTGCATCGGATAGTTTGCTGCCGAGACTCACGCTTGGACCATCCATCCTGTCGTTGAATCGAATCGTACTATCGATAACCATTGTACGAAGGCGTTTTAACGTCTCGATGCACAATGGTATTGAGTTTTGCGGGTAGCAATATACTACGAAGATGAGTTAACGTACAGTTGTACAGTATCTTAAATTTCAGCAGGTCACAAAACCACAACCCGCACAAATTAGCAACCCAACTAGTCGTTGGGGACGTTCTTTAGTCATTGGGAACGTTCTTAAACGACTAGTCAAACAAGAACGCCCCCAATGACTACTTAGGATCACGAAAGCGTCGCTGGTTGAGCATAAGTCAGCGAAAACGCCCCTAAGCGAGCAAGGTGACGTGAAAGAGGAGGGAAGCGTACTTCGGTACGCGACCGACGATTGAACGTCAGATTGCCGCTTAGGGGCGTTTGCAGCGTCGACCGGTCTGCCGTTCGTTAGAACGGCAGAACCAATAGGTTCGTTAGAACGGCGGAACTGAGGGCAGCGTCGAGCCGTTCCGCCGTTCGGCAGAACGGCGGAACCAATTACATAAGCTCGCAGACAGCCGCCGCGAAGGCAACGGGGTCCTCGGGCAAAATACCCTCGACGAGCAGAGCCTGGTCATAGAGCAGGCCGGAGTACTGCTTGATCTTGTCGGCGTCGCCCGCCTTCTGAGCAGCGACGAGCTTGGCAAAGACCGGGTGCTTGGCGTTGAGCTCGAGCACGCGTTGGCTCTTGGGCATACCGTCGGGCGCACCCTCGGGACCCTTCTGAAGCACCTTCTCCATCTCGAGCGAAAGCGGACCCTCGGTGGTGATGCACGCGGGAGCATCGGTCAGGCGCGCAGAGACGGCGACCTTCTCGACCTTGTCACCGAGTGCCTCCTTCATGGCGCTAAAGAGGTCCTCGTTCTCCTTAGTGGCGTCCTCGGCCTCCTTCTTCTCGTCCTCGGTCGCCAGGTCAAGATCGCCGGTAGCGACATTCTTGAGCTCCAGGTGACGATCTTCGACCTCGGGCTCGGCACCGTCGGCAACAGCCTTCTCGGCAGCCTCGCGGGCAGCGTCGTCCTCGTAGATCTTGGGCATATCGACGGCAACGTACTCACGCATAGCCTGGAACGTGAACTCATCCACATCCTGCGTCAGCAGCAGCACGTCATAGCCGCGGTCGAGTACGCCCTTTACCACGGGCATCTTGGTCAAGCGCTCACGCGAGTCGCCGGCGGCGTAGTAGATGGCCTTCTGATCTTCGGGCATGCCCTTGGCATACTCGGCCAGGGTAATCATCTTCTGCTCCTTGGCAGACCAGAACAGCAGCAAGTCGGCGAGCTCATCGGCCTTCATGCCATAGCTCGAATAGATGCCGTACTTAAGGCCACGGCCAAAGTTCTCAAAGAACTTCTCGTAGGCCTCGCGGTCGTTGTCACGCATATCCTCAAGGTCGGCGGTAATCTTCTTTTCCACACGCTTGGCGATGGCCTTGAGCTGACGGTTCTGCTGCAGCGTCTCGCGCGAGATGTTGAGCGACACGTCGGCGGAATCCACGACACCGCGGACAAAGTTATAGTAGTCGGGAAGCAGGTCGTCGCACTTCTCCATGATCAGGACGTTGGAGCTGTAGAGCGCCAGGCCCTTCTCGTAGTCCTTGCTGTACAAATCGAACGGCGCGCGGCCCGGCACAAACAGCAGGGCGTCGTACTCGAGCGTACCCTCGGCGTGGAAGCTGATGGTGCGCGCAGGATCGTCAAAGTCGTGGAACGTAGACTTGTAGAACTCGTCATAGTCCTTCTGCTCAACATCGGAGCTGCGCTTCTTCCAGATCGGCGTCATGGAGTTAACGGTCTCGAGCTCCTGGTAGTCCTCGTACTCGGGCTTGTAATCCTCCGGCGCGTCCTCGGGCTTGGGCTTCTGGCGGCTCTTGGAGACCATCATTTGGATCGGGTAGCGCACATAGTTGCTGTACTGCTGAATCAGGCTCTTGAGGCCCCACTCGGTCAGGAAGCGATCGTAGGTCTCGGCCTCGCCATCGGCGTCGAGCTTCTCGTTCTCGCGCAGCGTCAGGATGACATCGGTGCCGTGCTCGGCGCGCTCGCCGTCCTCGATGGTATAGCCCTCAAGACCGTCGGATTCCCACACATGGGCGACATCCTCGCCATAAGCGCGGCTGACCACCTTCACGTGGCTGGCGACCATAAAGGCCGAGTAGAAGCCCACGCCAAACTGACCGATGATGTCAACATCCGAACCCTGCTGCTCGGCGTTCTCGGTCTTAAACTCCTCGGAGCCGGAATGGGCGATGGTGCCCAGGTTGCGCTCGAGCTCCTCGGCGGTCATGCCAATGCCGTTATCCGAGATGGTAATGGTGCGGGCGTCTTTATCAAAGGAGACGCGAATAGCCAGGTCGCCCTGGTCGAGCTTGACGCTCGGATCCTGCAGGCTCTTAAAGTTGAGCTTGTCGACGGCGTCGCTCGCGTTAGAAATAAGCTCGCGCAGGAAGATTTCCTTGTTGGTGTAGATGGAGTTGATCATGAGGTCGAGCAACTTTTTGCTCTCGGTCTTAAATTGACGCATGTGCAGTCCTTTCGCGCTACCCCCGTCCGCAAAAACAGCCCGGTTACCCGAGCCGTATCGCAGACCTGCTATGTTCAGACTTAGATTTTATAACCCATTAGCGCGCATATATACATGCGGAATCGAAAAACTGTATGTCCGAGCACTCCGATGCGCCAATTGCCGAGGAGTGTCCCCAACTGTCGACAGAAAAGGAACGTCCCTATCTGCCATCTACGCGCTTGGCCATCCAGGCATGGGGCTGGCCCTCGTCTTCGTAGTCAACCGGGGCAATTTGTGTGTAGCCAGCCTTTTCATAGAGCGGCAA
Organism: Collinsella sp. SGI.241; assembly: GCF_050312955.1. Classification (NCBI taxonomy): domain Bacteria; kingdom Bacillati; phylum Actinomycetota; class Coriobacteriia; order Coriobacteriales; family Coriobacteriaceae; genus Collinsella; species Collinsella sp. SGI.241. The sequence continues at coordinate 26,732 of NZ_JBNPKM010000007.1, forward strand.
CACGTATTCCTGCGCGTGCAGCTTAATTAGTCTAGCGCCAGCATCGCGTGCGCATGTATCGCTGGCCTCGACGATCGCGCTTGCCAATCCGCGACGACGCATAGCCGGCAGCACGGCGACGCGCCCCATAATGTAGGTCTCCCCCGCGGCGACGCCTTCGTCCAAGTCGCACGCCGGTGGCACCGGAGCCTCCGCATCTGCCGCGCGCTCCAGCTCCTCGGGAAACACGCGCGAGCAGCCGGTGAGTTGGCCATCCACATACAGCGTCACATGGATGCAGCCCGGGTCCTCGTCAATCTGGTCAAACTCGTTTTCATAGCCTTGTTCGTCCATAAAAACGGCGCGGCGCACCAGCGCCGCGTCCTCAAAGCAACCTGTCTTAAGTTGGATATCCAAGGCGGCCCCTTTATCGGTGTTCTTCGCCTTAGCCATGCCTATTTACCACCTTTCATAGCCGGAATTCGGCCAACAACGGGAATACCCAGGAGCTCTTCTGCCTCTTCGGCACCGCAGATACGCATGTTGAGTATATCTGCCAAAACAACGTAGGCAATTGCGATAAAGACGCCGGCAAGGAACGCAACGGCAACATACAGCAAGCGCTTGGGGCCGCTCGGAGACTCAGGGGTCTTGGCTTCATCGACCACGTTAATGCTCTGGGCGGCGCCAACATTCTGAGCAACCGTGCTTACCGAGTTGGCCATTGCCCTTGCAACCTTGGCCGTCTCCTTGGCATCGGTACCCGTCACCGAAAGCGTAATGACGCGCGTCGTGGTCTCGAACGAAACGGCAATCTTGTAATCATCCAAATCGGAAAGGCCCAGATCCTTGGCAGCACCGCTCTTAACGCTATTGCTGTCGAGCAGCGTGGCGATATCGTTGGAAAGCATCTGGCTCGCCGAAAGGTCGTTATAGCTCATCTGACCGCCGTCGGTCTTAGCGAGAATGTACATGCTCGTCGTGGCGGTGTAGGTATTGTCCATCATGGCAAAGGACGCGATACCCATGACGATCGCACAGACCACCGGAAGGGTAATGACCAGCTTGAGATGCTTTTTAAGCAGCTGGAACAATTCGAGAAGGGCCATGCAGCGTGCCTTTCAGTTCCCGAGTTCGTATTGACAAAACTGTCCATTTGTTATCGCATATTTTCCCATGTCCAAACTCTATACATAAGCTACAGCGCTTATAACAATCTTGCGCAACAATAACGCCGCACCGGCAACCCCGATGCGGCGTTTACATCAAGGCCAGCGGCCAAGCGCTATGCAAACGGCTCTTTCTGCTGTGCGGGAAACGTCACCGTGATGGTTGTCCCCACTCCCGGCTCACTCGACAGGTCGATATTGGCATGATGGTACAGAGCGGCGTGTTTGACGATCGCCAAACCCAGGCCGGTTCCGCCACGCGCCTTAGAACGACTCTTGTCCACGCGATAAAAACGCTCGAACACTTTACCCTGCTCCTCGGGCGCAATACCGATACCCGTATCGGCAACAGACAGGTACGGATGACCCTCGTCATTGGTCCCGCAGCGCAGCGTGACCGTACCGCCAGGTCGGTTGTAGCGAATGGCGTTGCTTGCAAGGTTGTAGATCAGCTCGTCAATCAGGCGCGGCACGCCTTCGATCACCATGGGCTTCGTCTCGTGCCCAATGGTCACATTCGACTGCCGGGCAACTTGCTCAAGACGCTGTTCCACCGTCAAAATGGCGCGAGAGAGCTCGATGGGTTCTGTGGACCCAATGGGCACCGCCTCGCCCTCGGATGCTCGCTCCGCCTCGTCCAAGTTGGAAAGCGTAAGAATGTCGTTGACGAGCGCTGCCAGGCGGCCCGCCTCGCGATAGATGCGGCCACCAAAGTTGCACAAGTCGTCCTCGCCCTCAACCATGCCGTTTGCAATAAGCTCGGCATAGCCCGAAATCGCGGTAAGCGGGGTCTTGAGCTCATGGGTGATATTGGCCGTGAACTCGCGGCGCATTCGGTCGTTGTCCGCTAGCACCGCCATTTGGCGCTTGAGTTCCTGGCGCTGCGACTCGATACGCTCAAGCATGGGGACCATCTCGGCATAGGCGTGCTCATAGCTACGGCGTGGGTGGTCCAAATCCACCTCTTGCAACGGCGCGATGATTGCACGGGACTCGCGGCGCGCCATAAAAAACGAGAGCATTGCACCCGCTGCTGCGATAAGCAGCATCGGCGCCACCATCGACAGCAAAATCGCCGCAACGCCAGGCTGGGCTTGCGCCAAGCGGACAACCTGGCCGTTATCAAGGGCGACGGCGCGATACAGCATAATCTCGTCGAGCGTAGAGCTTGCGCGCTCCGCGGAACCCAAACCACTCTCAAAGGCCTCGATGACCTCGGGGCGATCGCCATGGTTGGGCAGTGAGGAAGGCGACGCCTCGTTGTCGTAGGCAACCGATCCATCCTTGTTAATCAGCGTGATGCGCAAGTCCTCGCGATCGAGGCTACGCAAGAACGGGATGGGCTCCTGCTGTTCGTCGAGGGCGGCAGCAATGAGCTCGGTTTCCTGCGCCAGATTGGCACTCGTGGCATCCGCCAAGGTGTTTTGCACAAAGAACGCACCCAGCACCGTAAACGCCACGATAACCGCCATGGCGCAAACAAAGATCGTCACAAAAACGCGGTGCGACAGCGTATGTTTTCCCTGGGGGGTGAAGACCACGGGTTACTCCTCCGATGCGGTGGCCGCGGTGTCGTCACCTTCGGCACCGTCACCGGCAGAAGGCTCGGCCAAGCGGTAGCCCACGCCGCGCACGGTCTCGATGGCACTGGCATGCTCGCCCAGTTTTTGGCGAAGCGTCTGCACGTGCACGTCAACGGTGCGCGAACCGCCGTCGAAATCCCAACCCCACACGCTCTGCAGCAACGACTCACGGGTAAAGACCACGCCGGGCTTGCGCATGAGGTACTCGAGCAGGTCGAACTCACGCAGGGTGAGCTTAAGCGGCTCGCCGGCAACGGTCACCTCGCGATGGCTGGGCGAAAGCACGATATCGCCCACGCTGAGCACATCGCTCGCCTGCTTGACCATGCCGCCGCGACGCAGCAGTGCGCGGCAGCGGCTCGCAAGCTCCATGAGCGAAAACGGCTTAGTCAGGTAATCGTCGGCACCGCCATCGAGCGCCATCACCTTGTCGAGCTCGGTATCCTTGGCGGTAAGCATCATGATGGGCACCGTCTCCGTCAGGCGATCGGCACGCAGGCGACGCATAATCGCCAAGCCATCGGTATCGGGCAGCATGATATCGAGCAGCACGGCATCGGGCACCCGTCGCGCCACGGCAGCCTTAAACTCACCGTCGCACGAAAAGCCTTCGGCCTCGATCCCCTGCTTGCGCAGTGCATAGACCGTCAAATCCCTGATGTTGTCATCGTCCTCGACGTAATAGATCATGTTGAACCCCTTTGCGGCCGGCATGACCGCATCTTAATCCTAAAGGTACCTTTACTAGATGGTATCAGCCAAAACGTCCCGTCAAGTAATCCGCCGTACGCGGGTCAGTAGGATTTTTGAAAAGCTGAGCGGTGGGCGCGTGCTCCACCAACTCACCTAGCAAGAAAAACGCGACGGAATCGGATATGCGCGCCGCCTGCTGCATATTGTGTGTAACGACCACGAGCGTGCAGGTCTCTTTGAGCTCGCAGGCCAGCTGCTCCACCACGAGCGTCGACACGGGGTCGAGCGCCGAGGTCGGCTCGTCCATCAGCAGAATATCGGGCCGCACGGCAAGCGCACGGGCGATGCACAAACGTTGCTGCTGTCCGCCCGAAAGCCCCAGACCAGACTCCTTGAGTTTGTCCTTGACTTCGTCCCACAGGGCAGCGCGGCGCAGGGAATCCTCGACCAGCTCATCCAGCACAGCGCGATCGCGCACACCCATACCGCGGGGGCCATAGGCGACGTTGTCGTAGATGCTCATGGGAAACGGGTTGGGGCGCTGGAACACCATGCCCACGCGCTGACGAAGGCGGCAGATGTCGTAATCGCCCAGGATATCTTGACCATCGAGCGCAATCTTGCCCTCGATGCGGCAGTCCTTGATGCCGTCGTTCATGCGGTTAAAGCAACGCAGCAACGTCGACTTGCCGCAGCCCGAAGGACCGATAAACGAGGTAATCTGCTTGTCGCGGATCTTGATGGACACATCCTTAAGCGCGTGGTGATCGCCATAGAACAGGTCGAGGCCCTCGACATCGATGCGCGTCGGCGAGGCGGCAAGGTCCTCTGCCGTGGGGCGAGTCGCATCCCCAACTTCGCGCTCATGCGCGGCCTCGGCCTGCGCTTCCATTAGCTCCTCGAGCTCCGTGGGCCCCACAGCCGCAGCAGCCGTCATACCGCATACCTCCACATCGATATCAAATCAGCAGTATCGATAGTAAAAATCGCAGCTCATATATGCGTGAGGGTATTGTCAAGTATTTGTAAGGACCTCCTCGATACGCGACGGGCAATCATATCGACCGTGCACACCCAAGCGTCCGCTCAGACACGAAGATAAACCTTACGCGCCAAACCCCAAGCGGCACAGCCGGTAAACGATATACTCTAGAGCCAAAGGAGACCATCCCGTCGAAAGCGAAATCAGTGAAGCATCTTACCCCTCTTGTAAAGCGTTCCGCGCAGCTGACCGTTGGCCTTGCCTGCGCCGTCGCCCTTGTCGCCGGTATTCCGTCCGTCGCCGGCGCCCAAGTGCTCACGACCGATAACATCTGCGGCAAAGCCGCCGATGCACGCGGCATTGCAGCCGAAGACCTGCCCGATATCGATGCCTCCAATGCGTTTGTCATGGGTAAAAACGGCACCGTCTACTATGCCCGTAGCGCTGACGAGCAAGTCAAAATCGCCTCGATCACCAAGGTCATGACTGCAATCCTCGCGGTCGAGAACTGCAAAATGGACGAGAAAATCACCGTGAGCAACGCGGCGGCAGCCGTAGGCAACTCGACCGCGGGACTCCTCGAAGGCGACGAGCTCACCGTCGAGCAAGCGCTGCGCGGCCTGATGATCCCCTCAGGCAACGACGCCGCCATCGCGCTTGCCGAACACGTGGGCAAAAAACTTGACCCCAAGACCAAAGATGCCGTCGCTACGTTTGTAAAAGCCATGAACGAGCGGGCCAAGAAGCTCGGCTGCACGGGAACGCTCTTCGAAAACCCGCACGGGCTGGATTTTGACGAATGGGCCGGCGATATGCATTCAACCGCACACGATGTGGCATTGATGATGCAAGAGGCCATGAAGGACGACACGATTCGCGAAGTCATGGCGATCAAAGATCCCTGGATCGAAGTGACGGGCGCCGACGGCTCCGATCATTCGCATTCCATGGATACGCACAATGTTTTATTGGACCAAGACGGCAATATCGGCGGTAAGACCGGCACCACCGACGATGCCGGATACTGCTTTGCAAGCGCCTACAATCGCGATGGCGACGAGATCTATACCGTTGTCTTGAACTCCAGCACCACCGACCAGCGTTTTGCCGATACGGCTACACTTGCTAGTTGGTATTACGACCACAAGGTAACGGTCGAAATCGCCAATACGCAAAAGAAGACCGCCAACGGAAATCCGCTGATGGCACGTGTCAGTCAAACCGACTGGACAGACAAAACGATCGACGCCACGCTTGCCGACCCCACCGCGCAGGCAACGGTGTTCTCACTCGCCGGCGAAGTGACCGAAAAGGTTAGCTACGATGACCTTTCGGGCACGGTGCATGTTGGCGATAAGGTGGGCAGCGTTACGCTTAAGCAGGACGGCACCAAGATTGCCGTCATGGACCTGGTTGCCGACGAGGAAGGAACGGGGCCCAATCCCATCGAGTGGCTGCTCGTGAAGCTCGACCGCCTGGGCCGCCGCATCGACAACCGCCCGCTCACAGCCGAGAGCGAGACCGTAGCCAAGGCTCCTGAGGTGTAGGGCCAAAGCGTTATCACATCGAACCAAATGAGGCGTCCAACGGGGCGCCTCATTTTTTGAGGTTTCGAATCCCCAGCTAACGTTCTCCATACCAAAAAGGGCCCCTTACGGAGCCCTTCTTCAAATTCGTACTGGCGGAGAGCTGGGGATGTCCGGGCATGCTGCGCATGCCCTCCGGCTTCAAAGCCTGGCGGCTTTTCGCCCACGGGCTACAAACGCTTTCGCGTTTGCTTAACGCCCGTGCCCTCTCGGGTTCGAATCCCCAGTTAACATTCTTCTAATCAAAAAAGGGCCCCAAATGGGACCCTTCTTTCAAGTCATACTGGCGGAGAGCTGGGGATTCGAACCCCAGATGCCCTTTTGGGGCATACTCGCTTAGCAGGCGAGCACCTTCGGCCTCTCGGTCAGCTCTCCGTAACAGCCGTTCCATAGTAACCAAACACTCGAATCCGGGCAAGGGGAAATTTTGATAATTGGCCGGCAGGCTTTCCTCCCCCATAAATCAAACCCCTACCCCAACGAGCGGCTGAGGGAGCCGAGCTCATCGTTTCCCATCGTGCGCCACATTTGGAAGATGCAGACGCGTGCCAGGAAAAAGAAACCGTTATCGACCAGCTGCACAGCAGCGTCTGCCAGCTGGTTGGACACGGCGGGCACCGGCGGCAGTTCGAGCCCCGCCTTACTGATGGTCTCAACCGCTTCCTCGAACGTCGGTGGCTCATTGACACCAATCTCGTTCATAAGGCCCTGCATTTCCTCCAGTGCGTTGCCACCCGACTCCTCACCGCGCGGTACCAAGCGGTAGCACGCCAACGCCAGCTCGAGCTGATCGCAGTTCCAGTAGGCAAACGCTAGGCGATAGAACAGGTAGCCGATTGAGGAACGGTCACTGGCAATGCGCAGGCCGTGGCGCGCCACCTCAATGACCTCGTCATAGCGCTCCAGACGCGCCAGCACGTTGATGAGTGCAAAGTGTGATTGCATGGATGAGCGCGCCAGATCGTAAAGATGACGCACCTCGGGCAATGCCCGCTCAAAATCCTCCTGATCGGCGTAAAAGCTGCAAATCTCATGCTGGGCAAAGTACAGCGCATCGGGAGCGCGCAAAATACGAACGGAGCGGTCTTCCTCCATTACCGGCAGCACCATACGCACCAGTTGGTTGTCGCAGAACAGCGTCTGGACCGGTCCTGTCGCCAAAAGCTCGGCAACGGCGCACTTGGCCTCCAGCTCCTCAACAAGACGGGAAAAGCCCTCAAACGCACCCGCGCGGTCGACTTTTGCCCGCTCGCGCAACTCAGCGACGCGCGCCACATACGGGTCATCGCCCTCCTCCATAACCTCAAGCTCATCAGCCGTATCGGCAAGCAGCAGGTCGCGCAACGCCGGCGGCAGCGAACGGTGGTCGTCACGCGGGCGAGCATGAACCTCAGCGGGCTCAATCGCATCCGGCGCGGCCGACTCATATGCCTCAAGCATGCGCTTGCACGGCATATCATCCATATCCATGCTTTCAAAATTCTTAGCGGCGGGAACGCAATTGGCCAGATAGGCCGCACGCCCAAAGGAATATGTTGCAATGACGCGCTCGCCCTGCTCGCCATCGGGAGCCGCAATCTGAACGTAGCAGCGCGTAATGCTGGCACCGGCAGCAAAACAAGCCGCTGCCAGCGTGAGCGCCACGCGCGCGTCGTGCTCCGCGGCCCAAATCGCACGTACGTCCTCGTCCAACTCACGCCAGACGTCATCCTGGGCGTCGTATTCACGTTGGGGCATGGCATCCACGACCGAGCGCCCAAACCGAACGAGCATAATCCCCTCGGCAACGTTTGCCCGATAGGTATAGTCAAGCCGCGAGACAACGTTGAGGGCTTCGACCGCGCGCGCAAAACGGGTGCGCACGTCCCACTCACCGCCTGGCTGGCAAGCTACCGTACCCGGTTTGCCCCACGGGTTGTCACTCGAGGCCGTATCGAGCAGTCGGGGAACATCGTTGGTCGTCTTGGCGATATGCCACGCGTCAAAGAGCGCGCAGCCCTCAAGGCTCGGCGAGGATGCCGCAGGGGCCAATCCGGCCCCGATGCGCTCAAGGATGCCGGAGAGGCGGTTAAGACGACACTCGATAGCAAGCAGCATGTCAATCTCGTCCTGGTCCAGCAGGCTACGATCAAAATTGAGATAGAACAGCTTTGAGCGGTCGATACGCGCTAGGCCCATCTCGGACTTGGCAGCGATGGTGCGCAGTCGGGGCAAATCGACCTCGCTCATAAGGGCGGCGGCATAACGCTCGATACCGCTCGGATTATCGGCATGGTCAACGCGGTAGAGCAGCGTCTCGATAGCATCGGGGAGCGGTGCCGTGTTAAAGCCCAAAAACACCTCGACCGGCTCGGGCAACTTTACGAGTTTGATCTTGTTGGCGGTGTTTTTTATACCCTCATCGAGCTCGTCGGCAGGTACCGTGTTCGCAAGAGCGTTTTCGGGGTCGGCAAATATCACGTAGCGCAAGAACATCGAGGCCATAAACTCGCCATAAGGGAGAGCACGGCTCGAATTCCATGTCTCGTGGTCGGACTGCTCACGCATGGGCCCTTTGGGAGAGCCGACCGTTCGCGCGCAAGCGCGCATTGCACCGTTGGCTCCCCGCACCAAAATCTCGCCAACACTGGAATCGGACTCGTCAAGGACCAATTTCATGTCGGGGTTCTTGGGCAATGGCACTTTCTGAACAGGGCCGTCAATCTTATAGACCTCACCTGACACGCTCACGTAGCCCAAAAGCGATATGTGGCTTTTGCCTACGAATTCGACGACGTAGCAAGACTCTTTAGGATCCTCGCCAAAAACTTTCCAGACAACACCATACGAGCGCCCCGCGGGTTGCTCTGGCATCGATGGAAAACGCTTTTTGGGGTCGAGAAACCTGAGCTTGTATGTCGGACGCTCTGCCACGAAATATCACCCTGATCGGTCGTCTAGCGAAGGAGTGGTCGCGGATGGACCGCGACATCTACTCGGAATCTTACACGAGTCGATAAGAAATAGTCTCCCGCGGGCGGAGGCGCACGATTCCAGTCGAGTGTCTGGGGTCGAATGGCGGCGTAAAAGAAAAGCCCCCGTTGCCGGGAGCTTTAAAGTCAATTGGTGCGGCGTATAGGATTCCGCGCATCCGCTTCGCGGATCCGCACCGGCTTCGCCCGCCTGCCGGCGCGCTCGCCCGCTCGCTAAAAACGCTCCGCGTTTTCTTTACGCTCGCGCCTCGACCGAGGTTCGAATCCATGCATGGCTTCCAAAAAAGAAAAGCCCCCGTTGCCGGGAGCTTTAAAGTCAATTGGTGCGGCGTATAGGATTCGAACCTATGACGTTCTGATTCGTAGTCAGACCCTCTATCCAGCTGAGGTAACGCCGCAACGCACGGATTATTATGCACGCGAGGCCCCGACGGGTCAAGCGACAATTTGAAAAAATTTTACGATGTGGTGATTATGCTGCTCGCGCCTCGACCGAGGTTCGAATCCATGCATGGCTTCCAAAAAAGAAAAGCCCCCGTTGCCGGAGGCTTCAAGTCCGATTGGTGCGGCGTATAGGATTCCGCGCATCCGCTTCGCGGATCCGCACCGGCTTCGCCCGCCTGCCGGCGCGCTCGCCCGCTCGCTAAAAACGCTCCGCGTTTTCTTTACGCTCGCGCCTCGACCGAGGTTCGAATCCATGCATGGCTTCCAAAAAAGAAAAGCCCCCGTTGCCGGAGGCTTTAAGTTCGATTGGTGCGGCGTATAGGATTCGAACCTATGACGTTCTGATTCGTAGTCAGACCCTCTATCCAGCTGAGGTAACGCCGCAGCGCAAGACATATGAAACCATTTTAGTTAATTGGAGTCAAGCACAATCTTGATTTTTTTCTAGACCATTTTCCTCATGCAGCTCCGCATGTATCACCGTTTCCCATACGATCGATCGGCTTTTCAACCACATCGAACCCAACACCGAGATCCCTCAATAGCGAGCGCACCCGCTGGGCGCAATCATACTCGGCAAACGAGATACTCAGCATGCGTGCCACCTGGTTAGAAGTCCCGACTCCATAGAACCGTTCGAGTGTTGCAAGCCCTTCGTGCGTCACAAAGGTCTCAACTACATGTGGCGACTCCTCAAAGCACCATTGGGTCAACGGACCCTCACTCGTTTGCCTCACCACCAAGCCACCCATACCCGATGGCTCACACGTAACTAGCAGGTGCTCCCCACCTTCATCGCTCTCAAACAAAACTACCCGCTCATCAAACAGGTCCATCACATCCCCCTTCTCTCGCTCGTATCTAGTAAAAGCATAGCAGGTAGACGACCGTATACAGAACACTTGTTCGTGTATTTTCTATTGAGCTGTCCGCGCGACATGGTAAGGCTCCGAGCACAAAAAAGGCGCCCCGGATAGGGGCGCCCCCGAAAATCGCTTATGCAGCAAACCTACGCGACCGGCTCGATCTTCTCGAGGCCGCCCATGTAAGGACGCAGAACCTCGGGGATCGTAATGGTGCCGTCGGCGTTCTGGTAGTTCTCCAGAATGGCGGCCATGGTGCGGCCAGCCGGTAGACCGGAACCGTTAAGGGTATGCAGGTAGCGCGAGCCCTTGAAATTCTCGGGATCGCGATACTTGATGTTGGCGCGGCGAGCCTGGAAGTCGCCGCAGTTGGAGCAGGAGCTAATCTCCTTGTAGGCGTTGTAGCTCGGCAGCCAGACCTCGATGTCGTAGGTCTGACGGGCAGAGAAGCCCAGGTCACCGGTGCACAGGCTAATCACGCGATACGGAAGACCCAGCTGCTGAAGCAGGAACTCGGCCTCAGCGGTCATGCTCTCGAGCTCCTCGTCGGACTCCTCCGGCTTGGCAAACTTGACCATCTCGACCTTGTCGAACTCGTGCTGGCGGATGATGCCGCGGGTGTCGCGACCAGCAGAGCCGGCCTCCTCGCGGAAGCAGGGGGTGAAGGCGGTGTAGCGGCGCGGCAGGGTGTCGGCATCGAGAACCTCGCCGGCGTGCAGGTTGGTAAGCACGACCTCGGCGGTGGGGATCAGGAAGTTATCGCCCGAGACATGATAGGCGTCGTCCTCGAACTTGGGCAGCTGGCCCGTGCCAAACATGGTCTGGCGCTTGACGACGATGGGCGGCCACCACTCCTTAAAACCACGGCTGGTGTGCGTATCGAGGAAGAAGTTGATGAGGGCGCGCTCCAGACGGGCGCCGGCGCCACCGAGAACGGTGAAGCGGCTACCGGAGAGCTTGTTGCCGCGCTCGAAGTCGAGGATGTCGAGGTCGGTGCCCAGATCCCAGTGCGGTTTAAAGTCGAAGTCGAACACGCGCGGGGTGCCCCAACGACGGCGCTCGATGTTCTCGTCCTCGTCCTTGCCGTACGGGGTGGCCTCGCAGGGGATGTTGGGCAGGTGAGCCATAAAGTCGTACTGCTCCTGCTCGAGAGCGGTGCGGCGCTCGGCCAGACCGTCGATCTTCTCGTTGACGGCGCGCACGGCCTCCTTGGCGGCCTCGGCCTCGTCCTTCTTGCCCTCCTTCATCAGGGCGCCGATCTTCTTGGACTCGGCATTACGCGTGGCCTGGAGCTCCTCGACCTCGGTGATGACGGCACGACGCTCATCGTCGAGCTCAAAGAACTTCTCGCGATCCCAAGACGTCTGGCGGTTAGCCATGGCGGTATCGATGGCATCGGGGTTCTCGCGAACAAACTTGATATCAAGCATTAGATCCTCCGGCGATATACATTCCATTTAGGTTGCAACCTTGTACATGTATGGGCAAGTATATACTTATGAGCGTTTACGACCCAACTCAACTACGCAAGAAGGCACCCAATGGACGCAGTTTTTTCCTTTTTGTTTGGCACCCGCACCGGTTTTGCCATCCTTTTCGCCGGCGGCATCCTGCTGTTTGCGATTCTTGCCTTTGTAATGGAGAAGCGCACCCATAAGCTCTACGTCGACCGCGGGCCCAAATCCGAAGAAGATCAAGACAGCTTCTGGGACTAACCTGCCATTTAGGGACAGGTTTATTTTGGTCGGTTTCATCTGGGCAAACGCAAACGCCCCGCAACCGGTATCAACCCGGTTGCGGGGCGCTTTTCGCTATAGAGATAAAACCGCAGGAAAAATCTGCCAAAATAAACCTGTCCCTAAATGGCAGGTTTACTGAAGGGTGGCGTCGATGGCCTTGACCAGGGCGCTGCGCATGCCGGCGTCCTCGAGCGCGACGACGCCCTTGATGGTTGCGCCGCCGGGCGAGCACACGGCATCCTTCATCGCCGCAGGATGCTGCCCAGTTGCAAGCTGCAGTTTCGCCGTACCCAGAACCATCTGGCTCACAATGCGATAGGCGTCGGCGCGCGGAATGCCGTGCTTGACGGCCGCGTCGCCCAGGGCCTCAATCGCCATGGCAACAAATGCCGGGGCGCAACCGCCCACGGTACCGCCCACAAACAGCAAGCTCGTATCGAGCTCAACGACAGTGCCAAGCTTTCCGAGCAGGTCGAGCACCACGGCACGCTGCTCGCCGTTGAGCGTAGAGGACTTCTCGCAGGCGATGACGCCCTCGCCCACCGAAACCGGTGTATTGGGGACCGTCGAGATGTGCGCGACACCCGGCAGAACCTGCTCCCACTTGACACTGTCCCAAGTCCAGGCGACCGAAAGGACGACCTTATCGGCAAGAGTATCCTTGAGCGGAGCGAAGACCTTCTCGATCATGTACGGCTTGACCGCAGCAACCACGATATCGGATACAGCGACAACCTCCGCCGCATTACGACAGGCAAGTATCCCACGCGCCTCACAGCGCTCAACCAGGGCATCGTAGCGGCCCGCGCAGGCACACATGTCGCTCGCAGCCACACCGGCGGCAATCCAGCCATCGGCCATAGCGCTCGCCATATTGCCAAAACCGACAAATCCAATCTTCATATCTCATAGTCCTCTCAGACAGGTTCTTCAAATCGAGAGCTATTGTCCCACGGCATTGTTTCGTGTTGCCGACCTATTTGTGATACGGCTCACCACGGCTAATCTTGCAGGCGCGGTAGACCTGCTCCAGCAGCACCACGCGCGCCAAGTTATGCGGCAAGGTAATGCGTCCAAAGCTGAGCATTTCGTCAGCTCGTGAGCGAACATCGTCGCTCACGCCGTCCGATCCGCCAATCACAAAGGCGATGTCGCTGTTGCCTCGCAACATAAGATCATCGAGCCGCGCCGAGAGTTCCTCACTCGAGCGCTCTTTGCCCTCAATGGCCAGCAGGATCACATGCGCTCGGGGCGGCAGGGCTGCAAGAATCGCCGCTCCCTCCTTGTCGCGCGCGGCATCCACGCCGCCCGCCTTGGCCGGGTCGATATCGGCCACCTCGCGCATATCCACCTTGGCATAGGCGCCCAGGCGCTTGGTGTACTCGGCGCAGGCATCCTTCCAAAAACGCTCTTTGAGCTTACCGACGCATACAACGGTGCACTTCACGCGCGCCTACTCCTTCGAATCGTTTTGAACTTTGCCGGCGGTCAGCATCTGCTCGAACATAGAGGCCGACTGCGAAAAGTCGCTCGGCAGCACGACCGTCGATGTTTTACCCGTGCGAGCGAACTCCGTCATCATCTCGGACCATTGCGTAAACATGAACAGCTGGTTGGCCTCATCGTTGCCGACGCCCGTCTCCTGGATAATCTCGAGCGAATCCTTGATACCCAGCGCGATGGCCTTGCGCTGGTTGGCGATGCCTTCGCCCGCCTTTTCCATTGCCTCGGCCTCGGCGGTCGCCTCGGTAACGCGCTTGATGCGGTCGGCCTCAGCGAGCTCCTGCGCAGCAGCGCGCTTACGCTGGGCGGCGTTGATGTCATTCATAGAGTTCTCGACCTCGGTCGGCAGCGCGATCTTGGTGATGAGCGTCGACACGAGGGTAAAGCCGTAGGCGGCCATCTGCTCGGATACGGTGGCGTTGACGTCCTTGGCGATGTCATCCTTCTTGGCAAAGACCTCATCAAGGGTATAGACAGGGATGGAAGAGCGCAGGGCATCGGTAATGAAGTCGCGCATCTGGTCGACGGGCTCCTGCAGCATGTAGTAGCTCTTGTAGATGCCCGAATCTGCCGGGCCGGCTCCCATGTCATAGCTCACGTGGTACTGAGCAGAGACCTCAAGGCCGATAGTCACGTTGTCCTGGGTCTTAACGTCGATCCCAAAACCGTTTTTCATGGTGCGCAGACTCACCGTGGCGGCCTTGCGGTCGATCACGGGCACCTTCATGTGGAAACCCGCGTTGACGATGCGGTTAAACTTGCCCAGGCGCTCGATGATCACAGCATGCTGCTGTTCAACGACATAGCAGGCGTTGGGAAGCAGTAGCAACAAAATGATGATGGGAAGTAGAAGGCTCGTAAGGGCAGCGATAATACCGGATAACAGCATGGTCTCTCCTCCGATGGGCACACGTTGGCACTAGGATACCCGCACAAAGCAGCCATGTGACACCATCAGGAGGCCCATAACAAAAAAAGCTCCCATTGCTGGGAGCTCTTTCAATCAATGGTGCGGGCGAAAGGACGTCCGCGTATCCGCTGCGCGGATCCGCACCGGCTTCGCCCGCCTGCCGGCGGACTCGCCAGCTCGCTAAAAACGCTCCGCGTTTTCTTGACGCTCGCTCCTTCGCAGGTTCAAGTCCCTGCGATGGGCCCATAACAAAAAAGCTCCCATTGCTGGGAGCTCTTTCAATCAATGGTGCGGGCGAAAGGACTTGAACCTTCATGGGGTTGCCCCCATACGGACCTGAACCGTACGCGTCTGCCAATTCCGCCACGCCCGCGTGCAGGAATTAGAATAACGGAGCGCCACCGTGAACGCAAGAACTATTTTTGAAAAAGTTTGCAGGCATTGTCCCACGCAGCTTGCGCAATTGTCTCTGCTTTCTCTCCAGTACGATCGACACGGTCGTTGACCAGCGCGTTTGCCGTGATGGAAATCATTGCCGGCTCACACTCAAGACCGCGAATGGGCTCCGGAGCCATATACGGGCAATCCGTCTCGAACAAAATTCGATCGAGCGGGGTTGACGCAAATGCCTCGCGCACATCATTGTTGCGCTTAAAGGTGGCCGCGCCGCCATAGGCGATATAGCAGCCCAAACCCACAAAGCGCTCCATCGTGGCGCGATCCTCGCCAAAGCAGTGCAGCACGCAACCGGCCTGAGGCACACCCACCTCGCGCAGCACGTTGTACGCATCCACATGCGAGGAGCGCTCCCCATCCGCGTCCTCGTGGCGCAGATGCAACTCCACCGGCACATTGCGGCGTACGGCAACTTCGAGCTGACGTGCCATGCAGTCAATCTGCACGCTGTGGGGCGCCGGCGCGATGTCGTCGTCGTAATCCATGTGGTAGTCCAGACCGATCTCGCCGATACCGACGCATAAGGGATCATCAATCGCAGCAACGACCTGTGCATGAATGTCATCGGTATAGTCCGGCGCGCCATAGGGGTGCACACCGGCGAGATATTTTATCTGCGGAATATCCCGCATCGGCAAGATCTCGCGCACCAGCCAGTCGCTATAGTCCGTCACGCTGCGTTTGTCGGCAATGGGATCAAAAATCGTCACCAACAGGTCGACGCCTGCAGCCTTGGCGCGCACAAGCGTCTCGGGTACTTCCTTGCCCCAAAACGAGAGCAAGTGCGCGTGCGTATCGGCAAGCGGCGCCAAGGGCACGGGGCAAGCAACCGTTTTCTTTTTCTTGGTAAACGTCACGCGCTCGTCATTAGGCATCATGGATTAGCTCCTGAGCTAGACGGACAAAATCGGCAACGCCAAGCGTCTCGGCGCGCGTGCTGGGTGCGATGCCGCAAGCCTCAAAGGCGGCATCGAGCACGTCCCTGGCAAAGCCGTTGGCGCTCATGGAATTGCGGATGGTCTTGCGACGCTGAGCAAACGCAGCGTCAATCACGCGGGCCACAAACTCACGATCAAGCCCCTCGGGCGCTACGCCGTCAACACGGTCGATGCGCACGACGGCCGAATCCACATGCGGCGCCGGCATAAAGCAGCGCGGCGGCACCTCAAAGCGACCCGTCACCTGCGCATACAGGCCGAGCTTTGCCGTATAGCCGCCGTAGGTCTTGTTGCCCGGCGTTGCGGCAATGCGATCGGCAACCTCCTTTTGAACCATGACGACGGCGCGCTTGAGCGCGGGCATCGTCTGGAAGAACTGCAGAATGATCGTCGCTGCCACGTTATAGGGCAAGTTCGCGACAAATACCGTCGGCTCACCGCCCGCGGCCTGCTCAATCTGCTCCGGGCACACCTTGAGCGCGTCGCCCATGATAAAGCGGAAGTTAGCATAGTCGGCGGCATGGGCATCGAGCACCGGCTCGAGCTCGGGATCGGCCTCAATCGACGTGACGCACGCCGCCTCCTGAAGCAGCGCAAGCGTGAGCGTTCCAACGCCCGGACCGACCTCGAGCAAGCGCTCATCGCCCGCAAGTTCGGAAAGCTCGCAAATACGCTCGATCACATGGTTGTCGATCAGGAAGTTCTGGCCCAGGCGATGCTTGGTCGCAAGGCCAAACTCCTCCAGCAGCTCCCTTGTTGCCGTGGGGTTTGCCAAAGGCGAAGTTGTCATAGTTGCCTCCTTAGCATGGTGGCGGCGTCTTGAAACAAAAGGGCATGGACCGTTGCGGCCATGCCCTTACACCTAAACAGCAGATTGCCGATATGGCGCGCGGCGTCTTAACCCAGGCGCGGGAACAGCGGCTCACCCTTCTCGACGGGCTGACCACCGGCAAGCAGACCCCAAGCGCAAATGCCCTTGAGATCGTCGCTCGCGGCCTCGTCCTCGCACGACAGGCGGCGCAGGGCCTCGGTAGAAGTCTGGGGCATGAGCGGCATCAGCAGGTGAGCGGCAATGCGGATGGCCTCGAGGAGGTTGTAGATCACAAACGCCAGCTCGTCGGCCTTGGCCTCGTCCTTGGCAAGTGCCCAGGGCTCGGAGTCCTCGATGTAGTGGTTGGCGGCGTGGATGAGCTCCATAACCTCGTCTTTGGCTCCACCGTAATCGAGCACATCCATCTTGGCCATGTAGCGCTCGGCCAGGCCATCGGCGATCTTTGCCAGCGGGTTATCGAACGCATCGAACGATGCGGGCTTGGCGGGCGCGCAACCATCAAAGTACTTACCGCTCATATTGAGCGAACGCGAGATGAGGTTGCCCCAGCTGTTAGCGAGATCGGCGTTGTAGACCTGCTCCATGCGATCGAAGCTGATAGCGCCGTCGGTGCCGGGGACCACGTCGGTCATAAAGTAGTAGCGATAACCCTCGACACCCAGCATGTCGATAACATCCTGCGGGGCAATGGCGTTGCCACGGCTCTTGGACATCTTCTCGGCCTTGCCAGTCTCGGCATTGCGCACGGTCAGGAAGCCGTGAGCAAAGACGTGCTCGGGCAGAGCCTCGCCAATGGCCATGAGCATAGCGGGCCAAATGACGCAGTGAAAGCGAATGATGTCCTTGCCCACAATGTGGAACTGCGCAGGCCAGCGATAGGCCAGCTCGGCACGGGCCTCGTCGGTGTCGACACCGTAGCCGACAGCCGTCATGTAGTTGAGCAGCGCGTCGAACCACACATAGGTCACATGGCCCTCATCGAATGGAACCTGGATGCCCCAGTCAAAGCTCGTACGGCTCACGGAAAGGTCGTTGAGGCCGCCCTCGACAAAGCTACGCACCTCGTTCATGCGGAATGCAGGCTCGACGAAATCGGGATGCTCGTCATAGAGCTTGAGCAGCTTGTCCTGGAAAGCGGAAAGCTTGAAGAAGTAGGACTCCTCCTGCACGCGCTCGAGCGGACGATGACAGTCGGGACACAGGTGCTGGCCGACGCTGCCGTATTCCTCGTCACCCTTCTGGACCTGCGTGTCGGTAAAGTAAGTCTCGTCGGGCACACAGTACCAACCGTCGTAGCTGCCCTTATACAGGTAGCCAGACTCCTTCATGCGCTCCCATAGATACTGCACCGCATGATGCTGGCGCGGCTCGGTGGTGCGGATGAAGTCGTCGTTGGAGATCTCGAGTTTGCTCCAAAGCTCCTTGAAGTGCGGAGCCTGGCTGTCGGTCCACTCCTGCGGCGTCATGCCATGCTTGGCTGCGGCCTCGGCGACCTTCTCGCCGTGCTCGTCCATGCCGGTCAGGAACTTGACGTTATAGCCGGCGGAGCGGCGATAGCGAGCCTGGACGTCGGCGATGATAGTGGAATAAGCCGTGCCCAGATGCGGATCGGCATTGACGTAGTAGATGGGCGTCGTGATAAAGAACGAAGGCTTGCTTTGATCCATGGGGTTTGTCCTCCAGAAAAACGTTGCATACAGGGGATGATTCTAACGCAAGGGCTGGATATCCTCCATCTATTGCATATTGAGCACCATGGCATAGACATCGCGCTTGCGGCGTGAATACTTCTGAGACAGGCGCTTGGCCACCGCAGAGGCGGGCTCCCCCTCCTCGAGCGCGAC
This sequence comes from Collinsella sp. SGI.241, assembly GCF_050312955.1. Taxonomy (NCBI): domain Bacteria; kingdom Bacillati; phylum Actinomycetota; class Coriobacteriia; order Coriobacteriales; family Coriobacteriaceae; genus Collinsella; species Collinsella sp. SGI.241. The sequence goes on from NZ_JBNPKM010000007.1 coordinate 45,225, forward strand.
ACGGATATCCGCGCGCAGGGCCTCATCGGGATCCGCTGCCGCTGCGCCAACCGGCACGATGCCGGCCTCCTCATCTTCACTCGGTGGCGCGATGACCAGCGCAATCTCGCCCTTTACTTCGCCGCGAGCACGCAGCCCCTCGGCAAGCTGGGCGGCGGGCCCGCGCAAGACCTCCTCGTGCAGCTTGGTGAGTTCGCGGCAGACGGCAACCTCACGCTGGGGAAAGACCTCTGCCACGGCCTCGAGCGTCGCCACGATGCGATGTGGAGACTCGTAGAAGATGAGCGCGCCAGGCACCACGGCAAGGCGCTGCAAACGGCGTACACGGTCGCCGTGTTTTCGGCCCAAAAAGCCCTCGAAGAAAAAATGCTCGCAGGGAATGCCGGACGAAACGAGCGCCGTGACGCAAGCAGAGGGCCCGGGAATAACTTCGACGGGCACATCGGCCTCACGCGCCGCCTCGACCAGCGCTTGGCCGGGATCGGACACGCTCGGCATGCCGGCATCCGAGGCAAAAGCGAGGGTCTCCCCCGCCAGCAGGCGGTCAACCAGGCCGGCGGCGCGGCTGGCGATCACATTCTCGTCACAACGGACAAGCGGCTTGAAAATGCCCAGGTGCATCAGTAGCTTTGAGGTCACGCGCGTGTCCTCGCAGCAGATCGCATCGGCGGCGGCAAACGCCTCGCCAACGCGCGGAGACAGGTCGCCCAGGTTGCCGATGGGTGTTCCGACCACATAGAGTTTGCCCGTACGGGCGCTGTTTTGCGTCATATCAACCTATTCAATCATGCCGCGCTCGAGCGTACCGAGCGCCGCGCGGGCGTCCCATGCTGCGATGCGTTTCTCGGTCTTCCACGTTTGGAAGAACCAACCGGCAGCCGGCGCAAACGAAGCCAGCTGATTGGCGATAAACACGCGCTCGTAGGCATTGCGGCCCTCGGGCGTAACCGACGAGTTGGCAAAGATCGCCGCGCCCGACCATTCGCCCACCAGCACGGGGAACCCTGTCGAAATCGCTTCTTTAAGCTCGCGCTTGTTGCGGGAAATCGCCGTCGTCAGCCCGCGGGGGCTCGTGATGTCGAGCGCATGCTCGTCGCGGTAATGGTACAGGTGAAGGTCCATGTAGACGTTCTTGTACTTGGCGCCGCGCATAAAATGCTTCCACTCGCTGGGATGTCCTGAGGACGAAAAGACGACGATCTTGTCCTCGGGCATATACGAACGGACGAGCTCGTAGGCATCGCGATAGAAATTGCGCAGGTAGTGGGCCGGAATGCCATCCGTCATGGTAAAGAGACTCTTGCGGACACTCATTCGAGGTGCATCCAGCAGCTCAATGCCCAGAAGGCTTTCGGCTTCGCCGTAGCGATCGGCCAAACGCTCCAGCACGTCGAGCGCAACGTGACGACCGTTGGTGGACGAATGCCACTCGGCAACAGCCTCCGGCGTGGTGGGCGAATCGTTGGAATCGCCCTGGCCACCGGGCACAGTCGCTAGATCGAGCAGCACGCGAATGTCGTACTTGGCAGCCCACTCAATTGCACGGTCAATGTAGTCGATAACCGAAATGTAGGACGCATCGGACTCCTGCGAGCCAAAGGCATACCAGGGCACCGGCAAACGCACGGCATTGAGACCAATCTGCGCCATACGGCGAAAATCATCTTCGCTTACGAATGTCTCATAATGGCGACGCATGCGCTCGTTATAGGCAGCAGTGCCCATGGCTTCTTGCAGTTCCGCCGCATTGGACGCACCTGTCGCCGCGTACAGCGACGGGGTCACCCAAGGCTCGGGAATAAACCAGCCAGAGAGATTAACGCCGAGTATCCTCTCCATCACGGCCCCCTTCGAATCGTGCAGGGCGAACCCGCATCGTATTGCATAGGAAAAGTATCGTTTTGAGTATACCCGCGCACACGGACAGCCGATCGAACGGTCTGCAAAGTGGCGCAAAAGTAGGAGTAATGTCTGGGCGGGCACACCCGAGATGGTACGCCAAGATGTGCACGCACGCCGAAGGCAGGCGCCGGAAGGCGCATCCCGTTTTCTTGCTCAATAATGGAATGCATTTTCCGCCAGCAGGCCCAACCGGAAAGCATGTCCCGTAATTTCACGTCATTCCGGGTCGCATTTTCCCAAGCGCCCCTAAAGCGGAAAGCGCATCCCGCTCAGGATTGAAATTCTGGGATGCGTTTTCCGCGGGTCCACATAAAAGAAAAGGACCTCTTTGCAGAGGTCCTAGTCAATTCAAGGTGGCGGGGAAGGGAATCGCGTCCGCGCGCTGCGCGGACGGACCGCTGCGGCGCTTGCGCGCCTTGCGAGCTACGCTGGCAAACGCTATCGCGTTTCCTCAGCTCCGCGCCCTCGCGGGGTTCGATTCCGTGCAGGGGCTACATAAAAGAAAAGGACCTCTTTGCAGAGGTCCTAGTCAATTCAAGGTGGCGGGGAAGGGAATCGAACCCCTGACACGAGGATTTTCAGTCCTCTGCTCTACCAACTGAGCTACCCAGCCATTTGAGGTGTGCCTTGTTTCAAGGCTTGATTAGTATAACCAAGGACGCGCTCCGGTCAACCGAGAATTTGAAAAAAGTTTTTGGACACCGCCTCGGTTCTGTAAAGCAGCACGTCAGAGACATCAACCGGCCGCAAAAAGTTTTTCGCCCAGGGCCTTCAAGCCTGCACTCGTTGCAAGACAGTGGGCGATACAAGGATTGAAGGGCGTTCCAGCACCGCCCAAGCACCGGGACAGGAGCACATGCGCCAGGGGCGGACATTTTCGTAGCGTGCAAGGATATTGCCGCTGCAATCAATAAAGGCAATGTCGATGGGATAAGCCATAAAACAGGTGTGAACCGAAGAGCAGCACGGAAACGCCATGACGAGCGGCAGTCCGTCAGCCGTAATCGGCACGCGGCCCAGCATGCCGCGCAAGCGTGCGCCAAACGATTCTGCCACCATAAACTCTGCCGGCGACCAACCGAGCCTATTGAGCGCACGCGCGTAGGCGATATAAGACAAGACGGCGCTCACATGACCACCCCCGGTCGCCACGGATCGACCGTAACCGCGCGCTCGTGCGACAGCTTCGCCGGCGTCCCCAGAGAAACGCCGGCAATGCTGAGCAATCTAGGCCACGGCTCATAGTACATGACGCAGGCATAGGTCCTAAACGTCCCGGACAGAGAGAGCAAGCCGCCGTCAGACGACGCCGAGCTCTGCTCGCTCGAGACCTCGACCTGCAGATTATAGCCCTGCATAGCCGCCTGAATCTCGGACTGGACACGCATCGAGGCATCGACAGAGCTCTCATCGCCCTCCCCTTCCGGCGCCACAGCGTGCGCCAGCACGATATCGGGCACCACGCGATCGAAGCGCGCAACGGCGCCAGCAAAGACCATGACGCTGTACACAATGAGCGCAAGCGCCAGCAAAACGGGAGCGACCACGGCCATCTCGACCGTCGCCTGGGCGCGCTCCTCGTACAAGACTGCACCAACGCCCATTACGATCCACCGCCCAAGGCGCCCGCCAGCGTAGCGACATCGACGGTAAGCGGGATGGAACCACCGCCGGGCAACGGAATCTCCGCAAGTGTGAACACCGTACCGCTAATGGTGCGTTCGACTTGATATTCCAACGCCTCGCAGAGCGCCTTGGGATCCGTCACGCCCAACGGAATACTTCGCAGTTTGTCTTGCGCTTGAGAGAGACCGGCAATGTCAGACCCCGGACTCTTAATGACGTTAGCGGAATCGGTCAGCACCGGCTTTCGCAGGCGCAAGTCGCACGGTTCCAAACCCAGCGCCGCCACGGACGCCGAAACGGTATCGCCGAGCCACGATGCAATGGAGCCCAACGCGCCGCTGCCCCCTCCTAGGTCTTTAATCATCTCGTCCATAAGTTCGTCGGCCGAACCTTGGATGTCTCCGTATCCCACAAGCAGGCGTCCCCAAACATCCATGACGCCATCGAGTACGCCGGCAACGCCGCCCGAGCGCTCTTCCAGTGTCGAGAAAAACCGCGAGAGCACGTTGTTTTGCGCCGTCGCGTTGTCGGGAGCCAAGACCGCGGCAGAGATTGCACCGCGACTGCCGAGCGTAACCGGCTTATTGAATGAAGAGTTGAGCTTACCGGGACTGGTCATATCGCCCGAGACCGCAAAGGAGACCACGCCGCTTCGGCCGGGCGGGGCGATACGCGGCCGCTCGCCCGAAAGCGCCTTGATGGCCTGGTCAAACGCATTGCCCGCACGGTCGGCCTCATCCTCGGTCTGACGCTCAAGTTCGAGTTCTTTGTTGCGGCAGTCGACGTAGTCTTCCAGGGCATCTTTGAACTTGTCAAAGTGGTATTCGAAGCCGTTTTCGATAGAAGTCGAAGGCGCTGCAACGGCACCGAGCGACGAAACGCCAAAATGGCATCTGTTGCATCTGTCCTGCCCGTCATAATCGGCAACCGAGGCTAACCCGCCTGGCGACCCCTTCTTATAGTTGGGGCAACTCGTTCCGTAATGCAGATACGTCTTGTCATCGATGGTACTAATTGGCCACGCCGCATCGGTATAGAGTTCCGTCGCTCGCACCTCTTCAGAGTTGCGCGGCAACAGCGGGATATGGGAAGTGACTTCATCTCCGTCCTCGGTTACATATGCACGATTGACCTCTGTACTCGCATAGGTGTAAAACGCCTTGCGCGCCGCCGACTCCGCCTTCGTCTCGACGCTTGAGCCCTGAGGTGCCTCGTTTGCAAGGCGCGAGCGGTAATAGGCCTTCGCGCGATCGAGCGCCACTTGCGGCTCCCATGTGACACTCGAGGCATAGTGCGGATTCTCAATATCCGAAAGCTTCGCCAAGCTCCTCGCGCGTTCCCACATGCACGAACAGCTTCCGACTGCGCCTCTGTCCGATCCGCCGCAGTCGGCAAGCCAGGCGCGTTCCTTGGCCTTTGACGTTTTCTCGGACGCTTTCTTCAGTTCCTTGGCAGCATAGTCAAGGTCTTTTGAGGTGCTCTCGATGGCATCGGTCGAGATTTCTGACCCCTCGAGCGCAACAAAGTCCGACTCCGATGTCCTGGGCACGGCGAGCGCTGTGCCGGTATAGGTCACGTTATCGGTATCCTGCGCCGAAACAGCCTGCGTAGCTCGCGCGGCAACCAGATATGGCAGAGCCGTTTCGACTTTTTTCAAACCCTCCGACGCACTTTTGGCAAACCTATTGCGCGTTTTAATAATCTCAATCCCGGTATCGACCATATCGCTTGCGGCTATTTTCCCACCCGGCACCAGCATGGCAACCAAGCCGGTGCCGATTGTGGCAAACCCCGCCAGGCCCAAGCTCAAAATGCTCGCATCCACCACCGTGGCCGCTGTATGGTAGGACGATATCACGTTGGCACCCGCCAGAGCACCGCTATCGGCCGCCACCTGGGTATCCCCGGCACGCGACACACTCCATATCGCCGCCGTCGACGAAAACAGCAGCGTAAGCACCACAAGTATGACGACCGCCGAAGAAAGCGTAGTGTAGGCACCGTCCTCGATAAACAAGTCGATACCGGAGCGGCCCATGAAGCCGCCCCGCTTGCGGCGGGCATTCGACCGGCAACGGCACACGAGCCCTCGCATCATTCGCAGCAGGCGACGCCTAATCCCACGCGGCAATCCACGAATCATAGTCTCCCTCCAGCCATCCGGGACGCGATCGGTACGAAACGTCGACTTTCAACTCAACATCTCCTCCTCCCCCCACATTGCCCATGGCCTGCGCGAACGCGCCGATCACGGGCAGCGGCTTTACATCACCCGCGATAGATACAGACGAAACGCCCCCTGCGCCCGCCCGGCCAAGCTCGATATCCCACGACAACGGTCCGCCGGCGTGAAAGATCGAGACATCGGGCACCGCGGCGAGACGGCGGCGGGCAAACTCCTTGAGGTCGTCGTCCTCCGCCGTCGTCGTGGTCATGAGCCGCGCGGTCTCGGCGGCGGCAGACTCCATGACCGCGCGCGTATAGAGCAGGCACACCGGCTGCAGCGCAAGCAGGATGAGCGTCAGAAACGTCGGCAGCAAAAAAGCGGCCTCGACCGTAGACTGCGCCCGGTCCTCGCGCGCGATATCAATAGAGCGCGATGTCTTTGGCGCCTGCGGCGGCGTCGATAACCGATGTCGAGGCAACGCCATGGGATGCCGCCCGCTCAACCAGCGCCGCCAAGCGCCCATCGGTGCCAGCACGCCAAAGCCCCGCGATCGCCAGCACGATCGATAACATCGCCACCGTGACGATGGCGTATTCCACAGTCGCTTGGGCAACCTCTTCACGCAGAACGCCATGCATTTCACGATCCCTCCTTTGACCCCGATGCTTGCGGAACCAAGCGCACCGCGCGTAAGCGGCACGAGGCGTCGCCGGCATCCGCGGCAACCGTCACCATGTCGACCCAGCCGCGCCCATCGCGCACGATGGCGCCCCATACGTTGCCCTTGATGTCGAGGTAACCGCTTAGAGCGAGCTGGGCTGTGGGCACCTCGCGATAGACACGCAACAGGTCCGCGGCAGCCTCGGTCATCGGTCGCTCCTCGGCCCATGTCAGCCGGGCTGCGACTGCGTTGTCCGCAGATGGACCCGCCGCAGCATCCGCCCGTTCGTCGAGGGCGCGCAGAAAAGTTTGTGCCGTGACGGCGGCATCCCTGTCGGCCGTGTCCCGCGCTTTGTCATCGGGAGGCGCCACCGCACCCGAGCTCCCATCCGCGACGGCCCCAGAACGCTGCTGTCGCACGGCATTCAGCCCCCAGAGCGTCGCCGCTATCGCCACAATCAGGCAAGCGAGCACCAGCAGCACGCCAACAGAATGCCCGCCTTCTACAGGCTGTTGATGCCGTCTTTGATCGCGTTCCATAGCTTTTCGACGTTGCCCTTAAATGCAACGATGGCAATGATCGCGATTACCACGAGCACGCCGACCAGGATGGCGTACTCGGTGGTACCCTGCGCGCTTTCCTCCTGCACCAGCGCCTTGGCACGTTGACAGGAACGCATTGCACGGTAAAGCGTCCGACTCCAAACCCTACCCATAACGTCAGCCATTTTGTTCATGTATTCCTCCCTACATCATCCCGCCTGCTCCCAGCAGCGGGCCCAATATGGATAACAGCAGTGCCGGCAAGATGAGCGTGCCGGTGGGAACCAGCAGCTTGACGGGCGCTCGTTCAATCTCGCGCTCGACCGCGGCACGATGGGCGGCGCGGATCTCGCGACTTTGGGCAGCAAGGGTCTCGGCAAGCGGGGCACCCAGGGCGAGCGCTTGACCCACCGTAATGGCAAAGGTCTCGAGCGCCCGCACGTCCAGGTCCTGCGCGGCCGCCAACAACTCGTCCTCGCGCGCTCCCACGCCCACCTGCCACGCCATGCATGCCCGTTCAAGCCGAACAGTCAGCGCCGATCGACGATTGGCGCAAAAGATCTCGAGCGCCGCATCGAACGAAAGGCCGGCGGAAAGCCCCAGGCGCACCACATCAATCATCTCGGACACCTCACCGAGCGAAACCTGCGCTGAGTTGTCCACGCCAAATGCGCCCCTCACCCGCGCAATAGCGGCATCGATCACCGAATGGGCCGCAGCAACGACCAGCACCGCCTCGCCCCTGAAAATCTCCATGGTCTTGCGCACATCCGAGCGCTCCAGGCCCGTCGCGACAAATACGCCGAAGGCGCACAGGCAAGCCGCGGCGGCAACCAGGGCGCTCACAGCTCCACCCGCATAATGCGCCGGATAACCATTAGGGCGACGCCGTTAAGGGCAAGCCCCAGAACCACGGCGCCGGCGCCTACCGGCGTTGCGAGACCGTAGCGAAAATCTGCCGAAAGCAGGGCCAGCACCGCGCACATACCCGCCGGCATCGCCGCGACCATATGCGCCGACATGCGCGCCTGCGACGTTTTGACATCCAGGCGGCGCTTGAGCTCGATACGCTCCCCCACCATGCTCGACGCCTCGGACAGCAGATCGGCAAGCGGGGCACCGGTCCGCTGCGACACCTTGAGCGCCAACGTGACAAGCGAAAGCCCGGGGGCGTCGATGCGGACAAGCAGGTCGTCGAGCGCATCGGCAGCCGAAATGCCACAGTCGATCGCCGCCGCCACCCGCAGAAACTCGGTATGCACCGGCTCTTGCGCGTGAGCGCCCACAAACCGCATGCCCTGGGCCAGCGAATGTCCCGAGGCAAGCGACATGGAAAGTGCCGTAAAGGCCTCGGGCATAGCTTCCTCCACATCGCGCTGCTCGCGTCGGTGGTCAAAGATGTCGCGTGCGACACCCGCGGCAAAGGGCGCAACCGCCCCCAAAACAAAGCCGATGGGCGATAGCGACACCACGGCAAGCGCAAGGCAGCAGACGCCACTCGATAGCAACAGGAACGCTAAGCGTGAAGCATCATCCTCAACGACAAGACCGATGCGGCGCACGGGAACCAACGATACCCAGGAGCGGGCGATCTTTTTTAGAAGATCATTTTTCACCAGCTCGCGTGGCAGCTTCTCGGCCACCGATTCAAACATATGGCGCACCAGCTCCGCCGGCGGCACCTGCGGCACATGAGGCTCCACTCCGCATACCGTCGCGACCGAAAACCCGGCAAGGCCCCCTACGACGAGGGGCACAACGACCTCCATTCGTCCACCTCCTCCTGCGTAAGCGTTCCCGAGCGCAAGCCCTCTGCGATAAACGGCGGCTCGCGGTTGAGGGTCCAGGTGCGCTCGGCGGCATCGAAGGTCACGTAGCGCTCGAGTTCCACGCCACCCGACGCGCCGCGTCGCACCCCCGAATAGGAGGACACAAAACGCCGGCCGTCCGCATGGCGCTCGGACATCACGATGCCGTCGAGCGCCATAGCGATTTGTTCCTCGATAAGCTCGCTCGGCAGATCGATGCCATAGCGCGCAAGCAGCGTCAAACGCACCACGGTCTCTTGCTCGGTGCCCGCATGAAGCGTGGTGAGCGACCCATCGTGCCCGGTGTTCATGGCCTGCAGCATGTCGCAACATTCCGCACCGCGTACCTCACCCACCACAATACGGTCGGGACGCATACGCAGGGCGTTGGTCACCAGGTCGCGGATTGTCACCGCACCCTCACCCTCAATTGAAGCCTCGCGCGCCTCCAGGCGAACCACATGCGGGTGATGCGCGAACTTGAGCTCGGCGGAATCCTCGATCGTCACGATGCGCTCGCCGGTAGATATCTCGCACGATAGCGCGTTGAGCAGCGTAGTCTTGCCCGACCCCGTACCGCCCGCAACCGCCAAATCTTGGCGCAGCGACACCGCACACGAAAGCAGTTGCGCATACCAAAGCGGCAGCGACCCCAGGCCCACAAGCTCGTCCAACGAACAGATGCGATCCGAGAACTTGCGGATAGTGAGGATCGGCCCATCGATCGCCACGGGCGGAATCACCGCGTTGACGCGATAACCTGTCTTGAGGCGGGCGTTGACGATGGGACTGCGCTCGTCGATACGCCTGCCCAGCGGCGAGATGATGCGGTCGATGAGCACGCGGATCTGCTCGTCATCCTCAAACGCATGCTCGATGGGGTATAAGACCCCGCCGCGCTCAAAGAAAGCCGAGCGGCAACCGTTGACCATAATCTCGGTGACGGTGTCGTCCTCGATGAGCGGCTGCAGCGGGCCCAAGCCCACCACGTCATCCAAGATCTCGTTGATGATGGTCTCACGCTCGGGCGTCGCCAGGTCGGTCGGTTCTTCCACGTTGAGTGCCGCCTCCACCGCAGGACGCAATTCCGAGCGGGCAAGAACCGGATCGATGTAGGCACTGATGCGTGCCACCTCGTCGTAGCCCACGCGGTCCATCACGGCCCGCTTGGTGCGGCGCTTGACCGCACGGCGCCATCCCACATCGACAGGTGCCGTCGCCGCTGCCGCACCGGCTGCTTTGATTCTCGTTTGCAGGCTCATCGGCAATCACCCTCACGCGACCAGGGAAGGCGGATGCGCGGGCGTTCGGTGCGCGTTGCACGGTCGGCGACCATATCGCTCCAAGGCCCTACGGCGCACCCCAGTTCCACGAGCATCTCACGCGTGGCCTCGCGCACGCTGGTCGCAAAAGCGCTGGTCTGCCCCACTGCCTCGTCAGCGCGCCCAAACGCCATGAGCGCGGCGAGATCCTGCCCGCCATCGGCGATACGAATCTTGGAGCTCAACGCACAGGCAATCTCAAAGCGCATGGCGACATCCTCGTCCGCCCCACGCGCGCCAAATCGGTTGAATACGGCGCTCATGCGCGTGCGCGGCACGCCCACACGGCTCGCCAGCTCAATGACGCGCGCTGCAGACGTCGCGGAAGAAACTGCCGCATCACCCACGACAAGGCAACGGTCGCACGCCGCCACCGCAGCCGCCACGGCATCGCCCCAAAAGACCGAGGTATCGATAAGGACCACGTCGGACTCACGACGCAAGATGTCGAGCAGCAGCTCTACCGGACGCGCCATGAGCTCGGCGCGCTCGGGCGCTGCGACAGGCCCCCAAAGCGTAACGCCTGGGGCAACGCGCATCGATGCAGCGACCACGTCTTGCTCCGCAAGTGCGCCCGCGACCGACGGCTCGATAAGTGTCGCCATGTCATGCGGGGCATCGGCGCCCAGCAAGTCATAGAGATTTCCAAACATTAGGTCCAAATCGAGTACGGCAGCTCGCAGACCCAGCAACGAAGCGGCATGCGCCATCGTGGCGACAATCGTCGATTTGCCACATCCGCCCGATCCCGAGACGGCGCAGATGACCGGAGCTCGATGCGACGTCGACGCAGTGTCTGCCAGCGGTGCAGGGGCTGACGACGTGGGCGGCAACGTCCCCGTCTCGCCAGCCGCACCCAAGTGCTGCGTCCACGCCGGCACGGCAGGCTGCTCAAACGGTAGGGGCGGAACTGGGGATTCCGCTGTCACGTCGACGTGCGGACCATCACCCGCGACAAGGCCCTCGACCTCATCGAGTCCATCGGCCAGGCTCACGCCGTGCACGTATCCCATATCTACGGCCAGGAGGTCTTCACCATACGGCACCGACGCTCCGGCGTCATCACATGCAAGGGGGCCCGGGGGGCGCCGAACATGCTCGGCTTCCGCTTTCCCATAGTCATCAACACGCGGGCCTCTTGTAGCGCGAGGCGCCCCGGGTTCCCTATCAACAAAAACATCGGGCTCAGGCGACACGCCCCAATCGGAATCAACCGCTCCCTCGCCCACATGTCCGCTGCCGCATATGCTGTGCGCAGCGATGACCTCGGTCGCCCCCGCGCGAAACAGCCCCTCGATATCCGACGGATCGAGCGCCTCTATCAACACGACGACGCGGCTCACGCGTCCTTCGGCAGTCAGGCGCGCGACGGTCTCTCGCACATCTTTAGTATCAAACAGGGATGCCGCGATAATGGCAGCGCCACGGCGCGAAGGAAACGCCCGAGCCATAGACACCAACCCGTCTAGGTCGCCCACGCGAAGCACCTGCGCGCCCGCATCGCGGCCCTCGACTTCCTGCTGCAGCAGTCCGTAATCGCCACACGCGCAGCACGCAAGCCAGATCGCCTTCATCACTCGTCGCCTCCGCTCTTTTTGCCGCGTGCCGTGGCGGGAATCGTCAAGCTGACCGTTCCCTTGCCCGAGGCTCCCAGCAATTCCTTGACGTCTTTGGGGTCGGCCGCCAGCGTCACCCACTCGACCTTGCCTTCGCGCGTGGCACCGGCCTCGTCGCTGGTATCGATCACATACGCGCCGCACAGCCGATCGGTCACGCCGTCTTTTTGCACGTACACATCCACGTAGCTGCCCACGCCTGCGGCTCCGCCCACCGAATGCTCGGCATCGACCGCCACCGAAACGGCAACCTTGCCCTTGGGCACCTCGAGCGTATGGCTCTCGGCTTTGGTGTAGACATCGCAGACCACGGCATTTTTGGGAATACGCGAGGTCGTCACGTCGCCACGCACCTGGCGCAGCTCGGTCGCCGCATCGCGCGGCAGCAGGCTCGCGAGCCACTCTTGGGTTATGACATTGGTCTCGTCGAGGGTCTCACCCACATCGATATCACGTGCGGCAACGCAAACTTCGACGCGATCGCCGCCGTATTTGGCCAAGGTTTCGGCCTGGGCCTGCTCAGCCCGCGAACGAACCGATGACCCGTAAACCATGCAAAGTGCCGCGGCGAGCACGCCCGCTGCCAGACTGATGGCGATGCGCTTGCTCTTGTTCACGGCAGCTCCTCTCAAGACAGCACTGGGCGGATGGGATGCCCGTACCACTATTGTCCGAGCGGCCAAGCAACAAAACAGCGCGATCACCATCTTGGTTTTAAGTGTCAAACCAATTACCAGCCAAGAGCTGACCAACCCGTCAAGCCCGCGGCAAGGTTTTGGTCAGCGTCTCGGCAAAACGCTCATTTAAGGGTGCATCGGCAGCAAAAAAGCCGCCTCCCGCACAGTTGGAAGACGGCTGTCATAGATAAATTCAATTACAGATGGACATCGGGATCGAGCATTTGGGCACTCACGCGCATGGATGACGCCAAGTTTTGGAACGTTTCCAGGCGCAGGCCATCGATCTGCCCGGCATCGGCGGCCTCGCGAACGGCGCAGCCCGGTTCGTGGGTATGCGTGCAGTCGCCAAACCGACACGCACGCGACGCCTCGACGATCTCGGGGAAGGCACGCGCCAGGCCCCGCTCGTGACCAACGAGTGGCAAACTGCGCAGGCCCGGAGCGTCGGCAATGACGCCGGCGTCGCCCGGCAGCGCCACCATCACGCGCGCGACCGTGGTATGGCGGCCTTGGTCGTCGCGCTCGCGCACACCACCGGTAGCCAGCGCATCGTGGCCCAGCAGCGCATTGAGCAGCGTCGACTTTCCGGCCCCCGACTCACCCAGGATCATGGCGCACGTTCCCGCCGGAACACAGGCGCGCACCTCATCCAAACCACGGCCTTCGGCAGAGGACGTCACGATAACGCGCACGTCCGGGCCCACCAGACGGCGCACGCGATCCAGATCGCGCTCGAGTTCCGCGGCCTCGCAGCGGTCGGCCTTGGTAAGCACCACCACCGGCTCGGCATCGCAGTCGAGCGCCAACACCAGCGAGCGCGCCACGCGGTCGAGCAGCACCTCGCCGGCGCCAAGTGCCTGCACGATCAGCACGCTATCCACGTTGGAACAAAGCACCTGACGCTCGCCGCGGGCGCGGCCACGCCAACGCTCAAAACTCGTGCGTCGCGGCAGGACGCATTCGATTACGCCCATGTCGTGCCCGGGCGCACGACGCACCGCCACGCGGTCGCCCACAGCCGGCAGCAGCACCTCGTCCTCGCCGCGCGACTTGGCAAACCCCACGGCATGCTCGGCACGAAAGGTATCGTCGGCCGTCGCCACCAGCGGAAACCCGCGATCTAAGCGCACCACGGCACCCAGCTGCATCTGCTCGGGCTCCTCGGCTTGGGCGCAAAAATCGTCAAATGCTGCCTGCTGAGCCGCGGCGACCGGCAGATCGCCAAACGCCGGAACATCCTGCAGCGCATCGAGTCCCGGCACGCTCGCCAGCAGCTCCTCGGCAGACGCGGGGGCTTCGGTCGCAAGCTTCCGACGACGATCACGCTTGGCCCGCGCCCCCGTCGTCTTTTTCTTCGCCTTAGCCCTAGCCTTGCCCACAAGCGCCTCCCAGCACCACAAATCACAACTGAGCAGGTATTTTAAATCAAAAAGAGCTGGCCGGGCAAAGCCCGACCAGCTCACATACTTTCCCTCAGCCCTTTATCATCCGCGCGGGAGAAAAGCCAGCAAGGATACCGCAGGGCCCGCCCCGGAAGCCCTTTCTCCCGAACGATCCCGCAGCGCGAAGCGCGAGGACCATCGAAGAAGAAACCCCGCAGGCGGTCGGGCCGGTGGGAAGGATGGCCTTTCGACCTACTCCTTCTCCACCGCGCGCATGATCGCCTTGTAGATCTCCATCAGCGGAATGATCAGGAAGGCAAGGCCCAGCGCGGCGATAACGCCCTTGAGCTCAAGCGTCACGGGGCCAAAGAACATCTCGGCAAGCGTCGGCTGCACGGTTACGATCACCGTCAGCACCAGCGCCAGCGCGGCAGAGGCCCACAGCCACTTGTTCTGCTTCTTCATCTTAAACAGCGACGTGCGGCGGCTGCGCATGTTAAAGCAGTGGAAGATCTCGACCATGTTGAGCGTGATGAAGGCCATCATCACGCCTTCCTCGTCGGCGACGCCGGCGATCATATCGGAGATGTGGATGTAGCCCATGTCAAAGTACACGCCCACAAAGAAGCTCGCCAGCACCAGCGCGGCAATGATCAAGCCCTGGACCACGCAGTCCAGGCCCATATTGCCGGCAAAGACGCCGTCCTTAGCGTTGCGCGGCTTGCGCTTCATGATGTCGCCCTCGGCATCCTCCATGCCCAGCGCGAGCGCGGGGAAGCAGTCGGTGACCAGGTTCACCCACAGCAGCTGCACCGGCTGGAAGATGGTAAAGCCGATGAGCGTGGCGATAAATACCGAGAACACCTCGGCAAGGTTGGCCGAAAGCAGGAACTGGATGACCTTGCGGATGTTGTCGTAGATGCGGCGACCCTCTTCGCAGGCACCGATGATGGTGGCGAAGTTGTCGTCGGCAAGCACCATGTCGGCGACGTTCTTGGTAACGTCGGTACCGGTGATGCCCATGCCGACGCCGATGTCGGCGCGCTTGATGGACGGGGCGTCGTTGACGCCGTCGCCCGTCATGGCCACGATCTGGTCGCGCGACTTCCAAGCCTCGACGATACGGGTCTTGTGCTCGGGCTGGACGCGGGCGTACACGCCGTAGTCCTCGATGTGCGCGTCGAGTTCCTCGTCGCTCATGCGATCGAGGTCGGCACCGGTGATGGCATGGCTGCGATCGGCGACGATGCCCAGCTGCTTGGCAATGGCCACGGCGGTGTCGATGTGGTCGCCCGTGATCATGACGGTGCGGATACCGGCATCGTGGGCCTCGCGGATGGCGTCGGCGACCTCGGGGCGGACCGGGTCAATCATGCCGGACAGGCCGCAGAAGACCAGGTCGTGCTCGAGCGCGGCGGGGCTGCAGTCGCTTGGGACCTCGGTGTAGGTGCGGCTTGCCAGCGCCAGCACGCGCAGGGCCTCGTCGGCCATGGCCTTGTTGGCGGCCACGAGCTCGGCACGACGCTCCTCGGTCAGGGGGACGACCTTATCGCCCTCGTAGATGTGGGTGCACAGGCCGATCACCACGTCGGGCGCGCCCTTGGTGTATTGCTCGTACTCGCCGTCCAGGGTCTCAACGACCACGGACATCATCTTGCGGCCCGAGTCAAACGGGGCCTCGCCCACGCGCGGGTGCTCGGCAGTCAGACCAGTGAGGCCCGCCTTTCCGGCATCGTTGACGAGCGCGCACTCGGTCGGCTCGCCCACGGCCTCACCCAGTTCCTCGTCCCACTGGGCATCGGAGCACAGCGCCATGCCTGCCAGGAACTTCTCCTTAGGCGCAGCGAGCTCGTGCTTGACGACGGTCATCTTGTTTTGGGTAAGGGTACCGGTCTTGTCGGAGCAGATGGTCTGCGTGCAGCCGAGAGTCTCGACGGCAGAGAGCTTGCGGATAATTGCCTGGCGCTTGGCCATCTTGGTCACGCCAAGCGACAGCACGATGGTCACGACGGCGACCAGGCCCTCGGGGATGGCAGCGACGGCGAGCGAGACGGCGACCATAAAGGTGTCGAGCAGGGCAGTCGGGTCGGTAAGGACGTTGCCCACGCCGTGGCGGACGATGTCGACGCCAAAGATCACGACGCAGATGACGATCACCATAATGGTGAGGATACGGCTGAGCTCGGCGAGCTTCACCTGCAGCGGCGTGAGCTCTTCCTTGGCCTCGGCCAGGGCACCGGCGATCTTGCCCATCTCGGTATCCATACCGGTGCCGACCACGACGGCGCGGCCACGGCCGTACACAACGGTGGAGCCCATGTAGCACATGTTCTTGCGGTCGCCGAGCGGCACGTCATCGGTGCCCGCGGCAAGCTCGATCACGTTGGCGTGCTTCTCGACCGGCACCGACTCGCCGGTGAGCGCGGCCTCTTCGATCTTCATCGTGGCGCTCTCGAGCACGCGGCAGTCGGCCGGGACGGAGTCGCCCGCCTCGAGCATGATCACGTCGCCGGGTACGAGCTCGGCGCTCGGCAGGTGCACGAGTTTGCCGTCGCGTAGAACCTTGGACTGCGCCGCGCTCATCTCCTGAAGGGCCTCGAGGGCCTCCTCGCTCTTGGCTTCCTGGACCACGCCCAGCACCGAGTTGACGATAACGACGAACATGATGATGGCGACATCGGCAAAGTCCGCCTCGCCCTTAACCATGCCCGTGAGCGCACTGATAACGGCGGCAACGATCAACATGATGACCATGGGGTCGGCCATCTGCTCAAAGAAACGCTTCCACAGCGGCGTCTTCTCGGCTTCCTCAAGCTTGTTAGGGCCTGTCTTGGCGAGGCGCGACGACGCCTCGTCGTTGCTCAGGCCGAGGTTCTCATCGACACCTTGGTCGCTGAGCACCTCCGCCGCGGCGGACAGGTATTCCTTTTGCATATAGAGTCCCCTCCTGGGATTCGGGCCACTCAGCAGATTGATGCCCGATCATAATTCCCAGGAGAAGGGCAAGGGCTCATCAAGGCTGCCGTGCTGAGCGGCAGTTGATAGTGGAGCTATGGTACCCCAAAGCGACGCGTCTAGCCAAAACAATCCATTTGGAAATATGGTCCGTATGCAACGATGCGGACCGTGTGATGCTCAATACTGATAAAACGTTTTTCTTAGGCGCGTCGCCAAACTAAAATATCGCCCAGATAGCAGCGGTTAGAGCGGTTGGTAAAGTTTTTTCATATACCGTTTTTCCCGTAAAAAAAGAACTTCTAATTCGGCATACGGTCGATTTTTTGGGGTATTCGGTCGGTATTTCGTTATAATCAACTCAGTTTTATTTCTTATGGTTTATCTATCAGCGCAAGACGATGTCAGATGGAGGTCTGAATGTACAAGCGCACTAAGATTGTATGCACCATGGGTCCCGCCTGCGATAGCGACGAGACCATCCGCGAGATGATCAAGGCGGGCATGAACGTCGCCCGTTTTAACTTCTCGCACGGCTCCTACGACGAGCACCACGGTCGCATCGAGCGCGTCCGTCGTATTTCCAAGGAGCTCGGTATGCCCGTCGGCATCCTGCTCGACACCAAGGGCCCCGAGGTCCGCACCGGTCTTCTGGTCGACGGCAAGAAGGTTGCCGTCAAGACCGGCGACAAGATCGTCGTCACCGCTCAGCCCACGTCCGAGGATTTCCACGGCACCGCTGAGCACATCTCCCTCGACTACCTGGCTCTGCCCTCCGAGGTCGAGAAGGGCTCCCTCATCCTGATCGATGACGGCCTGGTTGCTCTCGAGGTCGAGTCCGTCGACGGCCAGGACATGACCTGCGTCGTCAAGAACGACGGCCTGATCGGCGAGCGCAAGGGCGTCAACATGCCCAACGTCAACATCTCGCTGCCCGCCATCACCGAGCGCGATCGTCAGGACATCCTCTTTGGCCTGACCGAGAACATCGACTACATCGCCGCTTCCTTCATCCGTGACGGCGAGTCTGTCCGCGGCATCCGCGAGCTTTGCCGCGAGAACGGCGGCGAGCACGTGACGATCTTCCCGAAGATCGAGTGCGCCCTGGGCGTCGAGAACTTCGATGAGATCCTCGAGGCTTCCGACGGCATCATGGTCGCCCGTGGCGACCTGGGCATCGAGATCAAGCCCGAGCTCGTTCCGCACATCCAGAAGGAGATCATCGCCAAGTGCAACGCGGCCTACAAGCCCGTTATCACCGCTACGCAGATGCTCGACTCCATGCAGCAGAACCCGCGCCCGACGCGCGCCGAGGTTGCCGACGTTGCTAACGCCATTTACGACGGTACCGACGCCGTCATGCTGTCCGGCGAGTCCGCTGCCGGTAAGTACCCGGTCGAGGCCGTCAAGATGCAGGCCAGCATCGCTCTCGAGACCGAGAAGTACCTCCCGGCTCACGCTCCGCTCGAGGTTCCGACCGATGCTCACGGCACCCGCGTCGTCAACAACGTTGTGGGTATGTCCGCTGTGAACATGGCCACCACCGTTGGCGCCAAGTGCATCACCGTGCCGACGACCACCGGCCGTACCGCTCGCCTGATCTCGCACTTCCGTCCCAACATGCCGATCTGCGCGTTCTCCCGCCACGAGTGGGCCGTCCAGCAGATGATCATGTACTGGGGCGTTATCCCGCACAAGGCCGAGATTACCCAGGGCACCGTCAACGGCACGATCGTCAAGGCGATCGAGACCGCTAAGGAGCTCGGCTACGTCGAGACCGGCGATTTGACCGTCGCTACCGCCGGCGATCCCCGTATGAGCGTCCAGCTTGAGGACAAGGTCTCCTCGACCAACGTCGCCTACGTCGCTCAGGTGCGCTAAATCGCACTTGCAAGCACATTTGCATTAAAAAGGGCCCGGAAGGCTTTGCCTTCCGGGCCCTTTTTCTGTGCGCCGATGCCTACCGCACGGCATGACACGCACCCATTTCTTTACCAAAAGCGCGAAATCCGCCCTCCGAGGCCCAAAAAATAAAGCCCCAAGCGCTAAAAGTGTTCGCCCGGTGGCAAACCCGCACCTCACACAGGGCTGATAAATCGTTTTAGCAAGGTCTAAATCTACCACGTTTTCGGAAGTGCGGGGAAAAATTGCCTACCCCCGAGCACAAGCCCTTTTATTTCAACAAAACCCCTGATAAAGTTGGCTTAAATACCGCTTGTGGTTGACCTGTTTGTCTTTTTCCCCGCACTTCCGAAACCGATGGCTTTTCTAGCCCAAACTACGCTCAAACGATCGGATCGCTATGTCATTTCTTGCCTGCGGACCCACGGCTTTTCAGTACTATCGCATACCGCCCCAGATACTGGGACTCTATCCGGCAATCCTGCCGCCCGACCATGACCATCGCTTGGTGCATTACTCAAAACAACCAGTATTTAAAGACTTGCTCGGCACACCAGTCTGGAGATTCGTGGGCGAAAGAAAACAGCGCGCGAACGGAAAGCTATTTCATAGCCGTCTGCTAACCCAGGAACCGCCTCCTGGGTCGTTTAGGCAGACTGAGCATGGATTTGATGTCACGTCGCCCGAGTTTACGCTGCTCAACCTTGCTACGCAGGTCTCACGCAACCAGTTACTCATGGCTTGCTACGAGATGTGCGGCTCCTTTGCAGTGTTCACGCCTTGTAAACGGGCGCAGCAGCAGCTCGATGAAGCAATTTCGCTTAAGCTCATTCCGCCCGACTGTGGTTGGAAACGTGTTGTCGACACCAAGGGCAATGACACCAACTTGTGGAAGCGCACGCCGCTTCTTTCCGCAGCGGATATCGCCGCGTTCGCCAAGCAGGCCGCAGGCCTGCGCGGCGTTAAACAACTGCGCTGGGCGGCCGAGCACATGACGGGACAGACCGCCTCGCCCTTCGAAGTACAGACCTCCATGCTTGTCTCGCTCCCCCGCAACGAGGGCGGCATGGGCATCAATATCGCAAACAACGTGCGCATCCCACTCAGCGACGCCGCGCGCTCACTGTATGACAAAACCTGCTGCTACGCCGATATCCTCATAGAGAGCAGCACCGACAGCATGGGCGTCATTCTGGAATGCCAAGGCCGCTCCGCCCATGACAGCGAAGCCGCGAGCCTCTCCGATGCCGAGCGCACCACCGCCCTCACAAGCATGGGCTATGACGCTATCCAGATAACCTATGATCAAATCAAGGACACGAAGAGCTTTAACAGCATCGCCGAGCTAATTCATAAAAAGGCGGGGCTCCCTTACGTTCCAAAATCTAAGCTGGAACTCACTGCCGCAGAAACCCTTCGGCGGGAGCTATTGGTCAATTGGGATGAACTGTTCACCGCGAAGTCAGCCGGTTAGCAGCTAGCGATCAGAGGGACTGCGGGGACGTCAGAAGCGGCAACGCGGGCGGCAAAACCCGCCTCGGTTAGCTCGACGACCTCGGTAAACGTTGCGTCAAAGAACTCTTCGGTCAGCAGACGGTACGGCGGATGATCCGGATCGCCGGGGTTTTCGCGCACAATCTCGTGCATAACGCCAATGGTCTTGAGCACATACTCTTGTGGAATCGAATACTGACCAAACTGGGCCGCCGCGGTATAGAGGCGATCGGTCACACGCGGGATAGAAACGATGCCGAGCGTCTTGCCAAACCAGTCAAAGTCTCCCTGCTTCTTAATGCGGAACTCCTCGCACGGCTTGCCGCCGCGCGCCTCGAGATATTGGTTCACTCGCGTGTTCCACACGGTATCGGCCACCAGATGCGACCAAACGCCCAGCGTCAAATCGAGCAGCGACTGCGCCACGTCATCGGGCGCAAGCGAAAACTCGGCGGCGCCGGGGCCGTCAACCGGCTCGGCGTCTTTGTAGCGCTGCGGATAGTGCACCCGATTGAGCCTTTCACGCTCTTCGACAATCGAGGTCGCTGCAGTCGGCGCACCCGCCGGCGCACCTTTAAGCAACGGCGCCACATAGGTGTCCCAAAACTCATGCTCGCGTGGCTTAGGAATGGGCTCGGGCTTGGCAAAGTGCGTGATGCGATACGGGATGGGGTCGGCAATACCGGGAACCATGTACCCCACAAAAATGTCCGGAACCACGCTGCCAAACAAAAAGGCATTGCGGTCGCGCACGTTATCGGCAAGCGCGCCGGCACGCGCCAGAAGTCGTTCCGTCTGAGCGATATGAATATTCCAACTTGGCATAGCTACCCCCGTAAAAACCCGGATAACTATACCATTCGCAGCAAGTCACGCGCGCGGCCGCAACCCCACTATGCGGCAACTATTCTGCTGCACCGTTTTCGGTTCCATATGATGGCACGGGAGCCTCGACCACGTGGTGATATCGATCGATATAAATCGCACGGGCCCCAAGACGTCGTACTAAATCCTGATGATGCGTGCTCATCAAGACCGTCTTACCGGCAGCAACATAGGCCAGTAGAAAGTTGACCACGATGTCGCAAGAGTCCTCGTCAAGTCCGTTGGTAGGCTCGTCGAGCACCAGAATATCGGGGTTCATCGACACGACGGCAGCCAGCGCCACACGCTTCTTTTGCCCGCCCGAAAGCTGATAGGGCGAAGCATCGACCAGATCGGCAACCTGAAACAGCTCCATGGCATCACGGACGCGGCGCCCGAGCTCGTCCGCCGAAAGCCCCATTTGAGCCGGGCCAAACGCGACCTCCTCGCCGACCGTGGCGCAAAAGAGCTGTGCATCGGCGTTTTGGAACACGAAGCCCACGCGCTGATGGAACCGCTGGGCCATCGCGGAATCCTTGAGATATGCCGCATCGACCACATGTCCATCAAACAGGTACGTACCCGCATCCGCAAGCTCAAGCCCGTTGATAAGCCGCATGATCGTCGTCTTGCCGCAGCCGTTGGGTCCAAGCAGCGCAACCAGCTCACCGCGATTAACCTGCAGCGACACGCCATCGACCACCGTATGGCCCGCATAGGAAAACACCACGTCGCGAAACTCGATGAGCGGCGTGGCCTTGGCGCCGGCAGCACCGCTCGCACCCATCGCACCATTTGTATCGTTTGCCAAAACGTCGCCCTTCCCTATTCACATCGACGGCTTGACCGCCCGCGCTACAGCACCGCGCACAACACGGCGAGCAGCACCACAACAGCCGCATAGACCGCGTCGCGCCAGCCAAAGCCGTTCCGTGTAGGCGCCGGATATGCGCCGGCAAAACCGCGGCAAAGCATAGCCTCGTCCATCGCGCGGCTGCATTCCATCGCCTTGATAAAGGTCATGCCCATGATACCCGCGATCGAATCGGTACGCGAAAATCCTGCAGGCGCGCGGCCCACACTGCGAAGCATGACCGATTCGCACAGGTCGTGCGCCGTGCGACCCAGCACCTCGATGTGTTTGAGCGCCATATCAAACGTAAAGATAACCTCGTCGGGCAGGTGCAGCATCTTAAGCGCCGCCGACATGCGACTCCAGGTAAGCGTCCACGAAACGCCCAGCACCAATGACACATTAACAAAGGTCTTGAGCGCAATCTTGAGCATGGCGCCCGTGGCAGAAGCGCCCAGCAGCAGGGCAGGCAGCGCCAAAACCACGGCAAACCCCGCGGCAGCCAACGCCGGCACAAAGGTCGCGTGCAGCCCGCGTACGGGGCGCACCGCAACGAGCACCAACGCGATCGCTGTCATCAGCATCAAGTACAGCGGGCTCTGCGTCAGGCATACGCACAGGACGCAGACGAACATCCCCACCAAACGCACTGGCGCCGAAACGGAAGAAAGGGCGCGGTCGATAATCGACCCGCCCTTATGCACGCCGCCACCTAGGCGAACCCGCTCAAGCAGGCTCGCCAGATGCAGGACATTCTTTTGCATCACACGATGCCGAGCCCCCGCGGGCTCATAACGCTGCTCGGCCGCAAGCCAGCTAGGCAGCTCGACCGTCGCCATGAGCACCGCTTTCCTTAACCGTCAGCGAGATCAGGCGAAATGCGATGGTGAGCACCGCCACGCCAATCACGCCCGAAAGAATATACATCGCGGCCTGGCCGGCAAAGCCAAGGCCCTGCTCCTCGGAATAGGCCTGCAGATAATCGCCCGTGGGCAGTGCATCGGCAAAGGTCGGGGTATCGAGACCGACCGAAGTCTGCAGACTGTCGTCACCAGCCTCCTGAACGGCGGTCGCGGCGCCCTCAGCGTCCCACTCGCCCCAGGCGTCACCCGTGGCAAGCAAGCCGAGCGGCGTGGCCACGACAAGCACGGCGACCAGGATGAGCGTGGGGACCAGTGAGGTCTTCTTGGCAGCAGCGCCCTCGGCAGCAAGCTGGCCATCGGCGGCCTCGGGCCCGACGATAACGCTCGGCGCCGTCTTCTTAATGAAACCGTAGATGGCGGCCGTCACCACGCCCTCGACCACGCCGGCTACCAACATGTGAGGGATCATCATGGCCGGAATGGCAATAGAGAGCGGGAAGGGGCAGTACAGCGGAGCGCCCGAAGCGTTGGTAAAGAACATCGGCTGAATACCAAACTCGATCGCCGTGCACAGGGCCGCCAGGCACAGGCCGACCCAACCGCTTACGACGGCCGAAACCGAGGTGCCCCAGCTCTTGTCGTGCAAACGGCTGTTGAGCGCACGGAACACGATAGCGGCGGCAAACGGCAGCACGAAGGCCATGTTAAAGCAGTTGGCGCCAAAGGACAGGATGCCGCCGTCGCCAAACAGCAGCGCCTGCAGCGCCAGCGCGACCGAAACCGCGATGGCCGCGGCCTCCGGGCCCAGCAGCAGCGCGATGAGCGCGCCGCCGACGGCGTGACCCGTGGTACCGCCGGGCAGCGGCACGTTGAACATCATGAGCAAAAAGGAGAACGCGGCGCAGATACCCAGGAACGCCATGTGCTCGCGGTCGAGCGTGGCGCGCACCTTTTTGATGCAGTGAACCCAAACGGGCACCATCGCCACTGCCATGACGACATCGGTCTGCGGGGACAGATAATTATCTGGAATGTGCATGTACGCCTCCCGGTTATCGGCGCACAGAATTACAACGCCGCTTAAATCACCTTGCCAGTGTTACGTATTGTCAGATTCGTAACACGCCACGGGCTATCATAGCAAAACGGCGCACTGCCGACAAAGCAGCACGCCGTTATGCAATGCGCGTGTCATATATGCAGGCTCAGCAGCGCCTTATACCGAGGATAGCAGTCACGTAAGGCTCGGCAGCAACCACCGCTGACCCATACCCCAGTGCAGGACCTAGCCGCGGACCTCGCCGTTTACGCCCTTGCACACCTTGGTGACGATCTTCTGGTGCGCTTTTTCGACCTCTTCGCTGGTAAGCGTGTGGTCGTCGGAGCGATACGTAAGCGCAAAGGCCATGGACTTCTTGCCCACGCCCACGCGGACCGGATCGCGGTAGACGTCGAACAGACGCACGCCCTCGAGCAGCTTGCCGCCGGCGCTGGTAATGCGGCGCTCAAGGTCCTCGCAAGTCACGGAGTTGTCGACCACGATAGCCAGGTCGTGCTCAACAGCCGGGTACTGCGAGAACTCGCGGTAGTTCTCCTGGTTGCGGGCGCCCTTGATCAGCTTGTCCAGGTCGAGCTCAAAGGCAACGACGACCTCGTCGATACCCATGGCCTCGCGCGCCTCGGGGTGGATCTCGCCGACCCAGCCCAGCACGGTGCCGCCAGACAGAACCTCGGCGGCACGGCCCGGCTGCAAGAAGGCATAGCCCTCGCCCTCGATGGGACGGAAGCGAACCTTCTCGATGCGCAGCTGGGCGAGCAGCTCCTCGACAATGCCCTTGCCAAAGAAGAAACGCAACTTGCGGTACTTCATGTTCCAAGACTGCTCGCTCCACTGGCCCGAGAGCACGCCCGCCACGGACTTAGTCTCCTTGGGCAGGCTGGCGTTCTCGCGGCCGTGGAACAGGCTGCCGACCTCGTACAGGTGCACGTTGGGCGTGCCATGGGCCTCGTTATACGCCACAGACTGCAGCAGGCCCGGCAGCAGCGAGCGGCGCATCTCGGTCTGCTCGGCCACCAGCGGGTTCATAAGTACCACGGGGCAGCCGCGGCCCTCGGTGGACATGCCGATCTTCTCCAGGTCGCCCGGCGCGGCAAAGCCAAAGGTCGTGGTCTCGTTGAGGCCGCAGGCGCGCAGGATCTCGCCGACCTTGCGGGTAAGCTTCTGCTCGCGGGTCAGGCCACCGATGTGGTTCTTGGCAGCCGGGATGGTCGCCGTCACGCGGCCCATGCCCCACAGGCGCAGGACCTCCTCGATCAGGTCGATTTCGCGCGGCAGGTCGGGGCGGAAACTCGGCGGGGTAACCATAAAGTCCTCGCCGTCGCGCTCGACGGTGCAGCCCAGGCGGGTGAGCGAGCGCTCGATAAAATCGGGCTCGATGTCGGCGCCGCAGATGGCGTGCACGCGGGCCAGGCGCAGCTTTATGCTGTCGATGGTCTTGGGCGCGGGGAACACATCTACGTAGCCGGGAGCGACCTCGCCGCCGGCGATCTCCTCGATGAGCGCGCAGGCAACATTGGCCACATCCACGCAGCCGGTTTCATCGACCTGGCGCTCAAAGCGGATGGAAGCGTCGGAGATCAACGACAGGTCGCGGCTGGTGTGCGAGGTGCGGCCGGCGTCGAAGCAGGCGCTCTCGACCATCACGTCGACGGTGTCGTCCTCGATCTCGGAATCCATGCCGCCCATAACGCCGGCCAGCGCCACGGGGCGCTCGCCGTCGGTGATAAGGCCCATGCCGGCGTCGAGCGTGCGCTCCTCGCCGTCGAGGGTCGTGAACTTCTCATCCTGCTGGGCGGCGCGAACCACCACGCGGCGATGACCATCGCGCTCGGCAAAGGTGTCCAGGTCAAAGGCGTGCAGCGGCTGACCGGTGAGCATCATCACATAGTTGGTGATGTCGACGATGTTGTTGTGCGGACGCACGCCCAGGGCGTTAAGGCGCTTGACCATCCAGTCGGGCGAGGGGCCGACCTTCACGTTGCGCACAATGCGGGCGACATAGCGGTCGCACAGGCCCTCGTCGGCGATCTCGACCGAAAGCTCGTCGTCGGTCGCGCGGCCGGTCTCCGCCTTGATGGCGGGCAGCTCAACGTGGAAATCGCGATCGAAAATGGCACCGGTTTCGCGGGCCATGCCAATCATGGACAGGCAGTCGGGGCGGTTGGGCGTGATCTCGCAGTCGAGCACGGTATCACTCGAGCCCACGTACTCGGCAAACGGCATGCCGCAGGGCGTATCCTCGGGCAGGATCATAATGCCGGAGTGGTCGCCGCCCAGGCCGAGCTCGCGCGCGGAGCAGTTCATGCCCATGGACACGACGCCGCGAAGCTTGCTCTTCTTGATCTTGACGTCGCCGGGCAGGACAGCGCCGATCATGGCCGTGACGATGTGGTCGCCGGCCTCAAAGTTCTGCGCGCCGCAGACGATCTGCAGCGGAGCGGGGTTGCCGTCGGCGTCGAGGTTCTTGTCACCCACGTCGACCGAGCACACATACATATGGTCGCTATCGGGGTGCGGGGTCTTGGTAAGCACCTTGGCAGTCACCACGTGGTCGAAGGACTCGCCCACGGTGTCGATCGCCTCGACCTCGGTGCCGGTACGGATATATTCGTCCGAAAGGGTCTTGGGATCCTCCGGAATATCGATCATGGTCTTGAGCCAGTCGTAAGAAACACGCATCTAACTGGTCTCCTTTCATCTGTAACGTCTGCAATAAACAGACGGAAAACTCCAGCTACGGAGACGGGTTTCCGAGGTGCCGCAGATTGCCCCGAAAGAGGAGCGCCGCGTACTTGGGTACGCAAGCGACGGTTTGAGGGGCAAGGTGCGGCGGCTCGGGAAGCCGCCGGGACAGGTCAACTTAAAACTGATTCAGGAAACGCATATCGCCTGTCATGAGCGTTCTGAGGTCGGGCAGGTCGTAGCGCAGGGCAGCGACGCGCTCGGCGCCAATGCCAAAGGCGAAGCCGGTGTACTTCTCGGGGTCGATGCCGCAGTTGATCAGGACGTTGGGGTCGACCATGCCGCAGCCCAAGATCTCGATCCAGCCGCTGTGCTTGCAGAAGTTGCAGCCCTTGCCGCCGCAGACGTGGCAGCTCACGTCCACCTCGCAGGAAGGCTCGGTGAAGGGGAAGAAATGCGGGCGGTAACGCGTCTTGCGGTCCTCGCCAAACATGCACTTAACAAAGTAGTCGAGCGTGCCCTTAAGATCGCCAAAGGTGATGCCCTCGTCGACGACCAGGCCCTCGATCTGGTTGAACTGCGGCAGGTGACAGGCGTCGGCCGTGTCGGGACGGTAGACGGTGCCCGGGCAGATCATGTAGATGGGCGGCTTCTGAGACTCCATGGTGTGAATCTGCACGCCCGAGGTCTGGGTGCGCAGCAGCACGTCGGACTCGCCGTGGGCATGCGCCTCGGGGTGCGCGACGCTGCCGGGGTTGTTGTCGACCACATAGAAGGTGTCGCGGGCCGAGCGGCTCGGGTGATCCATGGGGGCGTTGAGCGCGGTGAAGTTGTAGTAGGAGGTGTCGACCATGGGACCGGACTCGACGGTGTAGCCGATACCGCTAAATATATCCTCGGCCTCCTCGATGATCTGCTTGATCAGGTGCTGGTGGCCGATCTGCGGACGAATGCCCGGCAGCGTGATGTCGACGGCCTCGTGCTCGAGTGCGTGCTTGAGGGCGGCGGCCTTCATCTCGGTGGTGCGCTCGTCGAGCATGCCCTCGATCAGCTGGCGCATCTCGTTGGCGCGCTTGCCCATCACGGGGCGATCCTCGGGGGCGAGCTTGCCCATCATGCGCATCAGGCCGGTAATACGACCCTTGCGGCCGAGCAGCTCAACGCGCGCAGCCTCGAGCTTGGCGGCGTCGTCGGCGCCTGCGACGAGCTCCTTGGCCTCTTCCTCGAGTTTGACCAGATCATCAATCAGACTCATGTCTTCCCTTTCGTCTCTCGCGTTCCCCGCTCGCCAGGACGACTGCCGCCGTCTGGCGTTGCAAAAACGCGGCCCGGTTCGGTAACAAAAAACCGTCCTCGGGCATGTGCATTGCCCAAGGACGGTTGAATTCCGCGGTACCACCTTGTTTGACCCGGCGGATGTCTGGCCCGCCGTGCCCACTCTGTGCCCCTTATCGCGAGGCTCACGGCTTCCCTACTGGGGCTTCGCCGCCACTGGCCGCGCGCCCGTTGAGGTTGCTGCTCGGGAGTGAACGCTTGGCCCTTGCCACCGCAGGAAGGCTTGCAGCCCATGACCTTCCCTCTCTTGCCGGCGACGCGGCGGGCAAAACCCTCTCCGTCAACGCATTGGGCTATAGGATAACACATTCTGCGAGCATATCGCCGCGTTCCGTTTTGTTCGCACTGGGTACAAGGCAGGTAGCTGTGCAAACTGGCCGCACGCCCACCCGTGGCGTCCGGTCTGCGAGATCAAGGATATAGGTATGGGAAAGAAACTCGATAAGAAGGCCAAGGCCGCCGTGGCCAAGGCCTCTAAGAACGCCAAGGCGGGCAAGGGCATCAAGAAGCTCCGCAAGCTCGAAGGCAAACTATGGACCCGCGAGTACCTGCTCAAGATTGCCGAGTTCGATGGCGCGACGATTGCCCCCGCCAACGGCGCTGCGGCCCGCGCCGATGCCATGGGCACCCTTGCCGGCGAACATCACAAGCTCCTGACCAGCAAAAAGTCCGTCGAGCTTGTAGGCTCGCTGGCACACGAGACCGTCGCCGGCGGCAAGATCGACGACCCGCAGCTGCTCGACGAGATCCGTGTGCTCGGCCGCGACCAGCGCGAGGCAAGCGTTATCCCTACTGAGGAGGCCGAGGCCTGGACCAGGCTCACCTGCGAGGCCGACGCCGTGTGGCACAAGGCCAAGACGGCCAACGACTGGGCGAGCTTTGAGCCCTACGTGGATAGAATCGTCGCCCAGCTCAAGCATCAGGCCCAGCTCATGGACCCCAAGCACGACCCATACGATGTTTGGCTCGACCAGTACGAACGCGGCCTTTCCGCCAAGAGCTTCGATGCGTTTTGTGACGAGGTCAAGGCCACCGTCGTGCCGCTCGTTCACGCCATCGGCGAGCGCGGACAGCAGCCTACTGCCGACTTTTTGCATGCCCGCGTGCCCGAGGCCGCCCAGCGCGCCATGAGCTTCGACCTGATGAAGCTCGTCGGCCTTAACCTGGACGACACCACGCTCGCCTTTACCGAGCACCCGTTTAGCGAGGGCTTCTCGGTGGGCGATGCGCGCATCGCCACGCACATCTACGAGGACGACTGCATCTCCAACGTCTATAGCATCATCCACGAGGCGGGGCACGCCATGTACGAGCTGGGCGTCAATCCCGCTTACGCGCGCACGTGTCTGGAGGGCGGCACCTCCATGGGCATTCACGAGAGCCAGAGCCGCTTTTTCGAGAACACCGTAGGCCGTAGTCGCGCTTTTATGGGCCCGCTGCTCGAAGTGCTGCGCCGTCACGCGCCCGAGGTCTACGGCAACGTGGACGAGGACACGCTCTACCACGCCGTGAACATCGCTCGGCCGTCGCTGATCCGTACCGAGGCCGACGAGCTCACCTACCCGCTGCATATTATGGTGCGCTACGAGATTGAGCGCATGCTGTTTGCCGGCGAGGCCACGGCCAAGGACATCCCCGCGCTTTGGAATCGCTTTATGGACGAGTACCTGGGCATTCCTGTTCCCGACGACACGCGCGGCTGCCTGCAGGATACGCACTGGAGCGGCGGCTCGTTTGGCTACTTCCCCACGTATGCGCTGGGCAGCGCCTACGATGCCATGTTTGTGCCGGCCATGTGCCGCGACGGTGTCGACCTTAACGGCGCCTGTGCGAGCGGCGACCTGACACCCGTCCGCGCTTGGCTGGGCGAGCACATTTGGCAGTGGGGCCGCGCCAAGGACGCGCCGGAGCTCATCAAGGGCGCGTGCGGTATGGCATTCGATGCCCGCTACTACTGCAGCTACCTGCAGGACAAGTTCACCACGCTGTACCAGCTGTAAGGATTGACCAGCACGCCATCGCCAACGCCAACCATGTTGACGTCGATGTCTTGGCAACGTCAGCGAAAACGGCCCCAAGCGAGCAAGGTGACGTGAAATGAAAGGGCGCTGACCTTCTGGTCGCGCCCTTGAAATTGAACGCCAGATTGCCGCTTGGGGCCGTTTGTAGCGTCGAGCGGTTACGCGGTTTGGTAAAACCGCGTAACTACAGAGCCTCCAGCGCGGCGGCGATGCGCTTCATGGCGGCGTCGGCGGCGTCTTGGTCGGGGGCCTCGGCCAAAACGCGAATCACCGACTCGGTTCCGCTCTTGCGCACCAGCACGCGGCCCTCGCCCGCCAGCGCCGCCTCGGCCTCGGCAATGGCGGCCTGCACGCCCATGTTGCCCAGCGCAGCATCCTTGTCCGCCACGCGTACGGCAACCTGCGCCTGCGGCAGCAGCTTGCACGGCACCGCGAGCTGCGAAAGCGTCTCGCGTTCGGCACGAATCACTTCCATCACACGCAGCGAGGTCATAATGCCGTCGCCCGTACGCTCGATATCGCCAAAGATCGTATGGCCCGTCTGCTCGCCACCCAGGCTGTAGCCGCCCTCGCGCATCTTGGCATACACGTGGCGGTCGCCCACGCCGCTGGTCACGGCACTCAGGCCGGCAAGCTCCAGCGACTTAATCAGGCCAAAGTTGCTGGCGATCGTCGGCACCACGGTACCGCCCGAGAGGCGCCCGTGCTTGTTAAGATACACGCCGCACACGTACAGAATCTGGTCGCCGTCGACCACGCGGCCGCGCTCGTCCACGGCCAGGCAGCGGTCGGCATCGCCGTCGTAGGCAAAGCCCACGTCCAAGCCTTGCTCCACCACATGGCGCTGCAGGCGCTCCATATGCGTAGAGCCGCAGTC
This sequence comes from Collinsella sp. SGI.241, assembly GCF_050312955.1. Lineage (NCBI taxonomy): Bacteria > Bacillati > Actinomycetota > Coriobacteriia > Coriobacteriales > Coriobacteriaceae > Collinsella > Collinsella sp. SGI.241. The sequence continues at coordinate 75,837 of NZ_JBNPKM010000007.1, forward strand.
GACGTTAATGTTAAAGCCGTCGGGTGCGGCGTTAATCACGCGCACATCGGCGCCGAGCGCATCGAACACCGGCTTGGCGACAGAGGACGCCGAGCCGTTGGCGCAGTCAATGCCAATCTTGACGCCCTGCAGCGAAAAGTTCGCGCTTGCAATGAGCGAGGCGATGTAGCGGTTGCGGCCCTGCATGTAGTCAACCGTGGCGCCAATGTGGTTGCCCGTGGCCAGCGGCACCTCGCTCTTGCCATCGATGTAGTCCTCGATGAGCTCCAGCACGTCCTCGTCCATCTTAAAGCCGTCGCTGTTGACCAGCTTAATGCCGTTATCGCAAAACGGATTGTGGCTCGCACTGATCATGATGCCGCAATCGAAGCAGCCCTCCACGGTCTGGTGCGCCACGCCCGGCGTAGGAATCACATGCAGCATATAGGCGTCTGCACCGCTCGCAACCAGACCGCTCACCAGCGCCGCCTCGAACATATAGCTCGAGCGACGCGTGTCCTTACCCACGATCACGCGCGCCTTGGCCCCGCGCCTGGCGCCGTAATACCAGCCCACAAAGCGGCCGATCTTGTACGCGTGCTCCACGGTCAGCCCAACGTTGGCCTCGCCGCGAAATCCGTCGGTGCCAAAGTACTTCATAAGAGGTCCTCTCTATAGACAAAGGCGCGCCGCCAAAGCAACGCGCCGCCAGCCCATTATCCTTTAATAGCAACCGCGGGGGCTACACCGTTAAAAACATCATTACGATAATCATGGCAAAGCCGATAAGGTCGGTCGGCAAAAATACCGTGCCCAGCATAACGGCGCTGGTAATGGTTGCCGAGACCGGCTCCACGGTCCCGATGAGGCTCGCGCGCACCGAGCCGATGTCCTTGACGCCCTGCATATAGAGCATGTACGCCAAAAACGAGCCCACGACCACAAACACCGCGAGCGCCTCGACGCCGGCGGCATCGAGCGCCGGCATATGGGCCCACGGCTGCACGAAAACGCACGAGACCACGCCTGCCGTGAGCATGGCTGAGCCCGTAACGATGGGGCTGCCGTATTCTGGCAGAATTTTGGCGGGAATCACCGCCATGCAGGTGGCGCTCACCGCGCACATAAGACCCGCCACCAGACCGAGCGGCGAGATGCTCAGGCTCGTGGGGTCGCCGCCGGTGGCGATCAAAAACGTGCCGCCAAGGGCCAGGCCAATACCGATAACCTCGCGCATGCGCGGTTTGCGGCGATCGGTGATGCAGGTATATCCCATGATGATGACCAGCTGCAGGCACTGAAGGACCGTCGCGGTTCCGGCATTGGTCAGGCGCACGGCCGAAAGATAGCAAAACTGGTTAAAGAGCAGGCCAAAAGCGGTAAAGAGCAGCAGCTGCTTGCGATCAGCGGGCGTCGTCCAAAGCTTGACCAGGCGTGCGCGGTCGCGCGTGACAACCACGACCATAAAGAGCAGGCCGGCGAGAATCTGTCGTATGCTCATAAGCCACAGCGTATCGACATGGTAGGTATCGAACAAAAAACTCGCGCTGGTGCCCGAGAAGCCCCAAAACGAGCCGCCCACGAGCGTAGCCAACATGCCCACGATCATCTTGCGCGTCTGGGCATCGTTGAGGCGGTCGCGCCATGCACGGCGGGTGCTGCGGCTGAGCTCATCGGTGCCCTCGGGCACATCAATGTTCGATATATCGGTCATCGGCACCGAAGCCCCTGCGCCTTCGACCTGCTCGACACGCTCTTTGCTCATCCCGCTCCCCCGAAACAGCCTGGAAACAATTCGGCTTACCTTACCACGGCGAAGGCACCAGCTGGGGGCTTGTCCGCTTATCGGTAGGACAATTCCGCGGACGTCTCTTCCATGGTTCGGCATCGCAACGGCTTTGCATTATGCGATAGCCAAATCACGGCAGCGAGCTCTTTTAAAATGGGCGCGACAAAGCCCTTTGATTCCACAACGTTAGCGATTTTAAAAAATATTCTTGCCACCGAGTTCAAGCTCCGTTATATTATCCCTTGCGCACTTGCGCACCCTTGATCGGGCGTTTAGCTCAGGGGGAGAGCGCTTCCCTGACACGGAAGAGGTCAGAAGTTCAAATCTTCTAACGCCCACCAAATGTTCGCAGCCCAGATGCTATGCCTCTGGGCTGTTTTGTTTTATGTGCTAAGCCAAAAGGGCGCCGTGGCACCCAAAACCGCTTCGGCAGCTCCAATAACCATCCCAATCGAGGCTGATACCGCCTCTACATAACCGGCAATCATCCCGGCAGACCCCAAGTTGCTTCGGTATCGCCGGCAATTACCCCTGCCACACCCAAAGTCGCCCAGACAACCCCGGCGACCGCCCCAATCAGCCCCAAAATTACCCAAACAGCCTTGGCGACCGCCCCGATCTGGCCTTCGCAAGCCTCGCGGCCACATCCGGACAGCCTTCCCATAACCAGGTCTAATACTTTTCCCGAGAAGTGAACGACCTTATTTGGACCCCTGAAGCATCCACACTTTTTACAGCCAAAACCGCAGGATTCCAATGATAAAACCGCAGGAAATAAGCCACCAAAAGTGTCGATGTTTCGGGGGTCCGTTTTGACTCGTTCACTTCTCGGGAAAAGTATTAGACCTGACAATGAGGCCCTTGGTCCCATGCCCAGCAACCGCCCCTACCAATGTTGACGCGCCTCGATTACGGCCTGCCAAAGCTTAAACCGCTTCGCTTCGACGCGCTTGAGGGCAAAGTATCGCTGCTCCTCGCTCATGGGCTTGTTAAAAATGGGTCGCTTGTTCCGGTGCAGCTTCCGTCGGATGCGTTCGCACAGCCGAATGAGCTTGTCGTAGTCATTTGCCTGCTCAGTCGTCACGGTGAAGTGTGCCACGCCGCTCAACAGCTCCAACTCGTTGCGGCGCTCGGCATCCTTGTAAATCTTCTCGCGTCCGTCATGAATGGCATCGCTGTCGTAATCGACCATCGCGGTCAGCACCTCTGGCAGCAGCCCGGCCTTTACTTTATCCATGCCCACCTCGACTTTAGCCGTAAGCGTTATGTCGGGTGTGCGCTCCAACACGCGAAGCTTGTGATCACGTCCGTCATTGTATCCATCGCGAATGAAGACCTTCTTGTTAAGTTCGGCCTTGCCCAATGCATACCCGCCGTAGCGCGCAGGCAGCGACATAAACATGCAGAGCCCCGACTCCCTCGGAGAGCGCGACCCCTCGATCACATATGCAAGCAGCGCCTTTGCCTTCGCGATACCCCTCACCTTGGGTGACTTCTCGATATACGCCGCGATGAGCTCCTTAGTCGTGAGCCTGCTATCGCGCATGCCCGCATCCCTGCCTGTTACCCCACCGGGAGCAAGGTTATCCAGCCGGTAATCCGATGTCATCGCATAGCCGGCATAGACGGCCGCTGCCACATCGCCATCGTGCACAGCCTGCAAAAACGCCAGCTCGGGAGAGCACACATACGCATCAAGGTCGCCCATCCAGTGGCCCAGCGAGATAAACGAACCCGCCGGGAGCTCGTTGGTGCACAGATGCGTCTTAACATGCTTGCTCTGCCGACGGCCGGCGCGCGACGGCACCAGCAAATCCAGCGTTTCGATCCCCAGGTCATAGCGATCGATAACCTCCTGCGCTTCTTGGTCCAAGAGCGCACAGGCACCTGCAATCGACACGACCTCTGGCTCCGAATCCCCAAAGCGAGGGTTCGGCATGTGCGCCAACAGCGCCAATGCGGCGTTATGTGAAACGATAAAGTACCTCATGGCGCGAAGATAGCACGCACGCCGGCGGCGGCTGGCGGTTCTGCTAAGTTTCCGGTAAACGACCGGCGGTTTTTTCGCCGAGGTGCGCCAAAGTGTTCATTCGCCGATGCCCAAACCGCAATCCGTCAAGCTTTTGGCAAGGTTGCCGCCCAACTGGCCAAAAGCCGACCATCTACTTGCCAGTTTATCCAAGGCGTAACCAACCAGTCCGCACCGCGGCTTCTCGGCAAAACGCCACAACGTCCACACCCTGCGGTATCCTTGAGCCACTTACACCTGCAGCACCAAGGAGCCACCATGCGCACCGAGCTCGATGTTCCCTTTTCACACAAAGAAGAAGCCAAAGCGTTGGGCGCCAAATGGGACCGGACCAAGAAGATCTGGTATGTACCCAGCGGCGTCAACCCCGAGCCCTTTGCCGAGTGGCTGCCCGGTGTTGACCGATCCGACCCCTCTGCGCCGTATATATATCTAGTACTGGGCAAGCGCGAATGCTGGAAATGTCACAAAGAGACCTCGGTCGCGGCCTTCGGCATTCCCTATCGAACCGATGACAGCGAGGGCATCGCCATTGCGCACGCACCCAACAAGGCCGGGCATATTGCCATCGACACAGCCAATGCCAACGCGCTCGCCATTGTTCCCGCTCTTGGCTGCGTCCCGGGCGAGATCCGCGACTATCTTTCTAAGCGCTGTGGCTACAAGCCCGTAGGCGCGCGAGCCTCCAAAGCCCCATCGCTCGGCAACACGTGCACCAGTTGCGACGCGCTGCAAGGCAGCCGCTATCTGTTCGAAGAACCCACGTCCCCGTTTGCCCTCACTGCCATCAACAAGCTGCCGGCACTGGAGTTTGTGCGCGTCGAAGTTGCCGGCGTCTTTGGCGTCCCGGCCACGCGTACCAATTTTGACCAGGCACTCTTTACCTGGGCACGCGACCATCACGCCGAGTTCCACAAGAAGCTCGGTGAGGGAATTTATTTGTAGAGACGGAGAGGCCTTCACAGCCAGCTCCTCCGCATCGCCTATCCCTCGTCGCAAACGTCATACACGATATCGAGGCCGCAAACAGGGCATTTCTCCGGATACACCGGCATATGAACGCCCGTCCGTTTTCTCACTTCGTCGCTGAGTCTGTCGCGCGCATCGATGAACCGAATATCGAGACACGATATTTGTGAGCCGCAATAAGGACAGGCGACGGCAAACGACCCGCAATCAACCTCTACGCCCGGAAACATATTGTTGTCGATAAGGGCACACGGCAGTTTTCCGTACTTCCCCATCGCAATATCGCCTCGCCAGCTCACACGCGCTCCTCTCTCGCTATCCAAATCAGGAAGAGCATGCACCGGCGGGCGTGCACGAGATTGCATCGCCACGCGATCCGATCAAACAACACGATCGTAAAAGACCGCCGAAGCCAAATACGCTAATACGGCAGAAGCCCCGCCTTTTCACGCTTCTTTTCCGAGCGATCAAACTCAATGCGATGGGCCTCGAGAAACACCGCATTGGGTCGCCACTGACGCTCATTCGGCTGCCTTAGCGTCGCACCTGCAAAGGAAGCGTAGTCGGTCTTATCCAGCAGGTACGATCCGCACAGTCGATATTCGCCGCAAACAGGCTCAAACGAAATCAGATGAGCATCGAATAGAGCATGAAAGTCGCGCCGAAGTAGAATGCCGTTGCTGGCAACCTGCGATTTGGGTCCCGAGTAATTCTCGATATGTGCAGCCTCCAGTGCCTCGTTAACCCCACAACCCGACACCGCGCAGCGACCATCATAGGCGGCAATGAGCTGCTTGCGGAACCATTGCTGCCCCAATCGCTCGCGTCTCAACGCATAGCGAGCTTTTTCGTCATCGGTCGCACTCTGTCCGGCAAACTCAATGTCGGCTGACATGTGCTTCAGATAGCTCATGTCGGACGCAAAACGAGGATCAGGCCCGCCTTTATGAACGGGACCATGCAGAACAAACCAGCCGTTTTCGGGCTCAAACCGTTCAACAAACGCAAGGCCGAGCACCTTATAGCCCACCTCGGTTGCAAATATGACTCCAACTGGAACGCCATATTCCATGCAGTTGAGCATTTTACGGTTGTAATTCTGGTCTCGAGAACCAACGACACCTGGCGTTTGAACCGAATACTTAATGACCCACGTACCGTCATCCAAATAGAGCGGAGGAACATCGGTGTAGAAGCTCTTTTTAGAGTTATGGACCGAAAGCGCAAAGATCTTATTGGGATCTTGCTTCACCCGATCCTGGCCCGGCCAGAAGATCCCTGAATCCCGCGTTACGGGAAAGAAGTCCGCGCCAATTCTCAAACGATACTGATACTGAGGGCTATCTTCCTTGGTGCGGTGCGGAAGGCTGGTCCAAACGCCGCCGCGCTGCTCCTCACCCAGAAACCACTCCCATGCCTCAACGTATTCGGAAGGCACGAGACTGCAGGCACGGTCATAGCTTGGTCCATCCATCAACGGAGCAGCAAGGTCAATGTCGTTCATCGCCAGCACCTACAACCATACGAACGCGAGTCATGCCCCTCAATAATATGGCCGAGAGTCAATTATTACGAGATCTCATTCCGCGATCGGCACATCGTTGATGCTCTCGGTTTGCCGCTGGCGCGCTCATACCCCGCTATCCCACTCCCCTGTATACTGATGTAGCACATGTTTCATCCGGGCTTATTGGGCCGGATTGTTCATGGGAGGGTCTTATGGCTGCTTCGAATCCGCCTAAGGGAAGCGTTTCTTCTTCGTCCATCAAGCCGGTGACGCGCAAGGCCGTGCGCTGCCAGCGCGAGGTCGCTTGGCTTGTCACGCAGGCGGCGGGCAGGCTCGTGGCGACCACGGAGGACGTCAATGCGCCTACGCCGAGCTTTGTGTTAGCGGCGGCGCTGGATTTTGTGCGCCAATTGGAGCTTGCCGCACAGGATGCCAGCGGCCACCTCGACTACCAGAATGTTATGGCGCCCGACCTGCAAACGTTCTGCCACATGGCCAAGTTGCCCGCCGCGCCCAATGCACTTTCGGACGCGGGCTACATGTTTACGCTTTCGGGCGCGGACCTTATCCGCGACATCTATGCATACTGCAGCGAGCTCGCCGAGCGCCACGTCTTTGGCACGGCAGAAATCAAACCGGGAAATGTCATCAAGCTGGTTCTTAGGCTGTTCCTGATGGATGGGTTCGGGACTATGCCAGCGTAAGCCGGATTTTTAACTTCGCCGTCGACTGGGCAACAACCGCCTTACCTTAGCGGGCGCCAATCGAGAGTCGATTATTGGGTCACCTCGTCCGCTGGCGCATTTATTCCGCACGCTCCGACAGTCGATACTTGCGGTTGCGACTCGTCGCCGGCGCTGTAGGCTCAAGCTCGCCTTGAGCAATGAGTGTGTTGACGCGCGACCTAACCTGGGAAATTGTGAGCCCTGTGTGCTCCGCCAACTCGCGCGTACCCAGCTCACCGCAACGCTTAAGTGCCGCCACAATTAAGTCACCGCCGTGGTCGACCGGCTCGACCTTTGAGCGATAGAGAACCACTTTGAACCGATCGAATCCCGGGCAGAACAGGGGCTCGGCCAAACCATGAGCACACATGGCGTCGATCATCATCGGAATGCCCGAGCCATTGCCCTCAGCCGGCGAACCTGCGCCATCCGGCAGCGGAACAATCGACATGAGTTTCATGAGCGTCGCGTTGCGGCACCGGGAGCTGCCGTCAAACAAGTTCTCGCGAGTCTTTCCTCCGTATAGGCCGCCGGGGTTCGTCACTTCGATACGGTCATCAAAGACGTCAACAGCGACCGACTGCCCACAGAACCGATCTCCGTATTCTCGGTGGATTACGGCGTTGGCGATTGCCTCGCGCAGGACCTCCTCGGGAATCTCCAGCGAGTCGACACGCGAGACGCCTTGGATCGTCGAGGTTCGCCGCAAATTCTTGGCGACTGCCGCGACGGCATCCGAGATCATTTCGCCCAACGTTCCCTCGCAGATCGTACGGTCCATGAACCTCAACGACCCCGCCGCGCCCTTCTGCGTTCCGGCATAGACCGCCACATCGATAAAGAGCTTAGGATAGAACTGCTGAGGATAGGCACCCGCAGCCAGGAGCCCGGCCTTAGTAACTTTGCCCTGGGAGTCGAGGAAATTCAGGCGCTCCAGCTTCGTTTTCTTGTCCGGCGCGCCGCGCATTGCCCGAGGTGTCAGCGAGAAAGCACGCTCTATCGTGCGATCGACCAGTGCCTCGTCAAGATCGCCTGCAACCGCGCCGGGCACTGCATCGCGATCGCTAGGACTCGTCCGCTCGTATGACGACAGTGCCAAAACCTCGGTCGATGAAAGTGGCACGTCTTTGTCATCAATGCGCTTGTAGCTGCCGCCCTGGGCGCCGCGTTCTATTACATAGCAGGGCTTGCTCGACGGGTCGAGCTCCTCAATCGTGATAACGAGAACCACGGTGCCCCGAAGCTCCACGCGCTCAATAGTGTATTTGGGCGGATTGGCCAGTTTTCCGCGACCGCCGGCATCACCCATGCCTGCGACAAATTGGTTGAGCACCTTCTCGGTCTCAAAGTCCTCAACCGGGACAAAGCCCGCGCGCTCGCTCACGCCGAGCACGATAATTCCGCCGGCGGTATTCGCGAATGCGCTAACCGTTTCCCATACGTCGCGAGAAAGCGTCGTGGCGCTCTCTTTGACCTCGACGCTAAGATCGTCCGAGCCCATGCGCCTTAAAGACTCGAGCAGACCGATCAGTTCGTTCTCGTTCATCTGCACGTCCTTTCGCTCGGTCCGGCGGAGAATGCCGCGAATAGATTTCCTTCGTCTCTCAGTTATCTCTCGTAATTATCTCTTGTCTCTCTGTTATCTCTCGTATTAGAGATGAGTGAAAGATGAGAGATAAGATATCTACCATCTGTTTCATTTAAACATGTTTTTGCTGGTAGAACAATCAGTATTGAGACAATACCGTGATTTCTTGTCTCTTTGCTGCTCAGTTATCTCTCATATTCATCTCTCGTCTTTCTGTTATCTCTCGTATTAGTGACGAATGAGAGATGAGAGATGAGAGATGCGCGGGCGGCGGATGAGCGTGGATTTTGGACGGTCGGGAAATGAGGGTGGATATTTGGACGGTTTTTGGACGTTTTGAGGCTGATTCCGTCCGAAAATCCACTCTCATTCGATAGGCGTCCAAGTTTCCACGCTCGCGCGGCGGGCACGCGGGGCCTTTGTCCAATCCGCCGACATCGTCTCCAGTTCGCCGCAGAGCCGCAGCCCCATATGGGTATACTCACGAGGATTCGACTCGATTCGCCCCCGCTGGGGCGTCAAAGGAGACTGCATATGCCCACCACCTCAACCGACCCGCGCGCCGCTGCCGCCGCGCTGCTGGTGCCCGGCACCACCTGTCACGGCTTTGCCGTCGAGCGCTGCGAGACCGTGCCCGAGCTCGACTCGGACGCCTACGTGCTGCGCCACACCGCCTCGGGCGCCCGCCTGCTGTACCTGGCGTGCGACGACGAAAACAAGGCTTTTGCCATTGGCTTTAAGACGCCGCCGGCCGATTCCACCGGCGTGTTCCATATCCTCGAGCACTCGGTGCTGTGCGGATCGGCCAAGTTTCCCGTCAAGGAGCCGTTTGTCGACCTGATCAAGAGCTCCATGCAGACGTTCCTCAACGCCATGACCTACCCCGACAAGACCATCTACCCCGTTGCCACCACCAACGAGCAGGATCTGTACAACCTGATGGACGTGTACCTGGACGCGGTGTTCAACCCGGCCATCTATACCAAGCCCACCATTTTTGAGCAGGAGGGCTGGCACTACGAGCTGGACCTGCCGAAGGGCGCCGAGGGCGAGGGCAACGGCAGCTCCGCGAGCCTGCGCGAGGGAACCCTACACTATAACGGCGTGGTTTTCAATGAGATGAAGGGCGCGTTGTCCGACCCCATGAGCGTGCTGGACGACGCCGTCAACGCCGCGCTTTATCCCGACACCGCCTATGCGCACGAGAGCGGCGGCGACCCGCGCGCGATCCCTGCGCTCACCTACGAGCAGTTCCTGGACACGCACGCGCGCCACTACAATCCTTCCAACTCCTACATCACGCTCTACGGCGACCTGGACGTGGACCGCGCGCTGGCGTTTTTGGACGAGCGCTATCTGTCGCAGCCGAGTGCCGCGAGCCGCCGCATGGACGCTGCCGTTGCAGCCGGCGAGGACCCGTCCACGCTGGCGCCCAATCCGCTGGTCGTGCAGGCGCCCGTGACCTGCGAGTACAAGCGCGTCGAGATGGCCACCACACCCGAGAACGCCCTGGTGGGCCTGGGTCTTGTGCTGGGCAGCGCGCTCGACCGCAAGCGCACGATCGCGGCGGACATCCTGTTCGAGGCACTGCTGGGTTCCAACGAGGCGCCGGTTAAGAAGGCCATTCTTGCCGCCGGCCTGGGCGGCAACGTGGTGAGCTACACCGCGGCCGAGAGCCTGCAGCCCTACGAGCTCATCATGCTGCAAAACGCGCAGCCCGGCGTGGCGCGTGAGCTGCGCCGCGTGTTCCAGGACGCCTGCCGCGACCTGTGCGAGCACGGCGTTCCGCGCGAGCGCCTGGAGGCCATCATCAGCAGCAACGAATACGACCTGCGCCAGCGCGACTACGGTATCGCCGACGGCGTGGCCATTGCGTGCGACGCGCTGAGCACCTGGCTCTACGATGACGACGCCGCGACGCTGGCGCTCAAGTACGGCCCGGTGTACGAGGAGCTGCGCGGCGAGCTGGACGGCAGCTACTTTGAGGACCTGCTGCGCGAGCTGGTGCTGGAGAATGACCACATGGCGCTGGTCGAGCTGGTGCCGGTGGATGCCGCCGAGGGTGCGGAGAGTGCCGAGGCTGCCGAGCTGGCAGCCAAGCGCGATACCATGACCGATGCCGAGCTGGCCGATGTGGTCGAGCGCACGGCTGCGCTGCGCGCCGCGCAGGAGGCGGATGACGCGCCCGAGGCCAAGGCCACGCTGCCACGCCTGCGCGTGTCCGACATTGGCGAGGCGCGCCCCGAGCCGCCGCTGGTCGTGGACACGACCGCGCCCATCCCCTGCCTGCGCCACGGCATCCCCACCAACCGCTTGGCCTACGCCATGCAGTATTTCGACCTGAGCTGCGTCGCGTTTGAGGACCTGCCCTATGTGACCCTGCTCTGCCGCCTGCTCAAGCAGTTGCCCACGAGCGAGCACTCGGCCGAGGAGCTCGACAACCTTATCGCCGGCAAGCTGGGCTTTTTGAGCTTTACGACCGAGGTCATGACCCAGCCCGACGTGGACGGCGTGCGCCCCTACCTGCTGGTGAGCGCCGGCGCCCTGTCCGAAAAGATCGATGCGCTGGCGAGCCTGCCGCGCGAGGTGTGGTCGAGCACGCTGTTGCTTGATGCCGACGCCGACCGCGTGCGCGACGTGCTCACGCAGATTCGCATTGGGCTTGAGCAGGGCTTCATTAACAACGGTCACTCGGCGGCGCTCGGTCGCGCGATGAGCTACAGTTCGCCTTCGGCCGTGGTGCGCGAGCAGCTTTCGGGCGTGGACTTCTACCTGTTCCTGCGCGATCTGCTCGACCACTTTGATGAGCGCCTGGACGACCTGCGCGCCAAGCTTGCCGAGCTGGCAGGCCGCATCTTTGTGTCCGATGGCTGTCTGGCGAGCTTTACCGGCAGCGATGAGGACTTTGACGCGTACTGGGCCGCCGCGGGCGACCTGGGGTTGGGCGCGGGCGACGGTGCTGTTGCCGGCCGCGACGCGCTCGTGGTGCCGACGCCGTGCGACCGCCACGAGGCTTTCGTCATCCCCAGCGACATCTGCTTTGCGGCAAGCGCGTGCGACCCGCGTCGCCTGGGCATTGACGTGACGGGCGCCTGGGCGGTTGCCGCCAACGCGCTCTCCTACGACTACCTGTGGAACGAGATCCGCGTGAAGGGCGGGGCGTACGGCTGCGGATTCCGCGCGGCAGGTGAGCGTCAGGCGGCGTTCTACACCTACCGCGACCCGGCAATCGACCCCTCGATTGAGCGCGTGGCGCGCGCAGGCGAATGGCTCGGCGGTTTTGAGCCCGACGAGGCAGCCTTTGAGGGCTTTATCGTGAGCTGCGTGAGCGGCATGGATGCGCCGGTGAAGCCGTACGCGCTCACCAAACGCCGCAACACGACCTACCTGGCCGGACTCGATCCACATGCACGCGAGGAGCGCCGCGCCCAGATGCTCGCCGCCACGCCCGGTGAGCTGCGCTCGCTCGGCGCCGACGTGACGCGCATCGCAGCCGTCTCGCCCACCTGCGTCTTTGGCGGCCGAGACGTCATCGCCAAGAGCAACGCCGGCTTCAACGTCATCGACCTGCTGGGCTAACGCACAGCAAAGGTAGATTTTTGGGACATGCCTGAAAATCTACCTTTTCTTTTGCCGATGCTTGGGCGGGGCAGCTCAGCCCGTCACACCAGTTTGTCTAAATCTGTAACATCCAGGCGGGAATATTGGCTCCAGATGTTACAAATCGAGACGTTTTCGGATGACGCCGGCCCTTTGTCTAAATCTGTAACATCTAGGCCCGATTTTGCCGAGTTACTGTTACAGATCGAGACACACCGCCGCGAACACCCACTCTTCGTCAAAACCCACGAAGGTGTCCATGAACTGCTCCCCTTGCGATGGTTTGCGTGGTGGTTTCGTCATTTGACCAGATAAAACCTACCAAAATAAACCTGTCCCTTTTTGGTAGGTTTGAGAGAGGGGCCGGGATGGATAAGGCCGAGTTGCGGCGGGCGGTAATTGCCCGGCGCGATGCTCTAGATTTGGATATGCGGGCGGCAAAGTCTGCTGCTGTATGCGCGCGGCTCGTTGAGTTGCTGGGCGGCTCGGGTCCCGTGGCCCCGCGCACCGTTGCCGTCTATGCCGCCATGGGCTCCGAGGCAGATCCTGCCGCGTTTGCCGCAGCGGCCGCAAAACACGGCTGGCGCGTGGCCTATCCGTGCATGTTCTCGGCAGCTGACACCGTGGCTTGTGGCCAGCGCATGTACATGCGGGCAGTTGCTGCCGGCGATGCGTCCGAGGCCCCGTTTATCGCCCACCCTACGCGGGCCTTCGCAGCCACGGACGTCGACAGCAGCCGTTTTCCTATCGTGCCTGCCGAGGCGCTCGATATGATCGTCGTGCCGCTCGTAGCCTTCGACCACACCGGCGCGCGCCTGGGCTACGGCGGCGGCTGCTACGACCGCTACCTGCCCACGATCTCGCCCGCATGCCAAATCATCGGCATCGCCTTTGACGAGCAGCGTGTCGACCACGTTCCCACCGACACCCACGACCTGCCGCTACCCCACATCATCAGCGCCTAACCGCCGTTGTATCGCACCCGCAAGATGGGCATCCGAAAATCCACGCTCGTCACGCCGCAGCCACAACCGCAACCGCGGCCGTAGCCTAGTGCTCCTCGCCGGCGCGGGCCAGGTCGTAGGGCGTGGTCTGGTAGACGTAGTAGTTGAGCCAGTTGGTGTAGAGCAGCTGGGCCTGGCTGCGCCAGACGTTGCGCGGCTCGGCGGTGGGGTCGTCACCTGGGAAGTAATGCGCCGGCACCTGGGGGTTGAGCCCGCGCTTCACGTCGCGCTCGTACTCCAGGCGTAGCGTGTCGGTATCGTACTCGGGATGGCCAAAGACAAAGAAGCGGCGGCTGTCGGTCGACTTGACGATGTACAGGCCCACCTCGTCTGATACGGCCACGACCTCAAGCTGCGGCTCGGCCTCCACGTCCTCGCGGCGCACATCGGTATTGCGTGAGTGCACGGCATAGAAGCGGTCGTCAAAGCCGCGGACCAGCGGGCTTTGCGGCTTCACCAGATAATGCTCAAACACGCCGCTCGCCTTGGCCGGCAGGTCGCACTTCTGGATACCGTAATGATGGTAGAGCCCTGCCTGTGCACCCCAGCAAATATGCAGCGTAGAGTGCACGTGCGTGGTGGACCAATCCATGATCTGGCAGAGCTCGGGCCAGTAGTCGACCTCCTCGAACGGCATCTGCTCCACCGGCGCGCCCGTGATGATCAGGCCGTCGTAGTGGATATCGCGGATGTCGTCGAACGTACGGTAGAACGTCTCCAGGTGGCCGGCACACACGTGCGTGGCCTCGTGCGTCTTGGTGCGTAGCAGGTCCACCTCTACCTGCAGCGGCGTGTTGGAGAGCTTGCGCATGATCTGCGTCTCGGTGGCGATCTTGGTTGGCATGAGGTTGAGGATGAGCACGCGCAGCGGACGGATGTCCTGGTGCAGCGCGCGGTACTCGGTCATGACAAAGATGTTCTCGCTCTCGAGCTGCGCGGCGGCAGGGAGGGCGTCGGGGATGCGAATGGGCATGGATGCTCCTTACGAGTCAGTTGCAGCTATGGTACAACGAGCGGCCCCATCCGCGCGAGTGCATCGCCCCGAGACACCGTCAGCGGCCCAAATCACTCCAAAAGTAGAGATTAAGGCATGTCCCAAAAATCTACGGCGCTTTAGCCTAGCAAAGTGGCAGCAGGACGCTACAATGGTTCGATGCGAAAAACTCGGCCGAAAGGATACGTATATGTACCAGACGCGTAAGATCGGTGTGGTCGGCCAGGGCCACGTAGGAGCACATGTCGCCAACAGCCTGCTCATGCAGGGCATTGCCGATGAGCTGTACCTCTGCGATATCAACGAAGCAAAGGTGACGTCCGAGGTCCAGGACCTGCGCGACTCCCTTTCGTTTGTTCCGTACAACACCAAGATCGTCAACTGCTACGACCACTACGAGGAGCTGGCCTGCTGCGACGTCATCGTCAACGCCGCCGGCAAGGTCGCACTGGCCGCCGGCAACCGCGACGGCGAGCTGTTCTTTACCACCGACGCCGCCCGCACCTTTGCCAAGCGCATCGTCGATGCCGGCTTCGACGGCATCTTCGTGAGCATCTCCAACCCCTGCGACGTCGTGTGCACTGAGCTGTGGCATCTGACCGGCTACGATCCCAAGAAGATCATCGGCTCGGGCTGTGGCCTGGACTCTGCCCGCCTGCGCACCGAGATCTCCAAGAAGGTCGGGGTGAGCCCCAAGTCCATCGACGCCTACATGATCGGCGAGCATGGCTTTAGCCAGCTGGCCGCCTTTAAGGCCGCAACCATCGCCGGCAAGAGCCTCAACGAGCTTCAGGCCGAGAACCCCGACAAGTACGCCTTCGACCACATGGAGGTCGAGGAGCTCGCACGCAAGGGCGGCTATGTGACCTACGCCGGCAAGCAGTGCACCGAGTACGCCGTTGCCAACTCCGCCGCGCGCGTCTGCGCCGCCGTGCTGCACAACGAGCACGCCGTGCTTTCGGCCTCTACGCTTATGACCGGCCAGTATGGCGAGGAGGGCATCTTTACCTCCCTGCCGTGCGTGATCGGCGCCGAGGGCGTCGAGGAGGTCTACATGCTCGACCTTTCCGAGCACGAGCTCGAGGGCTTCCACAAGAGCTGTCAGCATATCCGCGACAACATCGCCCAGCTCGACTGGTGGGACGCCGAGGCCTACGACGCCAGGTAGTCCGCCGGTTGATGCGACAACTCACTCATACGGACACAATGTAAAGCGGGCCGCGCCGGAAACCCACCGGCGCAGCCCGTTTTTTGACTCACGCGACACGCTTGCAGATTTAGGTCTAATACTTTTCCCGAAAAGTGAACGAGCAAAAACGAGCCCCCGAAGCATCGGCACTTTGTGGAGACCATTTCCTGCAGTTCCATTAAGATTTTCCTGCTGTTTTGGCGTCAAAAAATGTCGATGCTTCGGGGGTTCAAAATAGGTCGTTCACTTCTCGGAAAAAGTATTTGACTTCGTTTTTCGACAAACAGAAAGGGGCGCCGTAACGCAAACGGAGCCCGCGCTTGGCGAAGGACCCGTCATGAAAAATCGCGTTCCCCGTTACCTAGTACCGCTCGACGCCCATGTAGCGGCGAACCTCGGGACTGTGGTCAAATACCTTGCCGCGGGCGGCGCGCAGCTCACAGCTCATCGCATAGAAGAAGATCGGCTCCAGGTACGAACGCACGCTGGCGGGCACCTCGCCCACGCCGTACTCAAGCGCATCGAGCACCATGACTGTATCGGTGTGCGTGTTGAGAAATGCCAGTGCGCGCTCCTCCATGGGGCGACACTCGCCAGCGCCAAGCTGCACAAAGTAGAACACGCCGGGCTCGGTAGCCTCGAAGGGACCGTGGAAATACTCGCCGGAGTGGATGTAGCAGCAGTGCTGCCACTGCATCTCCATGAGCGAGCAGATGGCCATGGCGTAGGTCTGGCTAAAGTTGGGGCCGGAGCCCAGGATATAGAAGAACTTGTGCTGCTGGCAGAGCTCGGCAAAGCGATCGCCCAGCTCGGCGTTGACCTTCTCGCGGGCAGCGGGCAGCAGTGCGTCCATCTGCTTAAGGCCGGCGTACATGTCGGCGAGCGCCTCGTAGCCCTCCTGCTGGTCGAGCAGCTCGGCGGCGATCAGAGCGCCGATGCCCTGCGGAACTTCGGCCTGCGACTCGCCCTTGCCCCACGGGTAAACCCAGGTGGTCCACTTGCCGTTATCGATCTTGGAGCCCGCGTAGTCAGTCATAGTCACGACCTCGGCACCGGCGGCCAGCGCCATCTCGCAGCCGTCGACGACCTCTTGCGTGTTACCGCTGTGGCTACAGGCGATGACGAGTGACTTCGGCCCTAGGCTCTTGGGGGCCATAAGGCAAAACTCGCGCGCCGTGTAGACCGTCGAGGTAAACGTGGTTGCCTCGCGCTTGAGCAGCTCATTAGCCGGCATAAGGTCAATCATCGAACCGCCGCAGGCGATCCAAAAGACATTCTCGATCTTACCCTTGCGCTCGATAATTTCCTGAACCAGATCGTGTGCGTTCACGGTGACGTTCCTCCCTGTGTGGCGGCTTTGAGCGACGAAAGCTCGTACCTGCGGTCGTTCTATGTTGTCCTATTTATAACACGCAAGCTGTCGCAGGTGAATTCATTTCACCAAACTTGTTCTGTATTGTTCTATCTATGGACGTTAGATGTCGAACACGTAGCGCGAGCCCACGATCTTTTGGCGCCCGAGCAGCAAGGGCCGCTCGTCCGCATCGGTAAAGTACGCCTCCATATAAAAGAGCGGCTCGCCGACCGGCACCTCCAACAGCGGGGCCGTCTGGGCATCAGCGAGCGCGATCTCCACGGTACAGGGATCGGACTTGAGCGGTGCGCGGCCCGAATGCACGGCAACGATCGCAAAAATCGAATTGTCGGCGAGGTCCTCGTCGGCAAGCTGCTGCAGATAGGGATGGTCGGCCAGCACAAAGGCGTTGTTCTCGAGCATGACGGGCACGCCATCGGCCGTGCGCACGCGCTCGACCACGATGAGCTCGCAGCCGGGTTCCACGCCAAAAAACGCCGCGTCCTCTCGCGTCGCCGCAACCACCGTGCGCGATACCAGGCGCGCTCCGGCCGCCATGTCGTTGGCAGCGCAGGCCTCGGTAAAACTCTGGACGTCGCCTTTCTGGACAATCTTGCGCTTGAGCTTGGGCGCACACACAAACGTGCCCCTCCCCTGCTGACGGTTGAGATATCCCGCGCGCGACAACTCCTCAATGGCGCGACGCACGGTAATGCGCCCCACGCCGTAGGACTTCGCGAGCTCCATCTCGGAAGGAATGCGCGAGCCGGCAGCGTACACGCCGCGCGCGATCTCGCCCTTTAGGTCGTCCATAACCTGCTGGTACAGCGGCACGGCGGACACGTCAGTACGGTCGGTCTTGCTATCGGCTGCCATCGTTACGCTCCATCCCGTGCATGCTCGGATTCAAACTCTTCAATCGCCGCCATAAACTGCTCGCCAAAGGCGTCGGCTTTTTTCTCGCCAATGCCGTTGACCCGGATAAGCTCGTCGCGCGTCTGAGGGCGCAGGCGGCACAGACCGCGCAGGGCCTTATCGGAGAAGACCATGTACGGCGCCATCTCCAGCTCGATCGAAATCTCCTTGCGGAGTGCCCGCAAGCGCTCGAACAGCTCGGCATCGTCGCCCACGCGCGGGCGCTGATCCAGCTCGGCCTCCTCGCGCAGCAGATCCACCGCACGGCGGGCGCGGGCCGAGGCCTTGCGCTTGGATGCACGACGCTTAACGGTAAAGGCAAACGCCTCGTCCTCGACCTCGCCGGCACGCGGGCCCAGCCCCACGACCGGGTACTGTCCCTGTGAGGTTGCCAAATAACCGCGGCCGCACAGCTGCCCGATAATGTCCTTGATGCGCCCGACCGATTCGCTCGACAGCTCACCGTAGCCGCGGTCCTCGTCCAGATGCATCTGGCGAATGCGCTCGGTGTTACCGCCGTGGAGCACGTCGGCGATCAGCGACTTGCCAAAACGCATGGGACGCGTAGCCACATAGCGCACGGCGGCACGGGCCATATCGGTGACGTCCTCGACCTCGAACTGCGTGAGGCAGTTGCTGCAGTTGCCGCAGCCCTCGGCGTCGTCCGTGGCGGCACCGCTAGCACCGGCTGCGGCGGTATGCTCGGCCGCAGCCTCGTCGCCAAAGTAGCGCAGTATGTATTCGCGCAGGCAGCCGGTGGTATTGCAGTAGCCCTCCATCTGGCTGAGCAGACGGTATCGATTCTGGAGCGCCCACGCGCGTTGCTCGTCATCGAGCGCCTCGTCGGCAACATCGCCGCGATCGATCAAAAAGCGACGCATACGAAAATCATTGCCGTTCCACAGCAAATGGCAGCTGGCTGGGTCGCCATCGCGGCCGGCGCGGCCCGCCTCCTGGTAGTACGCCTCGATGCTCTCGGGCACGTTGTTGTGAATCACGTAACGCACGTTGGGCTTGTCGATACCCATGCCAAAGGCGTTGGTGGCAACCATTACCTGGATATCGTCGTCGATAAAGGCGCGCTGGCTTTGCCGGCGGGCGTCGTTGCCCATGCCGGCATGGTAGCGGCCAACGCGAATGCCGCTGGAGCCCAGCGCCTCGGCAAGCTCGCTTGCCAGCGCATCGACGGTCTTGCGAGTCGAGCAATACACGATGCCGCTTTCGCTCGAATGTGCGATCACATAGTCGCGCACCCACGCGGCCTTGGCCTTGTCGCCCATCTCCTCGCAGCCAAAGTAGAGGTTCTTGCGATCGAAGCCCGTCACCACCGTCGCGGGGTTTTGCAGGCCGAGCATCTGCTGAATGTCCGCACGCACGCGCTCGGTCGCCGTAGCGGTAAAGGCCGCCACGATGGGGCGCTGCGGCAGGGAATCGATGAACTCGCGAATCTGCAGGTAGGCGGGACGGAAATCCTGGCCCCACTGGCTTACGCAGTGGGCCTCGTCAATGGCCACGAGCGGCACGCCAATGCCGGCGGCGGCCGCGGCCTCCCGCGCAAAAGCTAAAAAGCGCGGCTCGAGCAGACGCTCGGGCGCCACGTACATAAGCTGGTAGCGGCCCTCGCGCGCCCGCTTGAGCACGGTGTTTTGCTGGGCCGGAGTAAGACTGGAGTTGAGATAGCTGGGTCGCGCACCCGCCGCGAGCAATGCACGGGTCTGATCCTCCATAAGCGACAGCAGCGGACTCACCACAAAGGTGATACCGGGCAGCATGAGCGCGGGCACCTGGTAGCAAATGGACTTGCCGGCCCCCGTGGGCATAACGCCCAGCGCATCGCGGCCGGCAAGGATCGCATCGACCATGCGGTCCTGCCCCGGGCGAAACGAGGTGTAGCCAAAATAGGCGCCGAGCGTATCGAGCGCCATCTGCTGCATGCTATCGGTCATGGTTTCCTAACGTCCAAGTCATCTGCCGCCGATTATACGCCGCCACGCGGACCGATGCCGCACGGCCGCCGGCCACGGGCAATGTAATCCGATGGGAACGAGCGTGGATAATCTCCCGCTTTGAACCCGTACGAGGCCAAAAACGGAAGATTATCCACGCTCATTTTTTGGTGAAGGGCA
>NZ_JBNPKM010000008.1:0-83668 GCF_050312955.1 Collinsella sp. SGI.241
AAAAATAGCCGCCCCCGCGTAATGCGAAGACGGCCACTTCTCACGCTACAAACGTGTTTGGGAGTTGGCCAACCCGCGGCAACGGGTGCCATCTGCTTCAATCTTATGCGAATCCCGATCCCATTTCAACAAGCTCCAAGGGCTCAAATGGAATCGCAATAATACCTATAATGGCGATAGCTAAAACACGACCGACTCCCCATCGGAGGAAATCTATGACCGAAACCACAGCCGCAACTCCCATCGAGACACGCGACACCAAGCTCGAGGTTATCATGGGCCGCGAGGCACTCGATAAGCTCGCCGATGCTACGGTGCTGGTGCTCGGCTGCGGAGGTGTGGGCTCCAATTGCTGCGAGGCACTCGCCCGCGGCGGCATCGGTCATTTCGTCATTCTGGACAAGGATATCATCGCGCCCAGCAATATCAATCGCCAGGCCATCGCCTTTCACAGCACCGTCGGCAAGCGCAAGGTGGACGTGATGGAAGCCATGATTCGCGATATCAATCCCGCCGCTACCGTCATCAAGCGTACCGAATACCTGTTGAGCGACAACATCGACGAGTTCTTTGCGAGCGTTTTTGAGCAGACGGGCGGCAAGCTCGACTACGTCGTCGACGCCATCGACACCATCTCGGCCAAACTCACCATTGCCAAATATGCTCAGGACCACGACATTCGTTTGGTTAGCTCCATGGGCGGGGCCAACAAGCTCCATCCCGAGTGCCTCCGCTTTGCCGACATCTTCGATACGGTACGTGACCCCATGAGCCGCATTATGCGCAAAGAATGTAAGAAGCGCGGAATCAAGAGCCTGCATGTATTGTTTAGCTGCGAGGAATCGGTTAAGACACAGCCCCGCGACCCTTCCAACATCCACGAGCGTACCGAGCTGGGAACCGCCAGCTTTATGCCGCCCATCATGGGTCAGATGATTGCCGGCGAGGTTATCCGCCAGATCAGTGGGCGCGGCACCGAGCGCGTGCGCGCCGATGGCCAGCGCCTGGACTAGCGGAGCGCGCCGAGATGGAGCCCCGGTTAATTGATGCACACTGCCATCTTGATTTGATGGCTTACCCGAATGCTGTTGCCGACGAAACTGCGGCTATAGGGCTGGGGGTCTTTGATTGCGGGGTCGACCCACGCGACTTCGCGGCAGCAAAAAAGCGGGCCAGCCGTTACCCAAACATTATCGCGGGCGTCGGCCTCCATCCCTGGTGGCTCGCCGACGGCCGCTGCGGTCTTGCCGAAGTCAATCTGCTTTGCAAAGTTGCTGCCCAAGAGCGATACATCGGCGAGGTGGGGCTCGACTTTTCCGCACGCTTTGCCGGAAGCGAACCGCTGCAAATACAGGCACTTGACCGGCTCAGCGATGCGCTCGTGCAGTGTCCTCTTGCCGGGCGCGTAATATCAATTCACGCCGTTCGTTCGGCAGGAGCCGTACTGGACGTCCTCGAATCGCATGGTCTACTCATCCCAAACCCCGACTCCCCCGCTATCATCTTCCACTGGTTTAGCGGTACTTCGGACGAACTCGTCCGCGCACGTAATGTGGGCTGTTATTTTTCCGTCAACGAACGCATGCTCGCGTCTAAACGAGGACGCGAATACGCACGACAGATTCCGCTCGACCGCTTACTGCTCGAGACCGATGCGCCAGCAGAGGCAAACACAGAAACAAGCACGCAGTCGCTCATCAAATCGCTCACAAGGACCTCGATGCGCATCGCCTCGCTCAAAAATTGCAGCGCAAAGCACATTGAGTCGGCAGTTTTAGCAAATGCGCACTCTGTTTTTGACCTTTGCTAACCCCTGTGGGCAAAAAGACGACAACGATACCATTATGACGGTAGACGTGCCGTCCAAGTCCTACGCAAGCTCCAGCAGCTCCGGCAGTTGGTCGATAATCTTGTCCGCGGCATCCTGGCTAAAACCGAAGCGCTCCTCGCGCTTGGCAATGACCGTCAGGCCGGCTCGCTTGCCGGCAGTGATACCAGGCACCGAATCCTCAACGCAGCAGCAGCGATTCGCGGGAAGTCCCAGCAGGTCCAGCGCATGCAGGTAGATGTCGGGCTCGGGCTTGCTCTCCTTAAACTGCTCGCCGCTCACCACATACTCAAAGGCATCCGACAGCCCGCACGCATTGAGCACTTCCTCGATGCTATCCATGGGAGACGAGCTGGCAAGCGCCACGCGAACGCCGCGGCGCGGCAGCTCTCGAATCGTATCCACGGCGCCTGGGTTAATCAAAGCCTGATAGTCGCGCGGACGCTTATGCGCCCACTCGTCCCAACGGGCCAACGCTTCCTCGCCAGATAAATGCCCCTTACCGGCGCGCTCAAACCAATCGACCAGCATATGCAGGAAGAACTGATGCGAGGTACCGACCTGCCCGTTCAACTCCTCTTGAGTCAGGTTAAGCCCAAGCTCCTTGGCAAACGCAGCGGTCTCGCCCAGGTAGTAATACTCGGTATCGACAATGACGCCGTCCATGTCAAAGATAACGGCGTCGAACGGAAATGCGGACACGGCACCCTCCCTAACAAAAGGGCGCCTGTAAGCAGGCGCCCGAACCATGCATTAATCGGCGATTCTAACCCAGCAGCTTATCCAGCGCCACCGCAATGCCGTCTTCGTTGTTATTGGCAGTCACCATCTGGGCCACGGCCTTAACCTCGTCAACCGCGTTGCCCATGGCAACACCGGTGCCGGCCCACTCAATCATGGACTTGTCGTTCTGGCCGTCGCCAAAAGAGACGACCTCGCTGGCATCGATGCCGAGCTTGGGCAGGGCACCCTCGAGCGCGCGGGCCTTGTCGATACCGGGCGCCGTAAACTCAAAGTACCAGTCGGCCGTAAACATACCCGAAAGCGTCTGAGTAAAGGGCGCGTACATCTCCTCGTGATGCGCTTGCAGATAGGCCGGGTCGCCCGCAGTGAGCAGCTTGTCCACGGGATAAGTGTCCACGACCTCATGCAGGCTCTCCACCTCGCGAATCTTAAGATCGCACGCGTCGCGCTCGTATTTGACGATATTCTTCTGCGAGCCATCCGGCAGCGTAATCATGCAGCGGTACGAATCCTCGACATGCAGATCGCGACCGAGCGAAATCATAGGGATCACGTCGAAATTGCGCAGATGATCAATCAGGCGATGCAATTCATCGGTAGGCATAGCCTGATCGAACAGCACCTCGTCGGTCTGGGCATCGACGACGTGAGCGCCATTAAAGGCCACCAGCAGACCGTCATGGTTTTGAAGGTCGAGCTCCTGCGCCAAGGCGTGCAGCCCCCATGCGGGACGGCCCGAAGCCAAAATGAGCTTAATGCCCGACTCCTGCGCCGCGAGCAGCTTCTCGCGCGTACGCGGGCTGATGACCTTTTGGTCGTTGGTGAGCGTACCGTCGATATCCATTGCGATGGCTTTGATTGCCATATAAGCCTCCTTGCATCGTTTTTATCGCGCACTATCTTATCCGAGCCGGGGCACGTTCGCACAGCGCACGTATGACGGTTGCAAAACCACCCCATTTGAAACAAAGGCAAAAAAGTACTTGCAAAGACGCGTTCCGACATATAAGTTGATAAAAGACCGCCGTTGCGGTTTTAAGTAGATCGAGCATATGAAGTTTGAGTTTTAGCGTGTAAGAGAAGGAAGATCGGCAAAGTACAACCCCAAACGTAATGACAACTTAATGAGGTAACTGCCACATGTGAGGCACCTAGGGCATTGCTGTCTCGATTTTGAGCACGATGCCTTCCGCCTTGCATGGGCCGTTCCATCCCGCCCCTGCAGCAACTGTCTCACGGGCTCATTGAAAACCGCATAGCACCCCAACGTCAGCACATCACCCACGGCAAGCACATCACTCACGACAACCAACACATCAACAAACAGCACGAACATCAACCGATTGGAGAAGCTATGACAAACCACCACGCTGAAGACGGCGATAAGAAAAGCATTCTGGATGCCCGCATTGAGCGAGCATATGCAAACGAATATGACGCCGCCTTTGCCGCCGCGACCATCAAGAACTACGCGTCGCTACCGCTCGCGACGATCTTGGCCGACCACCCTCAACTGCTGAAGCGCTGCACAAAGATCATGGGCGACCCCGACATTCGCAAGCTGACAGACCCCTATGCCCCAAAACGCGGCAACGATTCGTACGTTCTTGCCGTAGGCTGCCTAGCCCATATGCTTACGGCGCTCGACACGAAACTCAAGCTCGAATGGGAACCCGACGAGCGTCATGAACTCGAAAGCAAGCGGAACACCCTGCGCACCGCACTGTTCCTTCCGTTGGACGGCCTCAAGCGCTGCAACGTCGAGCTCAATACACAGGCGCGGCAAAAGCCCGGGACCACGGGGCAGAAAACTCCAAGACCCCATGCGGCCATCGTCGACCGCAACCGATATAACCGCATGACCGCGCACTTTTCCGCCGAGGGAGCAGCCATAAGGACGCTGATCGACCTGCTGTGCCTCCTGAGCATCAACGAGCTATTTGAGGGCTATCTCGCCCTTGTTCCCGCGACGGCACCCAAGTCGGTAGCAAAGATCATCGAGACCTGCAGACGCCAGTTTGAGCGCCATCGCAATGGCAGCGAGATGAACGCCAGCATCGTGCAGTACTACGCGGATCATTACAAAAATGACGGATGTGCCCCTGTCGAGCATCGGCTGCGGCTCGCCTACACCACGCCCGTCGCAACGCTCCATCGCTTTGGAGCCCTTGGCGCTTGCGAGCCGTACGAACAGGCAGCCTGCCCCACAACCGAGCTCGATCTCAGGCTCGGACGAACCCTGTAGCCCGCCAGCCCCTCCGCGGGCAACAATCCTATTCCACAACACAACCAACAGAAAGGAGTCCTCATGGACACCAATCATTCCCCCATCATCAGCCCCCTCACCATGCGTGAATCCGCCCGAGGTATCACGCTCACCAGCATTTACGATGAGATGCTCGCCCGTCGCGAGCTCTCCGTCATGGGAAACATCGAAACCCCGATGGCCCACGACCTATGCCAGCAGATCCGCCTGCTCGATGCCGCCGACCCCAGCCGCCCCATCACCATATTTGTCGCCAGCGCCGGCGGAAGCGTGCGATCGGGTCTTGCGATCTATGACGCCATGCGCCTCGCATCGTGCCCCATCCGCACCGTCTGCCTGGAATTCGCCGCGTCCATGGGCGCCGTGATCTTTATGGGCGGCGACGATCGCCGTATGGCGCCCCATGCAGAGCTCATGATTCACGACCCGCTGATCCCCCAGGGGGCAGGCGGCTCGGCACTTGCGCTGCAGGAAACCAGCCGGCGTCTCATGCAGACCCGCAAGACCCTCACGCAAATCCTCTCGGACCGCAGCGGCCTCACGCCCAAGCGCATCCAGTCCCTCACCGCAAAAGACACCTACCTTTCGGCCGAGCGCGCCGTCGAGCTCGGCTTTGCCCACGAAATCCTCTCGACCACCAAGGAGGTCGCCCATGTCTAACCTCACCAGCCGCCTCGCCGCATCTGAGTCCGCATCGTCCACCATCCTCGCCAAGGATCGAATGCTTTCCTGCGACACCCGCCAAACGGGACTCAACAACAACGCACTTGTGATCGGCCCCTCGGGAGCCGGCAAGACCCGAAACGTCCTCAAGCCCAACCTGCTGCAAATGAACGCAAGCTACATCGTGCTCGACACCAAAGGCACGCTCTGTCGCGAAGTGGGACCCGTGCTGGCAGCCCACGGCTACCGCGTGCAATGTCTCAACTTCGCCGACCTCAACACCGTCCCGGCCCTTGCGCCCGGCATCGAGCGCTGCGGCTACAACCCCCTGAGGCACATTCGCCGCAAGGCGGACGGCAGGCCCAACCAGCAGGACATCCTCTCGGTGGCAAAGGCCATCTGCCCCATCGAGGACAACAACCAGCCTTTTTGGGATCATGCGGCGGCAAACCTGCTGTCGTGTCTTATCGCCTACGTCACCGAACAGCTACCCGCCGACGAGCAGACGATCAGCTCGGTCATCAAGCTGATCGAGCACCTGCAGGACGGTGCCACGGGTCGATTGTTTGACGACCTGATCACGATCGACCCCCAAAGCTATGCCCTCTCGCTATGGCGGCGCTACGCCATTACGCAAAATGCCGAGCGCATGCACGCGAGCATCGTCGGCATCCTTGCCGAAAAGGTCATGTGTCTGGGATTCGACGGTGCGGCACAGCTCTATCGTGAGTGCCATCAGGTGGACTTCGCTTCCATGGGACACACCCCCTGCGCCCTATTTGTAACCGTGAGCGATATTGACCGCAATCTCGATCCGCTGACCGGCCTCTTTATTTCGCAGGCGTTTATGGGCCTCATTCGTGAGGCCGATAGGCAGCCCGACGGCAGCCTGCCCGTGCCCGTGCGCTTTATGCTCGATGACTTCGCAAATCTGCAGATCCCCCAGATCGACAACGTGCTCTCGATTATCCGAAGCCGCAACATCTGGGCAACGCTGCTGCTGCAGTCGACCAACCAGCTCGATGCGCTCTATGGCGAGGCACGCGCACGCTCCATCATGGGCAACTGCGACACGCATCTGGTGCTGGCGTTCCAGGATCCCGAGAGTGCCCGGGTGTTTTCCGAACGCGCCGACGCGCTGCCCAGCACGCTCATGGCGACGCCGATCGATCGCTCGTGGCTCTTTGTGCGCGGCCACACTCCCGAACAGGTCGAGCGCTTTAGGCTCGAAGACCATCCGCTCTACGGGGAGCTGCCCGAGGAGCAGCGAGACCATGCGGAGGCCGAGATCTAGGCGCAGGGTTCTCGCGGCGCGCGGCGCCCCGGCGATGTTCCACAAAGGCCGTGCGCCCCGGGACTACGGCAAAGCAAAGGGGCCCGCATCCGATAGGATACGGGCCCCTGACTATAAGGCGCGATGCGTTAACAGCAGCGACTACTTACGATGCGCGCGATAGAACTCGATGAGCGCCTGGGTCGAAGCGTCCTGCTCGGCCTTGGCGGCGTCGTCGTGGAAGGCCGGGGTAATCTGCTTGGCAAGCTGCTTGCCCAGCTCGACGCCCCACTGGTCGTAGGAGTCGATGCCCCAGACCGTGCCCTCGACAAACGTGATGTGCTCGTACAGGGCGATGAGCTCGCCGAGTGCGAACGGGGTCAGCGTGTCGCCGAAGATCGAGGTCGTCGGACGGTTGCCCTCAAAGCAGCGGGCCGGGACGATCTGCTCGGGCGTGCCCTCGGCGCGCACCTCATCGGCCGTCTTACCAAAGGCGAGTGCCTTGGTCTGGGCCAGGAAGTTGCCCAGGAACAGCTCGTGAACATCCTGGCCGCTGTCGGTTGCGGGGTTGGCAGTGTTGGCGAAGGCGATGAAATCGGCCGGGACCACCACGGTGCCCTGGTGCAGCAGCTGGTAGAAGGCGTGCTGACCGTTGGTGCCGGGCTCGCCCCAGAAGATCTCACCGGTGTCGGAGGTCACGGCGCTGCCGTCCCAGCGGACGTGCTTGCCGTTGGACTCCATGGTGAGCTGCTGCAGATAGGCCGGGAAGCGGTGCAGGTACTGGCAGTACGGCAGCACGGCGTGGCTCTTGGAACCGAAGAAGTTGACGTACCAGACGTTGAGCAGGCCCATCAGCGCGACGGCGTTGTTCTCGAGCGGGGTATTGCAGAAGTACTCGTCGATGGCGTGGAAACCCTCGAGGAACTGCTGGAAGCGCTCGGGACCGAGCACGACGATCAGCGACAGGCCCACGGCGGAGTCGACGGAGTAGCGGCCGCCGACCCAGTTCCAGAAGCCGAAGGCGTTGGCGGGGTCGATACCGAAGGCCTCAACCTTGTCGAGTGCGGTGGAAACGGCGACGAAGTGCTTTGCCACGGCCTCGGCGTTCTGCTCCTCGGAGCCGTCGATGGCACCCTGAGCCTTGAGCTGCTCGAGCATCCAGGTCTTGACCTCGCGAGCGTTGGTGAGGGTCTCGAGCGTGGTGAAGGTCTTGGAGACGATAATCACGAGCGTGGTCTCGGGATCCAGGCCCTTGAGCTTCTCGGCCTGATCGTTGGGGTCGATGTTGGAGATATAGCGGCAGTCGATACCGGCGTCGGCATAGGGGCGCAGAGCCTCGTAAGCCATGACCGGGCCCAGGTCGGAGCCGCCGATGCCGATGGACACCAGATGCTCGATCTTCTTGCCGGTAACGCCCTTCCACTCACCGGAGCGCACGCGCTCGGCAAAGGCGTACATGCGGTCGAGGACCTCGTGCACGTCGGCGACGACGTCCTGGCCGTCGACGATGAGCTGGCCCTTCTCGGTTGCCGGGCGGCGCAGCGCGGTGTGCAGGACGGCACGGTCCTCGGTGGTGTTGATGTGCTCGCCGGAGAACATGGCGTCGCGGCGCTCCTCGAGCTTCACCTCGCGGGCAAGATCGCACAGCAGCTTGACGGTCTCATCGGTCACCAGGTTCTTGGACAGGTCGAAGTGCAGGTCACCGGCGTCAAAGCTCAGCTTGTTCACGCGCTCTGCATCGGCAGCGAACCAGGCCTTGAGGTCGATACCTTCGGCCTCGAGCTTCTCCTGATGAGCCTCGAGCGCCTTCCAAGCGGCGGTCGACGTAGCGTCGATAGGTGCGGCAACAGTTGCCATAAAGTCCTCCTCAACATACGGGCGCAAACCTCCATGCGCCCGGATAATCAGATGCCCCTATTCTAGCGCAGGTCAAGACCGTAATCAGCCAGCGTTGCCAATCCGCCCCCAAACGGCGACCGACCAAAAAGGGACAGGTTTATTTTGGCAGGTCAAACGCTTTACCTACCAAAAATAGCCCATCTCTTTATGGCAGACACTAGGCCGCGGCGCACACGCTGCCGAGCAGCTCGCGCAGAGGAGACCCAATGCCCTCAAGCAGTTCGGGAGCGATAATGGCAAAAACGGGAACCTCGCCGGCCCCCACGACGGCAGGCACTTTGCCCTCCGAGACAATACATCCATAAGGGACAAAACCGTCTTCGCCGGCATCGAGCGCCGCCATGCGACGCGCGAGTTCGCGCGCAAAGCCAGCAGTATCGGCATCGCCAATCGCCAGGACAAAGTCCACGCCTTCGTCGGTCGCCAGGGCCACAGCTTCGTCGATCAGCTCGTCTCCCCCGTCGCCCTCAACCGAGCCGCAACGAAAAAGCACGCGCTCGAGCAGAGCTCGGTCAAGCGAGCCGAGCGCCGCCGAGACAAGCTCATCGCGCGTATGTTTGTCGCCACCCAGCACCACCAGCGCCTTGGTGCCGCCGTAGTGAGCGACCAATCGTCCACACCAGCGAGCCACGTCTCCATCCGCAACAAGGCGCGTCGGCATACCAAACCCATAGTTGACCATTATCCCCACAACCCTTCCGTGCTTTATGGTGGTATCGATCGTTAGGCTCATGCTACGAAGCGAGGTTTTCCGGGCTGTTTCGCGCTCTTTAGCGCTGCGTTAAAACCCGATGCAACCGCCCGACCATACCTGCCAAAAAGGGACAGGTTTGTTTTGGTCGGTCAAGCGTTTTACCTACCAAAATAAACCTGTCCCTTTTTGGCAGGTTTTGACGATGTCCGGACGAGCGGGTATTATCGAACATGCATTCGATAAGAACATGTGTTTGATGGGAGGACGCGTGGGGGACGGGCGTCACACCTATATCTGCATCGACCTCAAGACGTTTTATGCCAGCGTCGAGTGCGTCGACCGCGGGCTCGATCCGCTCACCACCCACCTGGTCGTTGCCGACGAATCACGCGGGCGTACGACCATCTGCCTCGCCATTACCCAGGCCATGAAGGACCTCGGGATACACAACCGCTGCCGCCTGTTTGAGATTCCCGACGGCATCGACTACATCAAGGCCGTACCGCGCATGCAGCACTACATGGAGGTGTCGGCGCAGATCTACGGTATCTACCTGGAATACGTCAGTCCGCAAGACGTTCACGTCTACTCAATTGACGAGTGCTTTATCGACGTGACACCCTATCTAGAGCTCTACCATACCAATGCCAAAAGCTTTGCCTGCATGCTGCGCGATGAGGTCCTCGCGCGCACCGGCATCACGGCGACAGTCGGCATCGGCCCCAACCTATTCCAGGCCAAGGTGGCGCTCGACATTACCGCTAAGCACGTACCCAGCCGCATCGGTATACTCGACGACGAGACCTTTCGCAAGGAGATCTGGCCCCATCGCCCCATCACCGATATCTGGGGCATCGGCCCCGGCGTGGCAGCCCGCCTCGAAAAGTACGGGGTATACGATCTGATGGGCGTTGCCGCGCTCGACGAAAACCTGCTTTACGACGAACTCGGCGTCAATGCCGAGTATCTCATCGACCACGCCTTTGGGCGCGAGCCGACAACTATCGCCGATATTCAGGCCTATCGCCCGCAGGCAACTTCAACCACCACAGGACAAGTGCTCTCGAAGGGTTATGCCTACGAGCAGGCCTACACCATCTTGCGCGAGATGGTCGATGCCGCCGTACTGGACTTGGTCGATAAGCATGTAGTCTGCGACAGCATCTCGCTCTTTGTGGGCTACGCGAGCGAGCGCGCCGACATACGCCGCCTCGACGCCAGCGGCACAGCGCAATATGTAGACGGATGCGGGCATTTGCGTTCGAGCACGTCGAGCATCGAACCCGCCGCAACCGCCGGCCCCGAGCTCGCACCCCGTGCACCCAAGCCCGTCCAGCGCGATGACGAACGACGCCGTCTGGTGCGCGAAGCACAGGCAATCGACGGCATCTTTGTGGGAGAGCATGGCGGCAAACCGCGTGGCGGCTATGCCGCGCTCTTTGCGCACTCTAACGCTTCGCGCAAGCTGCCCGAGCGCACCAATTCGTTTAAGAAGATCATGGGCCATTTCGATGAGCTCTGGGCGCAGACCGTCGATCCCAAACGACCGGTCAAGCGCATCAATTTGGGCTTTGGCAACCTCATGCCCGAGGAATTTGCCACCATCGATCTGTTTAGCGATGTTAAGGCCGATGAACGCGAGCGTGACCTGGCCCGCGCCGTTCTGGCCGTGAAGGGCAAGTACGGCAAGAATGCCCTGGTCAAGGGATTAAGCTTTACCGCCGGCGCCACCGCACGCGAACGCAACGATCAGGTAGGAGGACACCGTGCCTAAGGCCCAACAACAGCCGATGCGGCCACCGACGCCTTTTGAACGCCTGGCGGACCCCGAGGGAAGACGTCGCGCCGCCGACCCCAGGCTCACCGCCAACGGTGCCGTTCGCGCCAACCGCGCCGCGCAGTTTATGCCCTTTGCCGCCCTCACGGGATACTATGAGCTCGTGCGCAAACAAGAGATCTCTGTTGAGCCCAAATGCGAACTCACGGAAGAAAAAGCCCTCGAGCTTTCAAAAAAGCTCGAGGGCCTCAAACGCGGCGACTTAGTGCGCGTTACTTATTACGATACATACGGCTATCGCAGCCGCACCGGCATTCTCGACGAAGTGCTCCCCGCGTTCAAGCTGCTCAAACTCCGAGACATCGCCATCGGCTTCGACGATATCCAAGACATCGAGCTGCGCGGCCGAGCCTAGGCGCAAGCGCACGCCCGGCCCTACGGCTTTATGACGTAATAGCCCGCATCCCTCACGGCAGCCTCAAGCACCTCACGATCGATCGGGTTTTTAGAACGGATGCACGCCGTGTGGTCTGTATACGTCACCGTGGCCCAAATGCCATCGAGAGCGTTGAGGGCGTTCGTCACATTTTGCGCGCAGCCGCGGCAGCTCATACCGCCAATAAGCAGTTCATCGCTATAGGGATAGTGAGACACATCGGTGTCCGCGACCGCGACCCTCTTGATCTTCTTTCTGCCCGCCCCATCGCCGCAACAGCATGTGCCATGCGTCGATGCGACAATACGCCGGAATCCAAAAAATAAGCCGGCGGCAATTACGGCAAGCACAATGATGTTTGCAGGGTTGAGCAAATCGTCCATATTGGTTATTTCCTTGGATATCCCTACGACGACGTGCACGAGTTTATCGTCCAGCGCGGCGAGAACTACAAGGTCTTTGGCACATGGAAGGTATACACAAACGTTGAGCAGGCGCTCACGACCTTCGATTCCTATCGCACATGCACGCAATACCTTACCTACATCTACCAGCATGGCCACAGCCTCGCAAAACTTGCCCAGGCAACCCGATAGAACATACAAACCGCGGCCGCACGCCGCACAACCGAAAGGAAAACATATGAGCAAGATCGCAGTCGTCTACTGGAGCGTCACGGGCAACACCGAAGCCATGGCAGACCTCGTTGCCGAGGGCGCGGCGTCAGCCGGCGCCGAGGCAGAGGCCGCCTGTCGCGCCCTTGGAGCCGAGCTCGCCTAACGGCGATAAGCTCCGCCCATACGCAGCTCTGCACCAAAACACATTCGCATCCCAACAAAAACGGGGCTGGATCCAAATCCAGCCCCGTTTTCTGCTATGTCAGCCACATAAAGCAGCTACGAGATATTGCCCAAAAACGCCTTGGTGCGCTCGCTCTTGGGATGGTCGAAGACCTCGCTCGGCGTGCCCTCCTCCACGATAACGCCACCGTCCATAAAGACGACGCGGTCGGCGACGTCGCGGGCAAAGCCCATCTCGTGCGTCACCACGATCATCGTCATGCCGTCACGTGCAAGATCGCGCATGACGCCAAGGACGTCGCGGACAAGCTCGGGGTCAAGCGCCGACGTAGCCTCGTCAAAGAGCATCACGTGCGGATTCATCGACAGGGCGCGGGCGATGGCCACGCGCTGCTGTTGACCGCCCGAAAGCTGGCTCGGCATAAAATCGATGCGCTCGGCCAGACCGACCTTGGTCAGCTCCTCGACGGCAATCTTCTCGGCCTCTTCCTTGCTGCGCTTGAGCACCTTTTGTTGCGCAAGCATGACGTTCTTTTTGACCGACAGGTGCGGAAACAGATTGAACTGCTGAAACACCATACCCAAGTGCGTACGCACCTTATTGAGGTCGACGCCCTTGGCGCACACATCCACGCCCTCGACGACAATCGAGCCGCTCGTGGGCTCCTCAAGACGGTTAATGCAGCGAAGCATCGTCGACTTACCCGAGCCCGAGGGGCCCAGGACCACGACGACCTCACCCTTGTGCACATCCAGATCGATGTCGCGCAGGACCACGTTATCGCCAAAGGCCTTCTGGAGATTCTTGATGCTGACGACGACCTCGTTCGAGTTATTGGTTTCGCTCATAATAGAACCTCCTTACAGGCCTGCAATATGATCGGCGGGTGTCGCGACAACCTGTCCGGCGCTCTTGGTGGGACGCTTCTTTTTGGTTTCGGCCGTCCCCAGAAGCCTCGCCTCAAGACCGCTCACCAAGCGCGCAAGCGGCAGGGTAATGACCAGATAGAACAGAGCGGCAACCACATACGGCGTGATGGAGCCCGTCGTCGCCACGATGGTGCGGGCATTCATGACGATCTCGACCACGCCCACGGCGGCGAGCAGTGACGTATCCTTGTAAAGCAGGATAAACTCGCTGGTCAGCGTAGGCAGGACATTGCGGAACGTCTGCGGAATCATAACGTAGAGCAACGTCTGGAAGGCATTCATGCCCAGCGAGCGGGCAGCCTCGTTTTGGCCCTTGGGGATCGACTGAATACCGGCACGGAAGATCTCGCACAGGTACGCAGACGAGTTCATGGCCATGACGATAACGCCCAAGACGTAGTCGTCCACCTTGACGCCGGCAAGTGGCAGGCCAAAGAACGCGATATAGATCTGCAGGAACGCCGGCGTACCACGGATGATATTCACGTAAATGCCGGCAAGACAGCGCAGGATGCGCGACTTGGAGATGCGCATGAGCGACAAGGCAAAGCCAAAGGGGATTGCCAGCGGAAACGCCACAAGCACGATCGAGAGCGACATAAGGAAGCCCTTAAATACGACCGGCAGGCTCTGGACCAAAATGACCGGGTTCAAGAACAGGCGCAGGAACATATTGGAATTCCAAGCCTCGACCCACGGCTGTTCCTTAAGATCGGCCTGGAAGTTATCGAAGGCCGTCACGCCCTTAATCTCGACGGAAGGAATCTTGGAAATCTTCTTGGTCGAACCGTCGGCGAGCGTATAGGTGCCGCCAAAGGCCTCGTCGCCGCCTTCGACGGGGAAGGTCACGCCGTATACCTCGACACGGAAAAAGCCGCCGGCAGGCGCCGTCTCGCCAAAGTCGATCTTGAGCGTCTGGCCATCAGCCGTGCACGTGGGCTTCATGGGTGTGCGATCCATGAGGTCCTCGCCCGAGAGCATCGTCAATCGCGTGTCATCGGTACCAAACGTCGTGCCGTCGACAAACGTCAGCGAAAGACCGCTCAGCTCCTCGTCGGCATCGGCCTGAACTTCCCAGGTAATGCGTGTCTCGGTGCCGCCGACCACATCGCTGCCCGAACCGGTGTTGGGTCGGGCGGTAATCTTTGCGGTCTCAAGCGCTTGGGCAGTCGAGGGCGCAGATGCCCCCACACACACCAGCGCGAGCGCCACGGCCATGACACAGGCTAGCTTTTGGAGCAAGGCGGGTAGTGAAGAACGCTGCTCCGCGGCCCCTTTGTTCAGTCGAGACAAGGTGGCTCCTATCGTAGAAGTTGCCGGCAAAAAGAGACGGAAACACTCTCCGTCGAGAGAAGCGCAAAGGCCCTCTCCGCTAAACGGAAAGGGCCCACACGCAATCAAGTATCTGTTTACTTGATGTTGTACTTAGCCATGAGGGCGTCAACGGTACCGTCGTCGGTCAGGTCCTTGATGGCCTGGTTGATGTCGTCCTTGAGCTTGGTATTGCCCTGGTTGATGGCAATGGCGTACTCCTCGCCGGTGCTGATCTGTTTAACCGTGTGGCAGGTGTTGAACTGCTCGGCGGTCAGCTGGCTGGCAACGGAGCGGTTGGTGACTACGGCATCGCCCTTGTCGGACTGCAGGGCGCTGAAGCAATCGGTAGCGTCCTTGTAGGGGATGATCTTGGCCTTGGGGAAGTTCTCCTGAGCAAAGGCCTCGGCGGTCGAGCCAGACTGGACGATAATGGTAGCGTCGGCGTTGTTGAGCTTCTCGCTGTAATTGTCGGCCGTGATGTCGGTGTTATCGACCTTGGTCACGATAGCCTGATCGTCCATGTAGTAGGAATCGGAGAAAGCGACTTCCTTCTCACGCTCGGGCGTGTCGGTGATAGCCGCAATGGAGACGTCATACTTGGTGCCCGAAGCGACGCCGGGGACGAGCGTGTCGAAGTCGTTGTTGACGTACTCGACATCCAGGCCCAGCTTGTCGCCGATAGCCTTGATGAGCTCAAGGTCAAAGCCCTGATAATCGCCGTTGTCATCCTTGTACTCAAACGGAGCGTACTCGGCAGAGGTGCCGACGGTCAGCGTACCGTCCTTGACGAGCGCGTACTCCTTGGAGCCGTCGACCTTCTCGACCTTAGCGTCGTCAGAGCTGCTGGAACCGGCATCAGAACCAGAGGTGGCGTTGGACGAGCCACAGCCCGTCAGTGCGAGGGCAAGCGCCATGGCGCCCGTGGCGGCAAATGCGCCAAGCTTCTTCAGCTTCATAATCAGTCTCCTTCCAATGGCCCCATGTGATTCAGGGGCCTGCAAAAACCGAGGGCTATTATGCACCCGCGTGAGAGAATCTGCAATTAGAAAACTGATTGAAACAAACCCATAACGTGAATGGAACACTCCGCTTTGCGACAGTCATTACTGCTGCAATGACCTTAATAGTTTAATTTCAGCCGCATAACCTGCAAGTTCGTTCGGCGTTTCCAAAATGAATGGCAATGATCGCAGGCGGCTATTCGATACAATATTCTGCATAACCTGCATTCCACCGCCAAGTTCCTCGCTGCCGAGGTAACCCTTGCCGATGCACTCATGCCGGTCCTTATGGGCACCGCGGGGATTCTTGGAATCATTGATATGCACAGCGCGCAGGCGCTCGATACCCACCACACGATCGAACTCGTCGAGCACACCGTCAAGATCTTGGACGATATCATAGCCGGCGTCATTTACATGGCAGGTGTCCAGGCAAACGCCCAGCTTGGCCGACAGCTCGGGGCGCCTGTCAGCAACGCCCTCGATGATGATCGCCAGTTCCTCAAAGCTGCGGCCCACCTCGGTGCCCTTGCCAGCCATGGTCTCGAGCAGTACCGTCGTCTGCTGGCCCTCAAACATCACCTGGCACAGGGTGTCGACGATCATCTGAATGCCGGCGTCGGAGCCCTGTCCCACATGCGCACCGGGATGGAAATTGTAGTAGTTACCGGGCAGCGCTTCCAGACGCTGCAGGTCCTCTGCCATGGCCTCCAGGGCAAACTCGCGCGCCCGCTCTTTGGCCGAGCAGGGGTTATAGGTATACGGAGCATGGGCCACGAGGGGACCAAAATCGTTTTGTTCCATAAGCTCGCGCAGGGCCGCCACGTCATCAATGTCAAGGTCTTTCGCCTTGCCGCCGCGCGGGTTGCGCGTAAAGAATGCAAAGGTATTGGCGCCAATGGATAGCGCCGTCTCCCCCATCGCCCGATAGCCCTTCGTCGTGGATAGGTGACACCCAATCGTCAGCATCCCCAGCTCCCCCTCATCAGTTACGGTGAAATAGTTCCTGTTGATGCCTTATTCTGCCGCAAACAGGAACTATTCCACCGCAAGTTATAAAAGGGTCATGAGGAGCGCGTTTTGCCGAAGGCCTTAAGCGCCGCCGTCACGGGGCCAGGCTGGAAACGTCGGCGCACATCGTCGAGACGCTCGGGAATATCGATGTGTTGCGGGCAGTGGCGTGCGCATTTGCCGCACTTGACGCAATTGCTCACCAACTTGGGCTCGCTTGTGCGCACCGCGCTCGCCGTAAAATACTGCGATAGACCCGTAAACCAGCTGTGCGCATAGCTTGCGTTGTAGGCGGCAAAACACCCAGGAATGTTGATGCCTTTAGGACACGGCATGCAATAGCCGCATCCCGTGCAGGGCACGCGATTCGATTTTTCAAACTCCGTCAGCACGTGCGCGATGGCATCGAGCTGAGTAGCTGTCATCGAATCCGGCAGGGCCCGATCGGCCAACGCCGCGTTCTCATCCACCTGCGCGGTATCGGTCATACCCGAAAGCAGCATCGTCACCTGAGGATGATTCCACACCCACGAAAGGCCCCAAGCAGCCGGCGTCTTCAGGTACGGATCGCGTACGTCATCGAGCACGGCGCGGGCCCGCGGAGGCAGCTTGCCCGCCAGGCGTCCACCCAAAAGCGGCTCCATTACAAATACCGCAAGCCCACGTTCAGCAGCCGCCATGAGCCCCGCCGTCCCCGCTTGGTAACGCTCGCCGGCATAGTTGTACTGTATCTGGCAAAAATCCCAGTCATATGCGTCAAGCATCGTCAGGAAATCCGCCGCGCTGCCGTGATACGAAAAACCAATCTGGCGAATGCGCCCCGCCGCCTTTTGACGCGCGATCCAGTCCTCGATGCCCAACGCCACCACGCGCCCCCACTGGGCGGGCGAGGTAATGTTGTGCATAAGGTAGTAGTCGATATGGTCAGTCCGCAAACGGTGCAGTTGCTCGTCGAAGATGCGGTCGAAATCATCCGCGCACTTGCACGAAGCGTGCGGCAACTTCGTCGCCAGCAACACCCGGTCACGCAGCCCCAAGCGCTCAAGCGAGGCGCCCACGCACGCCTCGTTACCGGGATAGAGATACGCGGTATCCAGATAATTAATCCCCTGCTCCACCGCACGGGAAATGATAGTATCGGCTGTCTTCGCATCCGGACGTCCCGGCGCACCAGGAAATCTCATGCAGCCCAGACCCAGAGCGGATATTCGGTTACCACTTTTGGGGTCAACGCGGTATTGCACGGCCCCTCCCTTCGCCATCAGCGCCCCGGCAAGGCGAAACACAATGGTCACGCGGCCGAAACATCGTGGAATCGCAATCGAGAACGTATCGTAACGCAGCAGAAATCGAGCTGTCACGGCACCGCTTTAACATCAGCAAAAAGCCCGATGAAAGGAGGCGAGCGTGACCACACACGAGGATGCCTACCCCTATCCCGGCGAACAATGCATCCTCTCGGTCGACCGTTACCAGATCGAGATCATGGACCATCTGGACGAGCTTCCCGCCACGGGCGCCGTCATCTTCTGCACCTTCCCCAAGGTGCGCGATGGCGTTGGATATCCCGCGCGCGTTTTTGCCATCTGCCCCGCGGCATAAGTTCCCATGCATTTGTTCTTCTAAATTCAGCCTCCGGTGTACGCCACATGCCCCAGCGGCATACAATCCATCAGGCGCCCCATATGCGGGCGCCTTTTTGTGAGGAGATGATTCACATGCAGATCAACAAGGTCGCCTTTATCGGCAAGGGCGGCGTCGGCCTGCTCTACGGCAGTATGATTGCCAAGGCCCTCGGCAATGACGCCGTCGAATACGTCATGGATGACGCGCGTTTCGAGTGCCACGTGGGCGATGCGCTCACCGTCAACGGAAAGCCCTGCGCGCTCAAGTCCGTCCGCGCCAGCGAGGCAACGCCCGCCGATCTGGTCATTCTCACGGTCAAGACGACGGGGCTCAACCAAGCACTCAAGACTATGGAGCGCGTCGTGGGACCCAACACGCTCATCGCCTCGCTGTGCAACGGCATTACGAGCGAGCAAAAAATAGCCGAGCGCTTTGGCTGGAAGCACACCGTCCTGGGCATCTGCCAGGGCATGGACGCCGTATTCCTTAACGGCGCGCTCACCTTTACCAATGCGGGCGAGATTCGCTTTGGCGCGGCAGCAGGCACCGAGCCCGCAACCGTCACCGCCATCGATGAGCTCTACACGCGCTGCGGCATCGCCCATACCGTCGAGAGCGACATTGCGCACCGCATGTGGGCCAAACTCATGCTCAACGATGGCATCAACCAGACCTGCATGGCCTATGGCGGGACCTACGGGAGCGCCACGGAACAGGACTCCGAGCAGCGTCGCTGCTTTGTTTCTGCCATGCGCGAGACACTTGCGGTCGCCAACGCCGAGGGCGTTGAGCTTACCGAGGCAGACCTGACGCAGATGGTGCACCTCATCGAGGGAATCGACCCCGCCGGCATGCCCTCGATGGCGCAGGACCGCATCGCACAACGTAAAACCGAAGTCGAGGAGTTCGCGGGCACCATCTGTCGCCTGGCCGCCAAACACGATATCCAAGTGCCGCAAAACGATTGGCTCTACCAGAGGATTCGCGAAATAGAAAGCAGCTGGTAGCCTCGTCCGCACGGCGACGCGCGCAATGTAAGCAGACAGGCCTTCGCGAGGATCCCATCGCTCGCGAAGGCCTGACGCATTTAGGCCGAGGCTAAAACTAAGGCTCGTTTTGCGACTCCGGGACCTCGTCCTCGTCATCGCGGCAAAGCACCACGCCGGCGCTTCCCAACAGCGCCGCTGCAATCAAGGCGCTCACAACCACAGGAGCAGCACCCGTAGTGGACTGCAAGCCGGCAACTAACGCCGCCGTCGGACCAAGACATCCGATCAAAAGGGCAACGACGGCAATAGCGACATCTCGAGCGTTCATGGGATCACTTCCTCCACGAGAAAGACCTTGTTTCTCATGACTTAGTGTGCCCCGCGCCCATATGCCCAACGTAGTGCCACGGTAAGGGCTCTGTTAACCCAAATGCATATAAAAACGGGCGCCCCTACATTGCCCGAAAGCTCGGTAAAGACGCCCGTCCATCATGTGCAATCGATGCCGACAGATTACCAACCGGTGTAGTAATCGGTAGTTCCGGCTGCGCAACCCGAATCGTAGACCTTGCACTCGCCCTTAGAGCCCGTAAAGGTCGAGCCCTGGGACTTATCGCTCGCAGCCACCACGTAGTAGCCGTCGGAATCACGCCAAAAGCCCTCGGAATCCAGCGTCCACTCACCCGTGCGGTGGTGATACAGCACGTTGCTGCTGTAATAGGTCTCGCGACGACCGTTGTAGTTATTGACGCCGCCCGAGCGCGTCAGGCCCGAGCCGTTCGCGTAATACGCAGCAGACGCGTAAGACGAGCCGGAGCCGGCGTTGTAATACGAAGCCTGAACGGCCTCGGCAGCTTCTGCCTCGACGGCCGCAGCCTCGAGCGCCTCGCGCTTAGCATCCTCGAGCGTGGAGCGAAGCTCGTCGAGCTCGGCCGACTTCGCGTCGACCTCCTCCATCGTCAAAAGACTGCCCGCGCCGTCGATACAACCCTGCAGTACAGCGCGCTCGTCATCGGTGGCATAGTCACCGTACATGTTCATGATGATCTGCGCGCGGACCTCTAGGGAATCGCGCTTGGCCCCCATCGAGGCGTTCCACTCCTGCATGGAGCCAAAGCCGTCGCCACGATAGTCGACGGGCTGCATCAGGGTCGCCTCGGACGGCGTTGATCCGACCGCGTCGGACAGTGTTGCCGCGTGGGCATCGGTTACGCCGGCACCCACTAAAAGCGCCACGGCAAGCGTGGCAGAAAGGGCGGCGGCCTTCGGTTTTCGTGAATCGATCCTCATGTAGCTGGAAACCTCCGTAGTGAGTTTTTGCTGCGTTTAAGCTGCGTGTGATTCGATCGCGCTGCATAGTACCCCGAGTAAATCGCGACCTGCGGTTTTTCTCAAAAGGTGCACGTCATTTGCGTAAAACTCACATCCTCTCAACAGGAGTTTTCCACAACTCGCATGCATAAATCATGCCAAAAAACCTGTAATAGCGCCCCTCCTATGCAAAAAAGGCGCCTGCGCAACCATTGTTCGCGCAGGCGCCTTGAGCAGGCATTTTATGCAGTTATACCTATCGAGTCGCAAGGGGCCCTTGCACAAGTCGCCCTACTCGTCCAGCGCGGCAAAGGCCTGCTTCAGATCCCAAATGATGTCCTCGGCGTTCTCGGTACCAATGGAAAGACGGATTGTAGAGGGCGTAATGTTCTGCTCGGCAAGCTCCTCGGAAGAGAGCTGGGAGTGCGTGGTGGTAGCCGGGTGCACGACGAGCGACTTGACGTCGGCTACGTTGGCGAGCAGCGAGAACACCTGCAGGTGGTCGATGAACTTCCAAGCAGCCTCCTGGCCGCCCTTGATCTCGAAGGTGAAGATCGAGGCGCCGCCACGGGGGAAATACTTCTGGTACAGCTCATGGTCGGGGTGCTCGGGCAGGCTCGGGTGGTTCACCTTGGCGACGTGGCCGTCACCGATCAGGAACTCAACGACCTTCTTGGTGTTCTCGACATGGCGGTCAACGCGCAGCGACAGGGTCTCGGTGCCCTGGAGCAGGACCCAGGCGTTAAACGGGCTAATGCAGGCGCCCTCGTCACGCAGCAAGATAGCACGGACATAGGTCGCGAAGGCAGCGGGGCCGGCGGCCTCGGCAAACGAGACGCCATGGTAGGAGGGATTGGGCTCGGCGATCTGCGCATACTTGCCGCTCGCCTTCCAGTCAAAGTTGCCGCCATCGATAATCACGCCGCCCAACGAGGTGCCGTGGCCGCCAATAAACTTAGTTGCAGAGTGAACGACGATGTTGGCGCCGTGCTCCAGCGGACGGAACAGATACGGGGTGCCGAAGGTGTTGTCGACAACAACCGGAAGACCATGCTTCTTAGCGACCTCGGAGATAGCGTCGATGTTGGGGATATCGGAGTTGGGGTTACCGAGCGTCTCGAGGTAAATGACCGTGGTGTTGTCCCTGATGGCGCCCTCGACCTCGTCCAGGTTGTGGGCATCGACGAAGGTGGTCTCGACACCAAACTGGGAGAGCGTGTGCTCCAGCAGGTTGTAGGAACCACCGTAGATGGTCTTTTGGGCCACCACATGGTCGCCGGCCTGAGCGAGGGCCTGCAGGGTATAGGTGATGGCGGCGGCGCCAGAGGCGACGGCAAGACCTGCAACGCCGCCCTCGAGCGCGGCAATGCGGTCCTCAAAGACGCCCTGGGTGGAGTTGGTCAGACGACCGTAGATATTACCGGCGTCGGCAAGGCCAAAGCGGTCAGCGGCGTGCTGGGAGTTGCGGAACACATAGCTCGTGGTCTGGTAGATAGGCACGGCGCGGGAATCGGATGCGGGGTCGGCGCTCTCCTGGCCAACGTGCAGCTGCAGGGTGTCGAAACCAAAGGTGTGCTCGGGGTTGTTGATAAACTGGCTCATGATGATCTCCTTGATCGAACAAAAGTAATAAGAGTAAGAGAAGTAAGTCGCCGTCTCCTGATCACGCCGACGGGCGCAAGCAGGAGCCCGGCATTCGTCTTAGTAAGCAGTTCATATGCGGTCCTCCTTTTGACATCCCGTTCTCGTGGTCGGCTTAATTACCTACCGCCTTTGTGTGTTTTGAATAGTACGAGCATTGTTTCGCGCGGTCAATCACTTAAAAGCGCTAACCTGTTATCGGTTTTTTAGATAGCTATCGAAAGGACGGGTGCCGATGACCCTCCAGCAGCTTCGTTTTCTTATCGCCGTGGCAGAATCCGGCTCAATTAACGCCGCAGCTCAGCGCCTCTATACCGCGCAATCCAATATCTCCAACGCCGTCAAAAGCCTAGAGCAGGAGCTCCGTCTGGAAATCTTTACGCGCTCCAGCCGCGGCGTCACACTCACCAACGACGGCACCGAGCTTTTAGGCTATGCGCGCCAGGTCGTAGAGCAGGCCGATATGCTCGAGGCCCGCTACGAGGACGGCGGCACACCCCAGGCACGCCTTGCCGTCTCGGCCCAGCACTACGCTTTTTCGGTCGAGGCCTTTGTCAACGTCGTCGAGCGCTGCCGCGACAGTAAGTTTGAGTTCATCATGCGCGAGACCACCACGTCACAGATCATCGACGACGTCCGCGCATTTCGCAGCGATATCGGCATTCTGTATCTGGATGACTTTAACGCCCGCGTCCTGCAGAAGGCCTTCGCCGACGCCCGCGCAAGCTTCCATCCCCTCTTCGATGCAACGGTCCACGTCTTCGTTAGCGAGCGCCATCCGCTCGCACGCCGCCCCCAGCTATCGCTTGCCGACCTTACGCCGTATACGCGCTACAGCTTTGAGCAGGGGACCTCAAACTCCTTCTATTACGCCGAGGAGCCGTTTAGCTATATCCCCTGCGACCGCAACATCCGCGTTTCCGACCGTGGCACGCTCACCAATCTGCTCATCACGTCGAACGGTTACACTTTGTCGACCGGTGTCCTCTCCAATGAAATGCAATGGGGCATGGCATCGATCCCGTTGGCAGACGCCCCAACGATGCGCGTGGGCTACATCATGCACGATGAGCGCAAGCCCTCTCCCCTGCTGCGGCAATACCTCGACGAACTCGATCGCATCATCCACGAAAACCAACCATTTGGGGACGGGATAGAAATGGCAGATTTAAAAGCCCTCTAGCTCTTGACAATTCAGGTCGCCCATCTTTCTTGGCGACAACGTCTCCACCATCCTTGTGGAGCGGCACGCCTCGCATAAAACAGGATGGACCGGGCGCTACAATAGACAGCCGCAAGAGAGGAACTCGACGAAAGGAAGTCTGTGAAGGTCATCATCTATACCGACGGCTCGGCTCGATCCAATCCGGGACGCGGTGGCTACGGCGCCGTGCTCAAATACACCAACCCCGCCGGCAAGACCTTCACCTCCGAGCTTTCGCGTGGCTACGCCAAGACCACCAACAACCGCATGGAGCTCATGGCGGTCATCGTGGCGCTCGAGGCACTCAACCGTCCCTGCGAGGTCGAGGTCCACTCCGACTCGCAGTACGTCGTCAACGCCTTTAACAAGCACTGGATCGACGGTTGGAAAAAGCGCGGGTGGAAAACTGCCAACAAGCAGCCCGTTAAGAACCGCGACCTGTGGGAGCGCCTGCTTGCTGCAAAGAGCAAGCATAAGGTGGAGTTCATCTGGGTTAAGGGGCATGCCGGCCACGAGCTCAACGAGCGCTGCGACGAGCTCGCCACCACCGCGGCCGATGGAGTCAACCTCGAT
Organism: Collinsella sp. SGI.241; assembly: GCF_050312955.1. Classification (NCBI taxonomy): domain Bacteria; kingdom Bacillati; phylum Actinomycetota; class Coriobacteriia; order Coriobacteriales; family Coriobacteriaceae; genus Collinsella; species Collinsella sp. SGI.241. Next base: position 23,981 of record NZ_JBNPKM010000008.1, read on the forward strand.
ATCGACACCGGCTTTAACGAGAGCGACCTGTAATAGCGTTTTCGCGCAGCTTTATATCCCCACGCGCTACACTCATCCTGTAGACCAAAACAACACAAGGGGGACGTATGCTGCGCATCGCGACCATCGGCACATCCATGATCACCGACGACTTTATCCAGGTCGTCAATGCCAACGACCAGGCTGTATTCGTAGGCACGCTCTCGCGCAACGCCGAGCGCGGCGCCGCCTTTACTGCCGAGCACGGCGGCGAACGAAACTTTACTTCACTTGATGAGCTTGCAGCAGCCGCCGACGTCGACGCCGTCTATATCGGCAGCCCAAACGCACTTCACTACGAGCAGGCCCTTGCCTGCATCGCCAGCGGCAAGCACGTCATCGTCGAGAAGCCCTTCTGCGCCACCGAGGCGCAGGCGCTGGAAGTCTTCCGCGCCGCCGAGGCGGCGGGCGTCGTAGCCCTCGAGGCCATGCGCCCGCTCCATGACCCCGCTTTCCACGCCATCGAGGACGCCCTGGGCGAGATTGCGCCCATTCGTCGCGCCTCACTGCGCTTTGGCAAGTATTCTTCACGCTACAACGAGGTTCTCGCGGGACGCGCCACCAACATCTTCGACTGCCACATGGCCTCGGGCTCCCTCATGGATATTGGCGTCTACACCGTCGAGCCCATGGTCGAGATCTTCGGCATGCCCTCAGGCCTTACGAGCATGGCTACTCTGCTCGACCCCACCACGCAAGAGCTCACCCATGGCCCCATCGATGGCTGCGGTTCCATCCTCGCCAGCTACGGCGGTGGCCGTATCTCCGTCGAGCTCGCGCACTCCAAAATTACGAATGACCTACTGCCCTCGCAGATCGAAGGCGAGCGTGGCACTATCCAGATTGACCATCTGTCCACGCCCCGCAACGTCCGCATCGACTATCGCGGCGATGTCGTACGCGGCTCGGCGACCGAGGCGCCGCGCGAACAGAGCGACAACGGCCGCGTGCTCGACCTGCCCAAATCGAGCAACACCATGGAATACGAACTCGCAGACTTTATCACCGCCATCGGCGGCATCGATAACGTCAAGGAAGAGATTTGGGAGACCCCGGCGGGACGTCACGAGCTTGGCCACTATCGCGATGTCACGCTTGTCTCGCTGCGCATCATGGATGCCGTGCGCCAACAGACCGGCATTACCTTCCCCGCCGATTCTGTCAAGCAGGCCTAGCGATGGGTATTTTCGACAAGCTTTTCTCGGGCGTCGCCGGCGGCAGCCGCGAGCCCCAAAAGCCCTCTGGCGTCGAGCTCGAGCTGCGCCGCAGGCTTACTGTGCTCGCAAGCGACGAGGCCACTCAAGACACTCCCCTGCGCTATTTCCTGCGCTGGGAGGGACAGGTCCAAGGCGTTGGTTTTCGCTTTACCAACACCAACCTCGCGCAGGCACGCGCACTCACCGGCTGGGTGCGTAACATGGAAGACGGCTCAGTCGAGATGGAGATACAGGGAGCTCCAGCAAACATCCTATCTCATCTCGAGGCGCTTCATGCCTCCTACGAGCGCATGGGAACGCGTTTTCGCCTCGTAGACGCCCAGGTCCGAGCCCCACTTGCCAATGAAGACGGTTTCACTCCTCATTATTAGTATTGTGTGCTAAATACGGTATCATTTACCTACGATCGTTAATAGAAAAGAGGCGAGGCGCATGGCGGTGCAAAGAAGGAATACCAGGCAGCGAAAGCTAGTTCTTGATGCCGTGCGCCAAAGCTACAACCATCCCACCGCCGAAGAGATCTACAACGCTGTGCGTGAACAGGATGACAAAATCAGCCGCGGTACGGTCTACCGCAACCTCAATCTCTTGGCCGATGCCGGGGAGATTCTCTCGATTAAAACGCCGGGCGGCAGCCGCTTCGATCGTGCCATCGAGCCGCATGCGCATATCATCTGCACCTCGTGTGGCCGCGTCATCGATGTGCCGCTCCCCTTCAATACCCAGCTCGACGCCAGGGCATCCGAACAAATCGGATGGAGCGTCAGCTCGCACTACACCATCTTCGAGGGCCTCTGCCCCAACTGTAGGTAGATTTTGGGGCATGCCTTAAAACCAACTTTTCACCGATTGCGGCAAAAGAAAGATTTCCAGGCATGTCCAAAATGTCTACTCAGCAAGTAGGCGACGCAGCTCTTCTTCGACCGTGCGCACGTAACGGACGCGGTCGTTGATACCGCGCATACTGGGATTGCAGCTCTCCATCAGATAGGGATGGCCCACCACGTTGAGCATGTCGCGGTCGTTTTCATTATCGCCAAACGCCATCATTTCGTTAGGTGAGATCCCCAGCGCACGACCATAATCGGCAAGCGCGGACCCCTTGCCCGAATCAAAGCCGATAAAGTCGGTCCATTCGGTTCCCGACGTCATCACATCGACCCGGTCGCCAAAGCGACGGACGAAATACTCCAGCGCCGCCGGCTGCTCTGTCTCGGGCGTTTGAAACGCGATCTTAATGACGTCCTCGTCGATGTCCTCGGGACGGTCGACCACCGCCACATCGCAATGGACCTCGTAGCGCAAATGGTCGACGAATGCATCGTTGCCGCTCATGGTGTAGAGGTGCCCCTCGCAGGAAAGGGTCACGTCGGCATGGGGATACGCAACCACGGCATTCGCGATATCCATAGCAAGGTTACGCTCCATGGAACGCTTGACAACGGCACGCCCCTCGCTCATCACGAGGGCTCCGTTTTCGCATACATAGGCGAGCCCATCGGCCACCGGGGCAAACAGATAGCGCAAGCTCGCATATTGACGGCCGCTCGCCGGCATAAACACGATGCCACGACGATGCAGCTCATCGATGAGCTCAAAGGCCTCGGAACGCGGCTCGCACTCCCCCGGATGCAGCAACGTGCCGTCCAAATCGCATGCAATCAGCTTGATTCCCTCAAGACCCATATGCTTTCCCCCACAGCACCTCATCAACAGCAAGACGGACTTTGAATAGCTGCCTCTCAAAGTCCGTCTTGCTCATACGCACGTTAACCGCGCGCCTTTTTTACAATCGTAAAGTCGGGAGCCATGCTCACAACGGCATACGCCGCACTCGACGCAAAGCGCCGGTCCGTATCGAGTTCACGGGTAACCACCGAGAGCATAACGCCCTCGACGCTCCGGAGCATGCGGCCCAAAACAGGCTGCACCGGCGTATACATGCGCACGGTATGCTCGTCCGAATCGCCTCGGAAAAGCGGCGCGTGCATATTGCCGATCTCCCAGCACGCATGCGCGAGCGCAATCGGATCCATGCGGTCGACTTCGACCAAATAGACCTCGGCGCTGCGCAGGCGTACGACAACCGCCACGGGCACCATGCCCGAACGGTCGATGGCGAGCACGTCGCCGTCGGCAAGACGACTGCCGTCGGCAGTATCCAGCCGAACATCGACCGTGCGCCCCAGCTCCGTCACGCCCGCAAACGCGCATACATCAGCCTGGTCCCAATCGAGCAGCAGCTCGTCAACTTCAAAGATGCCACCCAGCTCCCGACGAAGCAGGAGTTCATAGGACGGATCGTTGAGATTTCCCAAGCATGCCGTCGAAACCAAGCGTTCAGGCATACTCTAACCCTCGACCTCGACGAGCTCGATATCAAAGTTGAGATCCTTGCCGGCCAGTTCGTGGTTAGCATCGAGCGTCACGGCCTCGGGCGTCACATCGATGACAACGGCAGGGACAGGCATGCCGCTCGGCGTGGACAGGAAGAGCTTCATGCCCTTCTCGATCTGCTCGATGTTGGGAACCTGCTCGGCCGGGAAGGTGATAACCATCTCGGGATTGTGCTCGCCGTAGGCATCGGCAGCAGGAATGTGCACGGTCTTCTTCTCGCCCACCTGCATGTCGACAACGGCGGCATCGAAGCCCTTGATCATCTGACCGGCACCGCAGGTGAACTCCAGCGGCTCGCCGCGATCGTAGGAGCTATCGAACTGCGTGCCGTCGTCGAGCGTGCCGCGATAATGAGTCTTGACCTTCTTGCCCTGGTTGGACATGGAAACCTCCGTGATAAGGGCGGCACACAACGCGGGCCGCCATGAACGTATGGCGCTAACTATACCCTAGTCATACAATTCGAAGACAGTTTGCAAAGAAACGCTGCAACCGGAGGAACCATGGCATATCCCGTATTTGACTTGCACTGCGACACCGCCGACCGCATCGGCTGGGCCACGCTCGATCTCGACCTGCGCTTTACCGCCGGCACCGACGGTTATTTCCCCGGCGACGAGACGCATCCGCAAGATTTCGACCTCATCGAGGGCAATGCCTGCGCCATCTCGCTCGCAAAGATCGGCAACACGCCGTGGGCACAGTGCTTCGCCACGTTTGTCCCCGACGAGATTCCCACCGCCCACGCCGCGCGCTTCCAGGCGCAGATCATGGCGCATATGAGCGGCCAGGCCATGCTCAACCACGACCGCATGGTCAACGTGCGCAGCGCCGCGGACATTCGCCCCGCGCTCAAGGACGGCAAGGTCGCTTGCATCCACACCATCGAAAACGCCACGTTCTTTGCCGAGGACCCCGCACTGATCGAGGTGCTCAAGAGCTTGGGCATACTCATGTCGTCACTCAGCTGGAACGCGCAGGGGCCGCTCGCGAGCGGACACGATACCCACGCCGGCCTCACCGCCGCCGGCATCGAGGCACTTACGCAGATGGAGCACGCCGGCATGGTGCTTGACGTCTCCCATCTCAACGATGAGTGCTTTGACGAGGTCGCCGTCCGCGCCACGCGTCCCTTCGTCGCCAGCCACTCCAACTCCCGTGCGGTTTGCGGCGCCAAACGCAACCTTACCGACGACCAGTTCCGCACCATTCGCGACATGGGTGGCATCGTCGGCCTCAACTACTGCAGCGAGTTCCTTTCCAACGACGCAACCGACAAGACCGCCGCAGACGTCACCTTCGATCAGCTGGCGGCACATATCGAGCACTGGCTCGACCTGGGCGGCGAGGACGTCATCGCGCTCGGCGGCGACTGGGACGGCGCCGCGGTGCCCGCTTTCCTCTCCGATGCCAGCAAGATGCCCGAGTTCCAGAACATGCTCTCCAAGCATTTTGGCAAGACCGTGATGCAAAAGCTCTGCAGCGACAACGCGCTTGCCTTCTTTGAGCGTTATTAATTTCACATCCCTTGAGCGGGCCGGCATGCCGAACGGTCGACATGCCGGCCCGTCCCCAATCTGAAGGACCGCTTTTGACGCAGCAGTTTACGATTTCCGTATCCCGACCGGATGGGATGCCCATCCCCGTCGTCGTTACCAAAAAGCGTGTCAAGAACTTCAACCTACGCGTCACATCGAGCGGTGAGGTCCACGCCAGTGCGCCGCTCGGTGCCACCCGCGAGCGTATCGAAGCATTTGTGAAGCGCAACAGCGCCTGGATTATCAGCCGACTTGCCCAGCGCGAGCAACGTCAGGCGACGGAGCGAGAGCCGCTCAGCCGCTCGGCCATCATTGCGCTTTGGGGCAAGCCCATCACGGTACAAGATGCGCTCGATCACAACTTTGCATCACCCGCACCGCGACCCAAACAGGCCACCTTCGCAAGTTTTATGGGTACCGACGAGCCAAGTGGGCGCGCGCAGGCAAAGCAGCGCACAGCCCTCGACGGCCTAACGCCCGATGAGCTCCAAGCCCGCATCGACCAGCTCTATACATCCGAGGTCACCACGGCGCTGCGCGATATGGCGCGCACATACGAAATCGCAATGGGTGTCGTCGCTTCCCGCGTTTCCGTGCGCAGCATGAAAACGCGCTGGGGCTCGTGTACGCCCAAAACCGGTGCCATTCGCATCGCACGCGAGCTTGCCGCCTACCCCGTCGAGTGCCTTGACATGGTTGTCGCCCACGAGCTCGTCCACTTGCTCGAGCCAAGCCACAATCAGCGGTTTCACGCCCTGCTCGACACGTACTGCCCCAACAATAGAGCTCTGTCGCAGCGGCTCAAGCAGCCACCCATAGAGACGTATTAGAACCGGTTAGCGCACGCGCTCGATCTCGACACCGCAGCTTGCCAGGGGAAGACCGACGGGCGCCCAAGGCTTATCGAGCTTAACACGCACGCCGAGCAGCAGAGGGTAACGACGTAGCAGCATCTGGGCCACGCCCTCGGCTGCGGCCTCGATGAGCTTAAACGTATGCTCGCGCAGATAGCCATCGACATCGTGGCACACCGAGCCGTAGTCAATCGAGGCATCCAGGTTATCGTGCTCCCCTGCTGCACGCAGGTCGGCATAGAGCACCAAGGACACGATGAACTTCTGGCCCAGGGCGTTCTCCTCGGGATACACGCCGTGGTTGGCAAAGACCTCAAGACCTTCAACGGTGATGCGATCGGCATGGCGCAGATCGTCATAGCTCACGTGGGGCACCGCCGTTGCGGTGGATATTTCGCCCCTTCCACGGCGGGCGAGCTCGGCGCCTTCAGTCTTGGTTGCATTCTCGGGCAGTTTCTTGTTGGTCATCGCGATCGTCTCCTTCGTTTAGAACCCCGACCACGCAAACCAACTACACGCGAATCGACAGGTTCTTTTTATCATCGCTCCAGTTGCAGGCATTGCGCGCGGGGCATGCAAAGCAGGCGCGCGACGCTTTGTCAGCTGCATAGAGCAGACGCTCAAGCGGTTGGCTGTTCACGCGCAGCTTTCTATGGCCTAAAATGGCCGTCTTAATGGCCGCGGCATCGGCCGGATCAAATGCCACGTCATCGGGCATGCCGCCAAGAATCGCATCAGCGACGCGCTCGCTTGCAACATCATGGGATATACCCGATTCATACTGTTCATCTTTGCCGATATCGTGAAGAAGTGCCGTGGCGTATATGACCTCGCGGTCAAATTCGAGCTGTTCCTCAAGATTCTTAATCCACATAATGCGCGCGACATCCAGCAGATGGTCAATACCGTGGCGGCAGAAGATGCGCCCCGATTCCAACTGTGCAATGTTGCCCAGGTGCCGCCGGAACAGCCCGTTGGCACAAATGTAATCAATGCGAGGCATGGCGCCAAAGGGAGTCAGGCCCGAAGCCATAAAACCGCGGCGCGGCGTCCCCTCATCGGTCTTCGATGTAAAGTCGTTGACAACTCTCATGGTTAGCGGTCCAGCATCCTAAAGAATCGCTCCTCGAGCGCGGGATCGGTCTCAAAGACACCGCGACGAGCAAGCGTTACGGTCTTGGTACCGGGCTTTTGCACGCCGCGCATGGTCATGCACATATGCTCGGCTTCCATCAGCACGATCGCCCCTTGGGGAGCAAGATATTCCATGAGGGCATCGGCAACCTGCGCGCACAGCTGCTCCTGCAGCTGCAGACGACGGGCATACACCTCAACCGTGCGAGCAAGCTTAGACAGACCCGCCACGCGACCGTTAGGGATATAGCCGATCGCAGCCTTGCCATAAAACGGCAGCAGATGGTGCTCGCACAGCGAGTAAAACGTAATGTCGCGCTCGATAACCAAATCGTTCGAAGCGACGGCAAAGGTTTTGGACAGGTGCTCCTCGGCACTCTGGCCCATACCGCCGGCAATCTCGCCATACATACGGGCGACGCGTGCCGGGGTCTCCAGCAGGCCCTCACGAGTTGGGTCCTCGCCTATACCTTCAAGCAGCAGCTTAATAGCAGTCTCGACTTTTTCCTGATCGACCATCTGGGCCTCACTTTTTTCGATTTCGCGTTCGCGCTATGGTACCACGCTGGCACGCAACCTCTTCCAGCTACATAGTATGGGTCGAATAGACCGGATCGTCCCGCCAAAGTTCCACAGCGTCGCAAAGCGCAACGCCCTCGCGCGCAGCACGAGCGCGCGTGGCGTTCATGTCGATCACGCGCTGATTGCTCGAGCCCCTAAAGCGCAACGAGATATCGTACAGATCTTGAACGAACGGACCGTCTACCAGCATGTCGAGGCAAGCAAGGATACGGTCCGTCACGTCGGTATGGTGACGGCCGCCCGGCATTAGTTCCTCGAGCACGTCACCGGTAAAGCACCAAATGGTCTTCCCAGACTCCACAGGATAGGTCGCACGCACGCGTTCGATAAAATCAACGAGCCCCGCCTGGTTCTCGGGTTCCATAGGCTCCCCGCCCAGAATCGTCAGGCCATCAATAAAGGGATGATCAAGACTCTCGATGATTTTGTCCTCGACGGCACGATCGAACGGTTCACCCGCGGCAAAGTCCCACGCGACGGAGTTAAAACAATTCTTGCACCCACGACGGCACCCACTCACAAACAGAGAAGTACGAACGCCTTCTCCATCAGCAATGTCGAAATACTTAATGTTCGCGTAGTTCATAGGTAACCTTCCTGGGGGTCTGGAGCATATCACCCGTCCTCAAACATTCTCGGCCTTCGGCCTGCGAAACTGCGGGCGGGACGATATGCTCCAGACCCCTCGCGAGCGACACTCGGTGAACAAAGCGAACATCGAGTATGGGGTTCGAGGCCCAATAAAAACTGGGTTGCGGCTCAACCGCCATCGCAAGTAAATCGCAGCTGCAGCTCGAATTATTACCGCTAAGAACTTCGAGGAGTGGGCAGACCGCATACTGCATCTCAGCTACATCAACTTGGCTGCCCCGTAGCGAGGCCCCGGACCTTTGCTCGATATGAGCTCCGCAAGAACAGGAGGCGCCAGTGGCGCCTCCGTCGTGAGCCAGGACTGTCCGAAATAGCGAGTAAAGGTCCGGGGCCTCGCTACGGGGCAGCCTGGGGTGGTTATTAGAGATGCAGCACGCGGTCGCGGATCTCCTCGGTTCGACCCTGGTTCCAGAACTGGGTACCGATGTAGCCGCACGTGCGACGGGCGACATTCATCTTCTCCTGGTCACGATTGCCGCAATTGGGGCACTCCCACACCAGTTTGCCATCGTCCTCGACAATGCGAATCTCGCCGTCATAGCCGCACACCTGGCAGTAATCGCTCTTGGTGTTGAGCTCGGCGTACATGATGTTGTCGTAGATGTACTGCATTACGCGAATGACCGCCTTGAGGTTGTCCTGCATGTTGGGAACCTCAACGTAGGAGATAGCACCGCCCGGCGAAAGCTGCTGGAACATGCCCTCAAACTTAAGCTTGTCGAAGGCATCGATCTCCTCGGACACGTGGACGTGATAGCTGTTAGTAATGTAGCCCTTGTCCGTCACGCCCGGGATAATGCCGAAACGGCGCTGCAGGCACTTGGCGAACTTGTAGGTCGTCGACTCAAGCGGGGTGCCGTACAGCGAGAAGTCGATATCGCTTTCGGCCTTCCACTCGGCGCACTTGTCGTTCATGTGCTGCATGACGGCCATGGCAAACGGCGTGCCCTCCTTCTCGGTGTGGCTGTGGCCCGTCATGTACTTGACGCACTCATACAGACCGGCGTAACCCAGGCTAATGGTGGAATAGCCGCCCACGAGCAGCTTGTCGATCGTCTCGCCCTTCTTAAGGCGCGCCAAGGCACCGTACTGCCAAAGAATCGGCGCAGCATCCGAAAGCGTGCCCATCAGGCGCTCATGACGGCACAGCAGGGCGCGGTGGCACAGCTCAAGGCGCTCATCGAAGATCTTCCAGAACTTGTCCATGTCCTGATGCGAGCTCAGCGCGACATCGGGCAGGTTGATGGTCACAACACCCTGGTTAAAGCGACCATAGTACTTAGGCTTGGTCGGGTCATAGTTCAGAGCGTTGGCGACATTGTTAAAGCCGTTGCCCGAACGGTCGGGCGTCAGGAAACTGCGGCAACCCATGCAGGTATAGCAATCGCCGTTGCCGGCGGTCTCGCCCTTAGACAGCTTGAGCTCGCGCATCTTCTTCTCGGAGATGTAGTCGGGCACCATGCGCTTGGCGGTGCACTTGGCGGCGAGCTTGGTCAGATAGAAGTACGGCGAATCCTCGCGGATGTTATCGTCCTCGAGCACGTAGATGAGCTTGGGAAACGCCGGGGTGATCCACACGCCGGCTTCGTTCTTAACGCCCTCATAGCGTTGACGAAGCGTCTCCTCCACAATCATGGCAAGGTCGTGCTTCTCCTGGGGCGTACGGGCCTCATTGAGATACATAAAGACCGTCACGAACGGCGCCTGGCCATTCGTGGTCATAAGGGTCACGACCTGATACTGAATCGTCTGGACGCCGCGACGAATCTCATCGCGCAGGCGTTCCTCAACGACCTCGCGAACCTTCTCGGCAGATGCCGAAACACCGAGCTCCTCAAGCTCGCGAGCGACCTCGCCGCGAATCTTTTGACGGCTCACCTCAACGAACGGGGCGAGATGGGTCAGCGAAATAGACTGACCGCCGTACTGGGAGGAAGCAACCTGGGCGATAATCTGCGTCGCGATGTTGCAGGCGGTCGAGAAGCTGTGCGGCTTCTCGATCAGCGTGCCCGAGATAACGGTGCCGTTCTGGAGCATGTCCTCCAGGTTCACCAGATCGCAGTTGTGCATGTGCTGGGCAAAGTAATCCGAATCGTGGAAATGGATCAGACCCTCATTATGGGCATCCACGATCTCCTGGGGCAGCAGCACGCGTTGGGTCAGGTCCTTGGAAATCTCGCCGGCCATATAGTCGCGCTGAACGGAATTGACGGTCGGATTCTTATTGGAGTTCTCCTGCTTAACTTCTTCGTTATTGCACTCGATCAGCGACAGGATCTTGTCGTCGGTCGTGTTCTTTTGGCGCTTCAGGCTCTGAACATAACGATAGATGATGTAGCGGCGAGCGACCTCGTAGCAGTCGAGACGCATGATCTCGTCCTCGACCAGATCCTGGATCTCCTCGACCGATACGGTATGGCCGGCCTTCTCACATGCCTCGGCGACGTTTTGCGCCGCGTAGATCACCTGGCGGTCGGTAAGACGAGAGCCCTCCTCGACCTCCAAGTTGGCGGCGCGAATCGCATTGACGATCTTATCGATGTCAAAGGCAACCTCGGTGCCGCTGCGCTTGATGATCTTCATCCTCTTGCCTCTTTCGCGTCGTAATCCCATTGCGCTTCAGAGCCAAACGATGCCTGGCAGGGCTTGTCCCTGTCTTGCGGCGCCGTCGCGCAATCTGTGTTCTCGATAAACCATAGGTCCTCATGCGGACAATCCTCGCGGCCGATCAAGCGGCTCAAAGGCGTGTCCAAATGGGACGAACAAGGTCTTCGTTCTCTGTCCGTCATCTATCATACGACAAAGACGCCTCTATATCCTGTATTCTTTTTTTAGGTCAAACACAACATATAGTGTTTCAGCAGGTCAAAGCAATTGGTCATTTTACAGACACATTAATTATGAGGGTTTCTTGGCAAGTCGGTAAAACGTTACCAACGCGGCTACCTGCAAGGCAGTTATAAAACCCCCTAGTCAAGCCGCCGACAAATCCTACCAAAACCAAGCCGCTCACGCGAAAAGAATCCAAAAGATTATGCTTGACCAACATGTTGCGGTCGAATGCCGGCGGACGGAGCGACGGGGCTGCAAACGCTCGGAAGACTACAGCCCCGGCACCCCGTCCGCCGGCATTCGATAGGCGAGGAGCTATTAGTTCTCTTCGCGAGCTATCATGCGGCCGAGAGCCGCTGTAAAGGGATCGAGCAGCACGCCGGCGATAACCACAAAAGCCCACCCCTTTGTGACAAGGCCCGCCCAGCGCGCGAAGAACGTACGGCCTTCAATCGTTCCGAATCCTCCCTGGAAGGCAATCTCGCCAAAACCGATCACCATAAAAGATTGCACGGGGGTCAACCATGGAAACGCGGGCGACGTGCACGGTTATGATCAAAATAATCATCTCCCACGAGACCAAGAGGCCAATAACGACAAATTATGCTGGGCAGCAAATGCAACGTGAAAAAGCGACCGAGGTCGATAATTTGACGGCATATTATGTGTGTTTATAACAAAACAGTCCAGAAGCAAAGCCTCTGGACTGCGAACATTTGGTGGGCGTTACAAGATTTGAACTTGTGACCTCTTCCGTGTCAGGGAAGCGCTCTCCCCCTGAGCTAAACGCCCAAATGGAGCGGACAACGGGGCTCGAACCCGCGACCCCAACCTTGGCAAGGTTGTGCTCTACCAACTGAGCCATGTCCGCTTACGGGGAATAATCTTACGTGATGCCTGCATCCTATGCAAGAACTTTTTTTGAAAAGTTTTGCGACGCCCTCGCGAACCTCACGAAGACATCAGCCACCTCAAAAAGGCCGAGCTCCTCACCCTGATACACGTATGCCGAACCCGGAAGCGCCAGCTCAAGCAAAAGGGCCGCCCGCGCGCGGCGCTCGCCGAGTTCACGGTCCTCGTCATAAGACGACCCGTCGCGTAAGAGCCAGTCGAGCGCAATCTGGTGGTAGCGCGTCGCCTTGATTTGCGGCAGGGCATAGCGCGTCGCCACGCGCGATAGATCTCGTGGACCTCGTTGCGGTCCCACAGCGGATGGGTGCCGTCGTCAACCATGTCATCGCCCTCGGCGAGATGCCACCGGTCGAGGTCATCGCGGTCGAGGTCCTTGGCGAGACCGTGCGCCACATCAATGCGAAAGCCATCAACGCCTCGATCGCTCCAAAACGTCAGGACGTCGCAAAAGAACGCATGAACCTCGGGGCATGACCAGACAAAGTCCGGCCGCTCGGGCGTAAACATATGCAGCTACCACTGACCGTCCGCAACACGCGTCCAGGCGGGGCCGCCAAAGTTGGCATTCCAATTGGTGGGAGGCAGCTCGCCATGTTCGCCGCGACCATCGCGGAATATATAACGGGCGCGCTCGGGCGATCCAGGGCCGGCGGCAAGAGCGGCTTTGAACCAGGGGTGCTGGTTGGATGAATGATTGGGCACGATGTCGACGATGACCTTGATGCCGCGCGCGTGAGCCGCAGCGACCATGTCATCGCAGTCGTCAAGCGAGCCGAGACGTGGGTCGACATCGCAGTAGTCCGCCACATCATAGCCACCATCGACAAGAGGCGATGGGTAAAACGGGCTCAGCCAGATGGCCTCGATGCCCAGCCGCTCAAGATAGTCCATCTGCTGGGTAATGCCCGCGATGATACGCCCAAAGCTGTTATTCGCGGCAAACAACGCCACAGCCACGCCCCAAGACGCTCGCTCCCTCTCGGGTTCGAGCCTCTGCAATGGGTACGAAAAAGCCCGGCTACCGTGGTAGTCGGGCTGTTGTGCTTGGAGCGGACAACGGGGCATCCGCGTATCCGCTTCGCGGATCCGCACCGGCTTCGGCCGCCTGCCGGCGACCTCGCCAGCTCGCTACAAACGCTCCGCGTTTGCTTAACGCTCGCTCCCTCTCGGGTTCGAGCCTCTGCAATGGGTACGAAAAAGCCCGGCTACCGTGGTAGTCGGGCTGTTGTGCTTGGAGCGGACAACGGGGCTCGAACCCGCGACCCCAACCTTGGCAAGGTTGTGCTCTACCAACTGAGCCATGTCCGCATATGTAAAACAAAACGGGCGCCGGAGCGCCCGGATGTTGCCTGGAGGCGAAGCCCGGATTCGAACCGGGGGTAAAGGCTTTGCAGGCCTCTGCCTTACCACTTGGCCACTTCGCCGAAAAAGGACCGTTAAGAACGGTCCGGAAATGCAATGGAGCGGACAACGGGGCTCGAACCCGCGACCCCAACCTTGGCAAGGTTGTGCTCTACCAACTGAGCCATGTCCGCTTGCGGGTTATTAATTTACGCGAGTTATCCAAAAGACGCAAGTACTTTTTTCAAAAAAGTTGCCCAAAGCAAGTTCACGCAGGAAAATCATGTCGACCCAAGGCGCTAAGCGCACGATTCCAATGCCGAACTAAACAGCTTCACCATCCGAACGCGTGTGCCGACACCATCCGTGCGACGGGCAACCTCCACATTATCGACGAGCATGCGCATAAGCTTGATACCTCGTCCGCGTTCCTCGGATGCCATCGGTTCGCTCGCCCCATCGATAGAATAGCCAGAACCTCGATCAAGCACCTCAAGCACAACACGGTCCCCATAGGCCTGAATCGTCAGGATGCAGCCAACACCGCCCGCATGGTCATATGCGTTACCCAATGCCTCCCCCAACGCTAATGCGACGTCATAGCGCTCATCACGCCTCAGGGGAAGCGATTCGAGAATCTCGGCCACACGGTGCCGATAATACGGGAGATTCTCGATGCCTCGCTGCACCTTGACGCTCTTGCTCCATCGCGGCAACTCCCCCACCGGAATGGCGGGAATCGACTCCCGCACCGGACCCGCAACATGAAGGATGTCGACAAGTCGGGCAATCTCCAAAAAGCGAACGACCTCATCGGAGGCGTTAACAAGCGAAAGCAGCCCTTCTCGTCTCATAAGCTCTCTGGCACGCGTAAGCAAAAACGCCAAACCCGTCGAGTCGATAAAGCCTACGGTCTGGCAATTGATGACAACACGGCGCACGCCCCGGTCGATTAAATTATCCAACCGTCGGCGCAGCTCGGGCACCGAGGCGATATCGATATCGCCCGGTGGCGTCAAAACCGCTATGTCATTCCACTCATTCATGCGACCATGGTTCCCCAAAAGAGCTCGCTCGATGCACACTTTTCTGCAACCGTTAGGATTCTGTATGCCCAACGTCGCGACCTACGATCGACCCCGTAAAAACTCAAGGGACACCAATGCAATGTCATCGTCCAGCGCCGAGTCGGTAAAGCGGTCAAGCTCGCCCAAGACCTTACCGCAGATGCCCGATACGCCCTCACCCGAAACAGAGAGTAGAAGGTCGCGCAGGCGTTGCTCGCCAAAGAAAGCACCCGAGCGGTCGCGCGCTTCGATCGTTCCGTCGGTATACATAAACAGCATGTCACCAGGATCGAACGTAAACACGCCCGTCTCGTACACCATGCTCTCAAAGGCACCGATCACGCCCGATTGGCACCCAAGGAGCTCCACTTCTCCCCCGCAGGTCTCTCCTCCGCCATGCGCCGTCGACGACGGCCTAATGACCATAGTGGGAGGATGTCCCGCAGAGCAATAGGTAGCGCGGCCCGCTTTAAGATCAATCTTGGCGATAAACGCCGTCACAAACGTCTCGACCCTCGAAAAGCCCATGAGCATGCTATTGAGCGAGCGGGCCATGCGAGCGGGTCCCGCACCCTCCCAGGCATAAGCCGTCAACGCCGTCTTGACGAGTGCCGACATCGACGCCGCCTCAATTCCTTTGCCGGAGACATCGCCCAATATCATAACGGCGCAATCGTCGGGAAGACGGACAAGCGTATAGAAGTCACCACCAACCAACGCCGAATTCGTTGCCGACAGGTATACCGAATCGGTTGCGATGCCCGGAACGTCGCCTAGCGAATTTCTCATGCCAATCTGAAGCGTCTGAGCGATATGACGCTCTTCACGCTTTTGAGACTCGCCCTCATAGATCAGCTCAAAGTCGTGTGCCAAATGCACCATGTAGTCGTATTCAAGGTCGTCGATTGGCTCCTGGCTGCCATCACGGAGCAGCAAAACGCGCCTCGTCGGTCCCTTGGCGATATCAGCGGGCACGATTGCATCGTTGCTTCGCCTACCATCCGCCTCCGAGCGGCAGCGCCCCGCCTCGATACCGGAATCGACATAAAGTCCCTGACACGGCAGGCCGTGGGCTCTCAACCATGCGCCCATAGTCGTGGATTCGTCCACGCGCGTAAGGCGCACGTGCTTGAGGTCGTCGGCGCTCGTCCCACCCAGCACCGATGTCTCAAATCCATCGGAAATTGCCCCCAGGCGCGCCGCCGGCGTCGTGACAGAAAAGAAGAGTGACTCCGGATCGCCCGGCAATGCCACACGACTGCCGCCTTCAAAATCGATGACATAGGTTCCGAGGCCCGCATCATACTCCACGGGGCAGAAATGACAACTGAGCACAGCGCAGATTTCGGTCGATACCGCACGCGAGGCGGCAATAGGATCATCGAGATAGGCAAACAACTCATCGCGCAGCACGTTGAGAGAACGGCCAAGCTCTGCCGTGCGACGTGAACGTAGACTCGATGCCATGCCGACTAGTTGGATGGAGAGATAATCGCAAATGACCTCGAGCACGTTGACATCATAGGCAAGCGGCGCCTGCGGACGTTTCCAACCGACCTCCAACACACCGAGCACCTGAGTGCCATAAAACACGGGAAGACATATCTCGCTGCGGTATGGAGGCATATCTTGCATGCGTAGCAGGTGCTTAGAACGATTGTCCAGGTCCATGAACATACCCGAGGCAATCCTATCGCCCTCAAGGTCCTGCTGAATCGACAGGCGGCAGGCACGAGACTCACGGAGCACATACGTCGGGATACCCGCACCATACGGCATAAACTCGGGCAGGTAGCTGTCATACAGCTCCTTGGAAACACCGCGAAGCTTAAAACCGCCGCTCTCAGAAAAATAGATGGCAGCACCCGAGGCATCGAGGGTTCCTACAAGCTGGTTCAAAACGGTATCCAACAAACTAGGCAGCTCATCGGAGCCCACCGTGCTCATAATGACCGACAACGTGCCCGAGAGGCGCTTATTCGCCACTCTGAGCTCCGAAAGCGCACGCTTGAGCTGACGGTCATGCGAATACTGCTCTTCGATACTATGGAGCGCCACGAGGACACGCGGCGCACGGCGGCCAAAGATACGAGGCGGCGTAACCGAGCCGGCACAAACTAGGACGGGAATAAAGGAGCCGTCACTTAGCTTAAGCATCAACTCGCTCTCGGTACCATTAGTCTCAAAAGGAAGACGATGTTCTGTCGCGCGTTCAAATGCTGACGAGTACAAGAGATCTTTAACGTCCCCGTTGATCACATCGGAACGTTCCTCGCAGATCAAGTCGAGCAAGCGATTGTTTACATGCAAAATGGTTCCGTCGAGCTCGCAGATAATGACAGCATCGCTCGTAATATCGACCAATTGGGCAACGTCAACCCACTCATTGCGCTCAAGCGTTTCCATCGTGAACCTCACCGTCTATCGGTAACAAAAAAGCCTCCGAAGAGGCTTCTCAAATGCGATGGTGTCGGAGGCGGGACTTGAACCCGCATGACCAAAAAGCGGTCACTAGCACCTCAAGCTAGCGCGTCTGCCAATTCCGCCACTCCGACATGCTATATTGTTGATTCGCAGTTCGTTTTGTTGGACCCGCGCTTTCAACGAGGAAGATAATAACCTATGATTCGAGAACTGTGCAAGCACTTTTTTCAAAAAAGTTTACGAATTTGAAAATGCGCAGGTAGATCTATATGTCCGGGCCGGAATGGGGGCAACTTCCCAACGCGTCCTCGGGCATGCGGTACATTTTGATTCGCGCTTCGCGCTACAAAATGTACCGCCCCCTGCGGAATGCGTTGGGAAGTTGCCCCCATTCCGGCCCTACAGCCACATACTCCAAGTACGATTCTCAAACATATACTGGGGCTGATGCAAATTTGGTGGCTCGGCTTTGCCGAGCCCTTATATAAGGAGGCCGGAGCTAAAGCTCCGGCCTCGCTATCTTTCCCATTAGATTAAGTGAGCGATCAGGGAACCGCATTCCACCTGCCGCGTTGCCGCAGGGCCTGCCCTGGTGTTGCTTTTCAGAACATTCCGCAGGACGGAGGAAGCCCCGCAGCGCGTAGCGCGCAGCGGGGCTTCCGACATGTCCGAGGACGTTCTGAAAAGCAACACCAGGGCAGGCCCGGACGAAAACAACCGACTACAGGTCGATGTGCGATTCCTTGATCGGGAACGGCTCGGCGAAGTGGCAGGCGCAGCAGTGGCCCGGTGCGACTTCCCTAAACTCGGGAAGCTTCTCGGAGCAGATGCCCTGCGCGATCGGGCAGCGCGTGTGAAAACGGCAGCCAGTCGGCGGATCCAGCGGTGACGGCGGATCGCCGGCGAGGATGATGCGCTTACGGGACTTTTGGATATCCGGATCGGGAACCGGCACGGCAGACAGCAGCGACTGCGTATACGGGTGGTGAGGCTCGCTATAGAGCGTCTTCCAGTCAGAAACCTCGACCACCTTACCCAGATACATAACGGCAACGCGATCGGAGATGTGCTGAACGACGGACAGGTCGTGGGCGATAAACAGATACGCCGTACCAAACTTGTCCTGCAGTTCCTTAAGCAGGTTCAGAACCTGGGCCTGAATGGACACATCCAGAGCGGATACCGGCTCGTCACAGATAATCAGCTTGGGCTTCAGCGCAAAAGCGCGGGCAATGCCGACACGCTGACGCTGGCCACCCGAGAACTCATGAGGATAGCGGTTGATGTGCTCGGGGTTCAGTCCGACAACGTCGAGAAGCTCGCGGACGCGCTCAATGCGCTCCTCCTTGGTTCCCACGCCGTGAATGGTCATGGGTTCGGAGACGATCTCGCCGATGGTCATGCGAGGATTCAGCGAGGCATAAGGATCCTGGAAGATAAACTGCATCTCGCGACGCATATCCTTGATCTCATGCTTGCTCATTTCGGCAACATCTTTACCCTGGAAGAACACCTTACCGGCGGTCGGCTTGGTCAGGCGCATGATGGTGCGACCCGTAGTGGACTTACCGCAACCAGACTCACCAACCAGACCAAAGGTCTCACCAGGATAAATCTCAAAAGAGATGTCGTTTACAGCAGAGACGACGCGCTTGGAAAAACGCTTGGCGAACATGCCGGACTCTGCGGAGAACTCCTTAGAGAGGTGCTCGACCTTCAGTAGCGGAGTGCGCTCGTTATTGTCTGCCATTTACGCCTCGCCTCCCTTCTTGGAATCCTTACGCGTGCGGGACGTCTCAGGGGCGTTCTTGAGGAACTCGGGGTCACCGGAATAATGACACGCAGAATAGTGGCCGGACTCGGTGACAAAACGCTCGGGGCGCTGCTTGCGGCACTTATCGGTCGCATAGGGGCAACGAGGCGAGAACACGCAACCCTCGGGCAGGTTCATGAGCGAAGGCGGGTTGCCGTGAATCGGCGTAAGCGGCTTCTTCTCATCGATGGCCTGCTCCGGGATGGAGCGAATCAGGCCCCAGGTATAGGGGTGACGGCTCTCGTAGAAGATTTCCTCAGCAGTACCGAACTCGACGGGACGGCCGGCGTACATAACCATGATCTTGTCGGCCATATCGGCGACAACACCCAGGTCATGGGTAATCATGATGATGGCGTTGCCGTTCTTCTCCTGCATTTCCTGCATAAGCTCAATAATCTGAGCCTGGATGGTAACGTCCAGGGCAGTCGTGGGCTCGTCGGCAATCAGAATATCGGGATCGCAGGCAAGGGCCATGGCAATCATGACGCGCTGACGCATACCACCAGAAAACTGGTGCGGATACTCATTGACGCGTTTCTCGGGCTCGGGAATGCCAACGAGGTCCAAAAGCTCGGTGGCGCGCTTGAGCGCCTCCTGCTTGGAGTAGCCACGGTGCAGGCGAAGGCCCTCACCCACCTGCTTGCCGATCTTATAGACCGGGTTCAAGGAGGTCATAGGATCCTGGAAGATCATCGCAATATCGTTGCCACGAATGTGCTGCATCTCTTCCTCGGTCATCTCGAGGATAGAACGTCCGCGATAGCGAACGTCACCGCCCTCAATCTTTCCCGGAGGCATCGAGATAAGACCCATGATGGTCATGGCGGTCACGGACTTACCGGAGCCGGACTCACCGACGACACCCAGGGTCTCGCCACGATCGAGCGTGTAGGACACACCATCGACAGCGCGAACGACGCCATCCTCGGTGTGGAAATACATCTTAAGGTCATCAACCTCGAGCAGATGCTGGCCCTCGGGAACCGGCTGGTCCTTCAGGTCCACATAGTTCTTGTTCTTCTTCATCCTTATGCGTCCTTCATCTTGACGTCGAGGGCGTCGCGCAGACCGTCACCCAGCAGGGTGAAGGCGAGCACCGTCGAGAGAATTGCCAGACCGGGCATGATCATCATCCAGGGAGCAGTCAGAAGATACTGCTGGCCGTCCTGAATCATGGAGCCCCACGAAGGCGTAGGCGGAATAACGCCCATGCCGAGGAAGGACAGAGCGGACTCGGTCAGAATGGCGCCACCAATGTTCATGGTCGCGTAGACCACGATGGAGGCAACGGAGTTCGGGAAGATGTGACGCACGACGATACGAGCATCAGATGCACCCATCGCGCGCGCAGCGTCAACATAGTCGTTTTCCTTGACCGTTAAGATCGCGGATCGGAAGACGCGCGCAATCGAAGGCCAACCAAGAATACCGATGGCGATAAAGACGTTCTGAAGACCACGGCCGATAACGGCGATCATGGCGACAACGAACAGCACGTACGGGAACGCAAGGAAGATGTCCGCACAGCGCATGATGATCGTATCCCAGATGCCGCCGTAGAAACCGGCCAGAGCGCCCATGACCAGACCAATCACCGTGGAGATCGCAGTGGCCATAATGCCGACGGACAGCGAAACGCGTGCACCGTAGATAACGCGGACGAGAATGTCACGGCCAAGGGAGTCGGTGCCAAACGGGTGCTCTGCACACGGAGCCAGCAGCGACGTTTCGGCCATGGTGGTCGAATCGGAAGCCGTCGGCGAACCGAGCCAGGGCTGAGCCCACAGATCTGCGGTCAAGGCAACCACAACGACGATAATGATCCAGCAGACACCGATAACGGCGAGCTTGTTCTTACGAAGACGCTTAAAAGCGTCGCCCCACAGCGTGCGAGACTTGGCGGGAGCAGATGCGGCCATGGTGGCGGTAGCCTGCTCCTGAGACTGAGAATCAGTTTCCTGCATGAGACGTACCTCCCTTAGGCCTTATCCGACGGACCGCCAAGGCGGATGCGCGGGTCGAGGAATGCATAGCTAATGTCGACGAGCAGGTTGATCACCATGACGACGACGACGATGAGCGTAACGCCGCCCATAACGATGGGCCAGTCACGCATGCTAATGGCGCGATAGACCTCATAGCCGATACCGGGCCAGTTAAAAACCGTCTCGGTCAGGATGGCGCCCGAAAGCATGGCACCGAAGTCGACACCAATATAGGTAACGACGGGGATGAGCGCATTCTTAAGCGCATGCTTGATGATGATCGCGCGATTGGAGAGACCCTTGGCCTTTGCCGTACGGATGTAATCCTGGCTCATGACGTCAAGCAGCTGCGAGCGCATAATGCGGGCGGAATAAGCGGTCGAAACCGAAGCCAGCGTAATGGTCGGAAGCACATAGTGCATCCAATCCTGATACTGAGAACTGGAACCACCGGCACCCGAGATCGGCATGGAGAATGCACCGCCCGTGGCGTCCTTGAGAATGACGCCAAAGAACAGCTGCAGCAACATACCGAGCCAGAAGGCCGGGACGGCAACGAGGATCGACGTGGTGAGCGTTACCAAAATATCCCAGAAGGAATAACGCTTTACCGCCGAAATGATACCCGCACCGATACCCATGATTGCCTCGAGTACGATGGCGCACGCGGCAAGTTTGACCGTATACGGATACTTCTGGGCAAAGATTTCCGTAACCGGCAGCTTGCGCTGATAGGAATTACCCAGATCGCCATGAAGCAGGCCGTTCATATAATACAAGTAACGGTCCACGAGCGACGTTTGAACGGGGTCGCCGTTCTCGTCAAGGATCGCGTTGCCGTCCTCGTCCGATTGGACCAGGTGATAGCGGACGCGAAGCTGAAGCTCCACCTCGGGGGACAGAGCCTTGTCTCCACCGATCAGCTTGATCGGATCTCCCGGCACGATATTCTGGAGGGCGAACAGAATCAGCGTAACGCCCAAAAATACCGGGATGAACTGAAGCACACGTTTAACGATGTACTTACCCATACCACTCCCCTATCTAGGGATTAACTTAAATGGGATGCCGATCGCCAGACCGGCATCCCAAAATTACCAGCAGCCAGTTTACCCCAGGTTAGGGAGAACTGTATGTTTCCCATGAGGTCTACGTAAATACTTGACCCTCACGGAAGTTGCAAAACTCTTAGGCGAGCTCAGCGGTACCCAGATCGGCGTGCTTCTGCGGATCGACATAGAGGTACTTGATGCGATCGGAGCCGGCGATGGTGTGCGTGTAGAACATCAGCGGGATGACCGGGCAGTCAGCAGCGACCATTGCGTCGGCCTCCTGCATCTTAGCGACGCGCTCTTCGTCGTCAATCGTGGTACGGGCCTCGTCGACCTTGGCGTCGAACTCGGGGTTGTTGTAACCAGAACGGTTGTCGCCACCGATGGAGTCGGAGTGGAACAGCGGATACAGGAAGTTGTCCATGATCGGGTAGTCGGCAATCCAGCCCAGACGACCGAACTGATAGTTGAGGTTCTGGTACTGCTCGAGCAGGGCAGACCACTCGGGGGTATCGGAGACGGCGGTAATGCCAACCTTGGCAAGGTCACCGATGATGGACTCCATGATCTCCTTGTGGCCACCGTCCTGGTTGTAGGACAGAGTCACGTTAATGCCACGATCGCCGTTGGCGTCAGCGGGAGCAACCTTGTCGAGGTACTCGTTAGCCTTGTCGACGTCGTAGGCGCAGAACTCCCATGCGCCCTCCTTGTAGCCATCGATGCCCGGAGGAACAATGCCGTCAGCGGGGGTGCGGGTACCCTTGAAGATGGTCTTGCAGATGGCCTCACGGTTGATGGCCAGGGAGATACCCTTACGCAGATCGGCGTTGTTGAACGGCTCGGCCGTGGTGTTGCAGGTCAGGTAGTAGGTGGAAGGCTCGGCACCGAGCAGCATGCGCTCGCCGTCGCCCATGGTGTAGCCGTCCTTGGACTCGCCGCGATCCTTCTTGGCGGCGTCGATCTGGGCAACGGGAACGTCGCAGATGTCAAGGTTACCGGCCTGGAACTCCTTGTAAGCGGTCTCCACGTCCTTGATGACCTGGAAGTGGATGCCATCGATTTTGGCCTTGTCGCCATAGTAATCGTCGAACTTCTTGAGGTTGATCTCCTGACCATCCTCCCACTTGCCGTCCATCATGAACGGGCCGTTACCGATCGGGGCAAGGTAGAAGCTCTTGACATCGGACTCGGCGCACTCGGGAACCGGGGACAGAGCCGGATGAGAGGCGACGAAGGGGAAGTCGGCGTAAGCGGAAGTCAGCTTGACGACGAGGGTCTCATCGTCAGGGCAGGTAACACCGCTGAGCTCAGTAGTGTTACCGGCAAGCAGATCGTCATAGCCCTCGACCATGGAAAGGTGATAGGAGACCTCGGAAGGACCATACTCTTTAGCGACAGCGGACTTGGTGCTGACCAGACGCTCCCAACCGAGCTTGAAGGACTTGGAGGTAACGTCATCACCGTTGTGGAACTTGGCCTTCTTGATCTTGAAGGTAAACTCGGTGGCGTCGTCGTTGGCCTCGAAGGACTCGCAAGCCAGCGGAACGATCTCGCCCTTCTCGGCGTCATAAGAGGTCAGAGCGTCAAAGAGCTGGTACTCGACCTGAGTGCCCTGGTCCTCCTGGACATTGTAGGGGTCGATGCAGACCGGGTTATTGATGTAGAAGTTCAGCGTCGAACCGGACTCAGAACCGGAAGCGTCGCCGCCCTTCTTGCCGCATGCGGCAAGAAAAGCCATGGAGCTCGCAGCAAGGGTACCGCCGACAAAGGCGCGACGACCCATAACGGGCTGGTGGAACATAGAATCAGCCATGCCATCCTCCTTATGAGATAGGACAAAGAAATGTTCAGTCGGACATATGTCGAGACAATCCGATCCGAACTATCGAAACGCCGCCCGTTGCTATGGCTGGTTATGCACAACAGGCCAACGTTTTCAATACAGTAGCGCATTTTATGCACGGTTTGGGGCTAATTCCGGTTAACGGTCGAGAATTTCTTTAGTTGGGCGCAGTATGTGGTGATATTCTGACTCTGTTACAAATATGTAAACAAAAAGGGTCCCGCACTTGCGGAACCCTTTTCAATTATTTTATGCGACTCGTGCTTAGTAGCCCACGATGCCCTGCGGGAAGAAAAACATGCAGAGCACGACGCACACGGCAAACACGACAGCCATGATGACGGTCAGGCGGTCAAGGTTCTGCTCCATAACGCCCGTGGCAGAGCTGGAGTTATACAGCGAGCTGGCAATCATATCCGAAACGCCGGTGCCCTTACCGGAATGCATCAGGACAAGAATCGTCAGCGCCACGGCAGAGACAGCCCAAACTACAAACAGCAGAATCTGAAACGGACCCATAGAGAAGCTCCTTAATAGAACAATTCAAACTCCAGTACTGTACCACAACCCCCAACACTCCCCACCTGCCATTTGGGGACGAGGTAGAAATGGCAAAAATACCAAAAAAGGGGGTTGACCATATTCGGGCAACCCCCTTGCAAAGAAACGCTTGGCGTTTTCTCTTAGGCCTCGGTCGCGAGCACGCGGCCCGTCATCTCGGCGGAAGGCTCCAGACCAGCCATGGTGAGCATAGTCGGGGCGATATCGGAAAGTCGACCGTCCTCGATACCGGCGAGCTGCGCCTTCTCATCAACGATGATGAACGGCACGCGGTTGGTGGTGTGAGCCGTAAACGGATGCTTGGAACCGTCGGAAGCAACGTCAAACATGTGATCGGCGTTGCCGTGGTCGGCGGTAATCAGCGCAAAGCCGCCCTTAGCGAGAATCGCCGGGACAACCTT
This sequence comes from Collinsella sp. SGI.241, assembly GCF_050312955.1. Classification (NCBI taxonomy): domain Bacteria; kingdom Bacillati; phylum Actinomycetota; class Coriobacteriia; order Coriobacteriales; family Coriobacteriaceae; genus Collinsella; species Collinsella sp. SGI.241. Next base: position 48,627 of record NZ_JBNPKM010000008.1, read on the forward strand.
GGACAGGGCATCGTCAACAGCCTCGACGGCCTTAACGGCCGCGTCGAAGACACCGGTGTGACCAACCATGTCGCAGTTCGCGAAGTTCACGATGTAGAAATCAGCGCGGTCCTCGTTGATGGCAGCGACGAGCTTCTCGGTAACCTCGGGAGCGCTCATCTCGGGCTGCAAATCGTAGGTAGCAACCTTGGGGGAAGCGACGAGCACGCGCTCCTCGCCCTCCTTGGGCTCCTCGATGCCGCCGTTAAGGAAGAACGTCACGTGGGCGTACTTCTCGGTCTCGGCGGTGTGCAGCTGCTTCAGGCCATTGGCTGCGATAACGTCGGCCAGAACGTTCTCGGGGAACGTCTTGGGGAAGGCGACCTCGACGTCAAACGTCGGATCGTATTCGGTCATCGTCACAAAGTGCGAGAGCTTGATCTGCTCGCGCTCAAAGCCGTCGAACTCCTTGTCCGTGAACACGCGGGTCATCTGACGAGCGCGGTCGGGACGGAAGTTGAAGAAGATGGCCGCGTCGCCCTCGTGGATGCCCTCGTTGTGGGCAGCGAACGGCTCAACGAACTCATCGCCGCGCGGATCCTTCTCGTAGTAGGCCTTGATACCGGCAACGGGGTCGGTATCGGCATCGGACGCATTGACCATGACGTCGTAGGCGCGCTCGATGCGCTCCCAACGGTTGTCGCGGTCCATGGCCCAATAACGGCCCGAGACGGTAGCAACGCGAGCGTCGCAACCAGTCTCCTCGGAGATCTTGGCCAGGAAGGCGCAGAACTCGCTCATGTAGCCGGCACCGGACTGCGGATCGACGTCGCGGCCATCCATAAAGGCGTGAACGCGAACGGTCTTAATGCCATACTGGGCAGCCATCTTGACCAGGGCCTCGACATGGTTCATGTGAGAATGAACACCGCCGGGGCTCATGAGGCCCATGAGGTGCAGGGTCTTGCCCTCGGCCTTGACGTCATCCATAGCCTTGACGAAAACCTCGTTCTTGGCGATGGAGCCGTCCTTGATGGCGTTGTTGATGCGCGAAAGCTCCTGAAACACGATGCGGCCGGCACCGATGTTGAGGTGACCCACCTCGGAGTTGCCCATCTGGCCGTCGGGAAGGCCCACGTCCTCGCCCGAAGCACCGAGCGTGGTGTGAGGATACTTCTCGTACAGGCTATCGAGGAAGGGCGTCTTGGCGGCAGCGACGGCGTTCTCGCCGTCGGCCGGAGCCAAGCCGCAGCCATCCATGATGATTAGGAGTGCAGGAAGATGACGCTGTGCCATATGCCCTACTCGCCTGCCTTGACGACCATAGAGGCGAAGTCGGCAGCCTTGAGCGAAGCGCCGCCCACGAGGGCGCCGTCAACGTCGGGCTTGGCAACAAGCTCGGCGATGTTGGCGGGCTTGGCGGAGCCACCATAAAGAACGCGGATGCCGTTGGCGAGCTCCTCGCCGAACATCTCCTTGAGGGTCTCACGGATAGCGCCGCAGACCTCCTGAGCGTCCTCGGCGGTAGCGGTCTTGCCGGTGCCGATGGCCCAGATGGGCTCGTAGGCGACGACGACCTGCTTGGGGCAGGTGATCTCAAGACCCTCGAGACCAGCCTTGACCTGGTTCACGACATGCTCGACATAGGTGCCGGCCTCGCGAACCTCAAGGGACTCACCGCAGCAGAAGACGGGAACAAGACCGGCGGCAACGAGAGCCTTAGCCTTCTTGTTCTGGTCCTCATCGGTCTCGTGGAAGTAGTCACGACGCTCGGAGTGGCCGATGATGCAGTAGGTGCAGCCAGCAGACTTGAGCATGTCGCAAGAGGACTCACCGGTGAAGGCACCCTTGGCCTCCCAGTACACGTTCTGTGCACCGAGGGCGATGGGGGCAGCCTGAATGCGGTCATGAACCGTAGTAATGTCGATGGTCGGAGGGCAGACGAGCACCTCGACGCCAGCCGGAACCTCGGGCAGAGCCTGGGCCAGCTCGTCGGCGAGCTTGGCAGCCTCGGCGACGTCGTTGTTCATCTTCCAGTTACCAGCGATAAGAAGGGTGCGATTAGGCATCGAGAAGCGCCTCCACTCCGGGCAGGGCCTTACCCTCGACGAGCTCCATGGAAGCGCCACCGCCGGTGGAGATCCAGCTCATCTTGTCGGCCAGGTTAAACTTGTTGACGGCTGCGACGGAATCGCCACCACCGATGATCGAGGTGCAATCAGCCTCGGCGACGGCCTCGGCGATAGCCTGGGTGCCGTGAGCGAAGTTGTCGAACTCAAAGACGCCCATGGGGCCATTCCAGAATACGGTCTTGGCGCCCTTGACGGCCTCGGCGTAGAGCTCCTCGGTCTTGGGGCCGATGTCCATGCCCTCACGGTCGTCGGGGATAGCGTCGGAAGCGACAACCTCGGGGACAGCGTCCTCGCCAAAGTGGTCGGCAACACGGTTGTCGATGGGGAGCAGGATCTTTACGCCCTTCTCCTCGGCCTTCTTGAGCATCTCGCCAGCGCGCTCGACCCAGTCCTCTTCCTTGAGGGACTGACCGACGGTCATGCCCTGAGCCAGGAAGAAGGTATAGGCCATGCCGCCACCGATAATCAGGGTGTCGGCGGAGTCGATAAGGTGATCGAGAACGCCGATCTTGGAGGAAACCTTGGAACCGCCGACGATGGCGACGAAGGGACGCTCGGGCTCGGCGAAGATACCGGTCAGCGTGTCGACCTCCTTCTCCAGAAGGAAGCCAGCGACTGCGGGCAGGTAAGCGGCGGGACCCACGACGGAACCCTGGGCGCGGTGAGCGGTACCGAAGGCGTCGAGAACGAAGACGTCGCCATAGGAAGCGAGGGTCTTGGCGATCTCGGGATCGTTCTTCTTCTCACGCTTGTCAAAACGGACGTTCTCGAGAACGAGGACCTTGCCCGGCTCGACGGCGGCGACGGCCTCGGCGGCCTTCTCGCCATAAGTGTCGGCGACAAAAGCAACATCGAGACCAGAGAGCTCGGCGAGCTTCTTGGCGACGGGCTCGAGGGAAAGCTCGGGCTGGAAGCCGGTGCCCTCGGGACGGCCAAGGTGGCTCATGAGGATAACGCGAGCATTGTGCTCAACGAGATAGTTGATGGTGGGCAGGGCAGCCTTGATACGGGTGGTGTCGCCAACGACGCCATCCTTGATAGGCACGTTGAAGTCAACGCGGACGAGAACGCGCTTGCCGTCGACATCGATGTCGCGGACGGTCTTCTTGGTAAAGGCCATGTTTGCTTCTACCTTTCGTACGTGTCTGCCTCCCATTACGGCAGACGATTTCTTATAAAAAAGGCGCGACCTTAGGGTGTAAGCCCTATAAGGCCGCGCCCTTTTTTAGACGCTCAACGAGCTATTCGCTAAAAGCCAAATTAAGCAACGAACTTCTCGAAGTACTTGATGGTGCGGACCATCTGAGAGGTGTAGGAGTTCTCGTTGTCGTACCAAGAGGTAACCTGAACGAGGGTCTGGCCGTTGCCGAGGTCAGAGCACATGGTCTGAGTGGCGTCGAAGATGGAGCCATGGGTCTCGCCGATGATATCGGTGGAGACGATGTCGTCCTCGTTGTAAGCGAAGGTCTCGGAGATGGTGGCAGCGTAGGCCTTCATAGCGGCGTTGACCTCGTCGGCGGTAACCTTCTTGTCAACGACAGCGTAGAGGTTGGTGAGGGAGCCGGTCGGCGTCGGGACGCGCTGGGCGGCACCGATGAGCTTACCGTTGAGCTCGGGGAGAACCAGGCCGATAGCCTTGGCAGCACCGGTGGTGTTGGGGACGATGTTGACGGCGCAGGCGCGGCTACGACGCTTGTTGCCCTTGCGCTGCGGGCCGTCGAGCGGCATCTGGTCGCCAGTCCAGGCGTGAATGGTGGTCATGATGCCGGACACGATGGGAGCGAAGTCGTTCAGACCCTTGGCCATCGGGGCGAGGCAGTTGGTGGTGCAGGAAGCAGCGGAGATGATGTTGTCCTCAGCGGTCAGCGTCTCATGGTTGACGTTGTACACGATGGTGGGCAGATCGCTGCCGGCCGGAGCGGAGATGACGACCTTCTTGGCACCAGCGTTGATGTGGGCCTGAGCCTTAGCCTTGCTGGTGTAGAAGCCAGTGCACTCGAGAACGACGTCGACGTCGAGGTCGCCCCAAGGCAGGTTGTTGGCGTCGGCCTCCTTGTAGATCTTGATCTCCTTGCCGTCAACGGTGATGGAATCCTCGCCAGCGACGACCTCGTGATCGCGAGCATAGTTGCCCTGCGTGGAGTCGTACTTCAGCAGGTAAGCGAGCATATCGGGAGAGGTGAGGTCGTTGATAGCGACGATCTCGGAGCCCTCATGACCGAACATCTGACGGAAGGCCAGACGACCGATGCGACCGAAGCCGTTAATAGCAACCTTTACTGCCATTGTGTCTCCTTTCGTAAGGCCCCCGCAAGCTACAGCGCCCGCCGTTGAGGCCCACAAACTAACCACTCGCCTAATATACCTTTTTTTTGACTTGAATTTCACGAGAATGCTCGAAATTGAAAATCAAATTTACGTTAAAACGTTTTAAAGCATAAAACAGCAGTTCAAGTACTATATAAACTGCCGCGTTAAACTACCCGTTCGCTTCAATGAGCTTTTCAAGACGCAAAACACGGTGATATAGGGCCGACTTTGACAAAGGAGGGTCGGCCATCTCCCCCAAATCTCGCAGTGAGAGATCGGGATAGCGCTCACGTAAGTCACAAAAGGCCGCCAAGGCATCCGGGAGCACATCGCGCATGCCGCGTCGCTCAAGCTCCTCGATAAGCGCGAGCTGATGTTGGGCAGCGCCGGCGCTTCTCGTCTGGTTGGCCAGTTCAGCATTCACGCGACGATTTACGTCGTTTTTCACCAACTTGACCGCACGGGCTTCCTCGATTTCGGCAACGCTGCGCTTGGCACCAATCAATTTGAGCAAATGCTCAATCTCCTCGGCGCTCTTGATGTACACGGCATATGATCCTCGCCGGGCGTTGACGCGTGCATGAACCCCGACCTGCTCCAACAGATCGCAAAGCCCCTTGGCGTATTGTTCGCCCTGCACCGCAATCTCCAGGTGAAAATCGCCACGCGGGTCTGCCACAAAGCCGCCGGCAATCAAAGCGCCGCGAATGTAGGCGAGCCTGCAGCAGGGCCGGGCGACGATATGGCGCGGCACACCGGCGACGAGCCCTCCCCTGCGGTCGAGAATGCCCAGCAGAACCAAAGCCTTATCGAGGTCGGGCTGGTCGGGCAAGGTGATGAGATAGTTTCGCACCTTATGCAAGACCGACTTGCGAACGGTAAACTCCGTTTTGAGCTTGAGGATGCGGTGCGTCAGCGTAATCATCGTGCGTGCAACGGCACCCGTCTCGGTCGCAACCGTCAAACGGTACCGACCAGAGCCCGCCAGCGAAAGCGTGCCACTCACACGTGTAAGAGCGGCAAGTGTCGACAGATCGCAATATTCACATTCGGGTTCGCAGCGCGCAAGCTCGTCACGCACCTCGGCGGTAAACGACATTCAAACCTATGCTTTCGTATTGGCACGCGACAAGTCGCGGTGAGAAATGCTCACGTGATACTGAGCACCTTCCAGGTATCGGGCCGTAGCCTCTGCAATGGCAACGCTGCGGTGCTGGCCGCCCGTACAGCCGATGGCAATGGAAAGCTGCGGCTTGCCCTCCGCGATATAACCCGGCATGACCGTATCGAGCAACTGCGTCCAAACCTTCCAGAACTCCTGCGTCTTGGGATGGTCCAGGACAAAGTCGGAGACCTTCTTATCGAGGCCGGTCAACGTGCGCATCTCGGGGTCGTAGAATGGATTAGGCAGGAAGCGAACATCGATCATGATGTCTGCCTCGACGGGCATACCATGCTTAAAGCCAAATGAGAAGACGTGGACGTCCATGAGCTGCTGGTCGGACAGCTCTGAAAAAGCCGCACGCAGCTTATTGCGTAAAGCAGAGGTACGAAGGCGGCTCGTATCGATGATCATATCGGCTCGGTCGCGCACGCCCTGGAGTTGTAAACGCTCGCGCTGGATGGCGTCGGCCGTGGTCTCCCCCGGCTTCGCAATGGGATGGCGGCGGCGGTTTTCGCTGTAGCGGCGAATCAGCACCTCATCAGATGCATCGAGAAACACAATGTCACAGCTCATCTCGCGCTCTTCCAAGGCGGCAACGGCGTCAAGCAGCTCATCAAACAGGCCTTGGCTGCGAAGGTCACAGGTAACAGCAAGATGTCTACCCACACCCGTATTGATGCCAACAAGCTCTGCGAGCTGCGCAATCAGGCGCGGAGGCAGGTTGTCGATACAAAAATAGCCCATGTCCTCAAACACATGCATGGCTTGCGTTCGGCCCGATCCGGACATTCCGGTGATGATGACGATATCGGGAATGCGCTCCGTGCGCTCCGCCGCATCCATGGCATCTCCCTTTTGCATGTGCTGCCTCCTAAAATAAGCGCAGGACCCGGCCAGCGGATCCTGCGCGATCAATTGCCTTAGTTGAGTATACCGCCCCAAGCGGATACGAGGCCCGTCTTACGCCTCAAGCGCAGCCTTGAACCAACTCGTAATACTTGTGGGGTGCGTAATGGCAGTGCCAACGACAACGGCCCAGGCGCCGGCGTCAATCGCGGCGCGAGCCTCCTCGGGCGTATGCACACGACCCTCGCAAATAATGGGAAGACCGGGGAACTCCTCGGTTGCCTGGCGCAAAAGCGGCAGGTCGGGGCCGTCTGCCATGGTGCAATCGATGGCGGCGACGCCATGCGAAAGCGTAGTGGAAACCAAATCGAAGCCCATGTCGACCGCGCGGCGGATATCCTCGATCGTGGCGCAGTCCGCCATCAGAAGCACGCCCTCCTCGTGCAGCGGACGAAAAGTGTCCTCGAGCGACTTGCCATCGGGGCGCGGACGATCGGTGGCGTCAATCGCCACGATGTCAGCACCGGCAGCAACGCAGGCGCGGGCGTGACGCAGCGTCGGCGTGATGTAAACGCCCTCGTGTCCATCCTTCCACAGGCCGATAACAGGAACCTCACAACGACCCTTAATGGCAGCAATGTCGGCAAGGCCCTGGCAACGAATGGCGGCGGCGCCACCGAGTTCGCAAGCGCGAGACATTTGAGCCATGGTCTCGGGCGTACGAAGCGGCTCGCCCATATACGCCTGAACGCTCACGATGAGCTTACCCTTCAGGGATTGAATTAAAGGATCGACGGTCATAAGGCTATAACCTTTCTCAGAACAGCCTCCCGAGGCGTGTCGTCTCGGGAGGCTCCTACAGCAGATACGTTTACTTTAACGAGGCAAGAAGATGCTCGGCGGCACCGATAAGCGGTGCGTCGCCCTCCAGAGAACCGATGAGGATCGGCGTGTCCTGAAGCGGATCGAGCGCCTGGCTGGCATAGCCCTCGTGTACCGAATCCTTCCACGTCTGCGAACGCCAATCGGGTCCCTGGTGAATTACGCCACCCGAAAGCACGATGACCTCTGGATCCAGAATGTTGGCGAGCGAGCCCAAGCTAGCGCCCAATGCAAAGCCGGCATCGTGGATGACCTCGGTCGCCTTTGCGTCACCCGCGCGGCACAGGTCGTTCACGTCGCGGCCAACCGAGGGACGGCTGGGGTCAACACGACCGAAGCGCTCGTCGTACATGCGCCCAATCGACGTACCCGAAGCCACCGACTCCAGATGGCCGGAACGCCCGCAGGCGCAGGGAATGCCGGCGGCAGCCGAGCACTCGATGTGGCCCATATGGCCGGCAGCACCATGGAAGCCCTGCATCACGCGGCCGTTCTCGACATATGCGCCTCCGATACCCGTGCCGATGCCCAGACACAAGACGGAGAACTTGCCCTTGCCGACTCCCCAATGGGCCTCACCCAGAGCATGAGCCTGCACGTCGCCTACAACGGCAACGGGAAGACCGAGGTCCTCGCGCAGACGCGGCCCCAACTGAACGCCGGACCAGCCGGGCATGATCTCGTTGGCATACGCGATGGCGCCCGTCTTGGGATCGACGACGCCAGCGGCACCGATACCGACGCCAAGGACCTCGACATCGGGATTCGCCTCGAGAGCGGCCTTGATGGACGCCTCGATACGCTGGAAGACGGCCTCACCGCCCTCTTGGGCCTCGGTGGGAACCTCAGCCTCAAATACGGGATGGGGCACGCCGCCATCAGCCGGATATTCCATAATGGCGGTCGCAATCTTGGTGCCACCGATATCAACGGAGCAGATGTACTTGTTCTCCATGTCGCTCTCCTTAGGAGATAAAAACAACTACAGGAAATAAAGGCGGTGTTATCGCCGCAGCTTGCTAAAGGCTTCCCGAGTGCCCGGGGTTGGGGTGAAAGCGGTCGGGCATTGACCTAATGGGTCACGCTCGATCGCTTGAGCCCCAAGATCGGGTGCCCGGGAAAGCTTTACAGGAGACCGTTGTCCTGGAGGACCTTCCTAATCGCCTCGACGTTCTCGCCGGTCATGGCCTTCACCGGGCGCGGCATGGTCGGGCTGTCGAAAATGCCCATGAGGTTCATAGCGGTCTTGAAGGCGCCAACGCCACCGGCATAGCCCTGGACGCCCGAGGTGACGTCCCAGATGTGCGAAATCTCATTGAGGCGATCCTGCTCGGCTTTGACGGTAGCCCAGTCACCAGCCTGAGCGGCCTTCCACTGACGCACGTAGCCCTCGGGCTCAACGTTGGCGAGACCCGGGACAGAGCCGTCGGCGCCACCAAGGTAGGCACCGTCGACGACGACCTCATGGCCGGTGAGGATGCTCATCGGATGGCCGTTCTTCTCGTTCTCCTGAACGAGGTAGCGGAACGAGACGTCGTCACCCGAGGAATCCTTGACGCCAGCAAGGACGCCCTCGGCGCCGAGCTTTGCAAGGAGCTTCCAGGGGAGCTTGGTGTGAACGCACACGGGAATGTCATAGGCAAAGATGGGCAGGTCGAGCTCCTCGTGCAGGATGCGGAAATGCTCCTCGACCTCGGTCATGCCCTGCAGGGCATAGAACGGGCAGGTGGCAACGAGCGCATCGGCGCCCAGCTCCTGAGCAACCTTACCGTGCTCAATCATGCGCTCGGTCTCGGTATCGATGATGCCGACCAGAACAGGAACGCGGTGGTCGACGATTCGAACGGCCTCGGCGATGATCTGTCGACGACGCTCGTCGGTGGAGAAAACGACCTCACCCGAAGAGCCCAGGAAAAACAGGCCATCGACGCCGGCGTCGATCATGCGGTTGATGCTGCGCTCAAAGGAGGCAACGTCGAGCTGGTGATCTTCGGTATCGGGAACAACGACGGGAGGAATAACGCCGGTGAATTTCTGAGTTGCCACAAGAATCTCCTTAGTTGTCTGGCGGGTGGCCCTATGCCGCCCACTCTTGTTGGCAGTGTCCAGGCCGTCTAGGCCAAAGAACACAGGTAGAACGCTTGGTTAAAGAAGTCGACGACTTCGTTTTCGAACGCATTGATGCGTTCGTGAGCATATTTGGCATAGATAATATGCCTCCGGTCACACTCAAGACCGTTGAATACGGCAAACTGGCCCTTGGGATCGCTCACGGCATCCATGAGCGATGTACCCATAAGTACCGATCCGCGCACCCGAGACGACAGCGCTTCGAGGCCACCGGGAAGCGGATTGGCAACCGCCGTGCAGGCAAGGCCCCGCTCGTCTAGAGCAGAAACCGCCAGCGCGACTCCACCGCCAAGGCCCTCGCCCCATGCAAAGATGCGGTCGGGGTCCATGCCATCAAGATTGCGCGCGACCTTTGCCATTGCACAGCCCCAGCGGACGCGTTCAACAAAAACGGGCGAGGTAACCCCCTGCTGCAGCTCGCTGAGCCCAATCACATCGTCGTCCAGCGCAAGCACGGCATATCCCATGGCGGCAAACCTCGTCATGTGATGCCATCCACGTACGGGTCGGTCGATGTCGTGAAACATCAGGCATAGCGGCACAAGCTCGGATGCCCGGGCACAACCTGAGGGCTCAATCAAACGGCCGTGTACGACTTCCCCGGCAAGTTCAAAGGAAACCTCGGAGTAACGCGCGCACGGATTGGCGAAATCAATCGCCGTGACAGTCAGTCCGCAAACCTCAAGGTCCGAAGCGGCTGCCTCCAACTCGGAAACATCCGCCAAAGCATCGCCGCGCCAATCACGGAAATCGGAGAGCCTTGACGAAACCGTCCCAGAGATCCCCGCAAGCTCGGGGTCAATCAGCTCATTGACATTGCTCTCGCACTTAGACATGAGCCTCCCCTTCCTTGCAGAAAAACGGAATGATCAGATCGTCAAAATCCTGAATCTCCTCGTGGCCAAAACCCTCAAAGAACTCATGGCGCTTCTCACAGGTCAGGTTGTTGTAGACCGCAAACTGCGTCGCCGGTGGACAGACGATATCGGCCGTTCCCGTGCCAAACAGCACGGGGCATTTGACCATGGGGGCAAAGTTCTTGGAATCGAAATACGCCAGCTTGGCATAGGCTTCGTCAATACAAGTCGAGTCCTCGTCAAACCAGCGAGACCAATAGCGCAGACCCTCGTAGGCAATGTCGTCGGCATCCAAATCCCAGACCAGGCGGAAATCCGACAGGAAAGGATAGAGGATGGCGGCACGATTGATAAGCTCGCTGTTAAGCGCGCAGGTCGCAATGCCCAAGCCACCGCCCTGCGACGCACCGTTCACAAAAACGCGGGCAAGATCGATGCCCTCGAGCTCACGAACAATGCGGCACAGAATGCGGATATCCTGATGCAAGCGTACGTAGTAGAGATTGGCCGGGTCGCCGTCGATACCGGCAACGATATGCCCGGCAACCGTTGTGCCTTCAAATCCACCAATATCCTCGGAGGGGCCACCCTGACCGGGGCAGTCGAGGGCGACAAGTGCCATGCCCATACCCGCAAACGACGCCTGCTCGAACCAGCTGCGGCTTGCGCCCGGATAGCCGTGGAACTGTAGCACCAGCGGCACGGACTCGTCCGAAACCGGCTTGAGATACTTGGCATGCAGGCGGGCGCCACACATGCCGGTATACCAGAGGTCAAAAAACTGGCAGGTCGCAGTATCGGCAATCGATGCCGCCTCAACCGAATAGTCGATCTCGACGGCGTCAGCCTCGGCCATGCGGTCGTTCCAAAAGAGATCGAAATCTGATGGACGAGGCATGGCGCCCCGATAACCACCAAATTGCTGTTGTAGCTCCTGAGCGCTTGGCATGGCTCGTGAACCCAACCTTTCGAAATCGCAACGAGGGTGCGCCCGGCAAGGGAGCCGGGCGCACGGAGGGGAAAGAGAACCTACTCGCCAAGCTTGGGGTGCAGCAGCGACGGCGCAGCACCGAGCAGCATCTTGGTGTAGGGGTCCTGCGGGTTCTGGAAGACCTGCTTGGCCTCGCCCTGCTCGACGATCTTGCCGCCGTTCATGACGATGATGTCGTCAGAGATGTAGCGGACCGTCTGGATGTCATGGCTAATGAACACCATGGCCAGGCCGAGTTCCTTCTTAAGATCGGTCAACAGGTTGAGGATCTGCGCGCGGACCGAAACGTCCAGAGCCGAGGTGGGCTCGTCGGCGATGATGGCGTCAGGGTTCAACGACAGGGCACGGGCAATTGCCACGCGCTGGCGCTGACCGCCCGAAAGCTGGCCGGGAAGAACCTCGGCGGCAGAGCTGGGCAGACCGGTGAGCTCCAGGAGTTCCTTAACGCGCTTCTCCTGCTCGGCCTCGGTACCCAGGTTGTGGACGCGCATGGGATCGAGCAGCTGTTCACGAACGACCATGCGAGGGTTGAGTGCCGTCGCGGGGTTCTGGAACACGACCGAGATGACGCGGCCCATGTGACGACGATCCTCGGCAGTACGCTTGGTGACGTCCTTGCCCTTAAAGTAGACCTTGCCACTCGTGGGGGCCTGCAGGCCGCACATGACATTAGCAGTGGTGGACTTGCCGCAACCGGACTCGCCGACGATGCCGATCGTCTGACCGGGCATGAGCTTAATGGTCACGCCTTGGACGGCATGAACCAGATTGGGGTGCAGGATCGAACCGGTACGGGTCCTAAAGGTGACGTGGACATCGTCAAGGAAGATAATCGGCTCGACGCCGTTGACCGCAGTCTCGCTCATCTACATCACCTCCGCATGAGGGGTCAAACCATTTGCCTTGAGCACCTCATCGGGGAGCTCGGAATAGAAGTGCTCGGTGCCGGGCACGCGCTTGAAGACCGGACGGGTGTCCAGGCCGATGTGCGGATGGCTTGAGCGGGGCGCGAAGCGATCGCCCTTGGGGAAATCGCGCGGGCTGGGGACGGCGCCGGGCACCTGGTGCAGGCGACCCGAACCGCTCTCGATGGACAGAACGGAACCCAGAAGACCGCGGGTGTACTCGTGAATCGGGTTGGTGAGCAGCTCCTTGGTGGGCGCCTGCTCGATAACCTGACCGGCGTACATAACCGTGATGTTATGGGCGACCTCGGCGACCAACGCCAGGTCATGCGAAACGAAGATCATGGCAAAGCCGAGCTTGGCTTGAAGATCGTTGAGCAGCTTAATGACCTGCTTTTGGACGGTAACGTCCAGAGCGGTCGTGGGCTCGTCGCAGATGACCAGCTTGGGGTCGCGGGTAAGGGCCATAGCGATCAGAACGCGCTGACGCTGTCCACCGGAAAGCTCGTGCGGATAGCTCTCGAGCGTGCGCTTGGGATCGAGGCCGACGAGCTCCAGGAGCTCCTCGGCGCTGCGGGTGCCGCCGCGCTTGGTGAGCTGCTTCATCTGGGCGGAGATGAGCATAGAGGGGTTGAGCGAGGACAGGGCGTCCTGATAGACCATGGCGATATCGGTACCGCGCAGGCCGAACCACTCCTTCTTGCTCATCTTGAGCAGGTCACGACCCTCCCAGAGGACCTCACCGGAAAGATGCTCGTCCTCATCGGTCAGGCCCATGATGGCCAGCGTGGTGATGGACTTACCGCAGCCGGACTCGCCTACCAGGCCCATGGTCTGGCCGGGACGGACGTCAAAGTTGACATGGTCGACCACGTTGATATCACCGTGGTGCTCAAACTGGATGCAGAAATCGCGGACCGAAAGAATCGGCTCAACGGACTCATCGGGCACATGGCGGTCGTTACGCTTGAGCTCGACATCGCGCAGGGCGCCAAGACGGGCGGACAGGGACTGGGCCTGCTCCTTGTAGGCGCGAACGGGGTCGGAGACCAGCAGGTCGGCCTCGCGGCGCTTGGAGGAATCGGTCGGATCCAGAGCGGCGGAAGGAGCAGCGGCCATAGCGTCGGTAATGCCCTCAGAGAGGATGTTGAGCGCCAGGCAGGTGATCATGATGGCCAGACCCGGGAACAGCGCCTGCCACCAACGACCGGCGAGCACGCCACCGCGGGCGTCGGCGAGGATGTTGCCCCACGTAGCAGTGGGCTCCTGGATGCCAGCGCCGATAAAGGTCAGCGAAGCCTCGAAGATGATAGCGTCGGCGACCAGGGTGACGGTGAAGACCATGATCGGGGCAATGCAGTTACGAAGAACGTGCTTGATCAGAATCCACGGAGCCTTGGCGCCGGAGACGATGACCGCGCGGACATAGTCCTCACCGTACTCGGATACGATGTTGGCGCGCACGATACGGGCTATCTGCGGGGTGTACATAAAGCCGATCGCAAAGATAATCGACGGCACGGAGTTGCCCAGGATGGAAACGAAGACGGCTGCGAGGGCGATACCCGGGACAGACATGATGATGTCCAGGATGCGCATAATCGTCTCGGAGACGGCCTTGCGCGAAACCGCAGCAAGAGCACCGACAACGGAGCCACAGACCAGAGCCATAGCGGTAGCACCAAAGCCGATAATCAGCGAGTAACGGCCACCGTAGAGCATACGCGAAAGGATGTCACGGCCCTTGTCGTCGGTTCCGAAGATAAACCCGTTGCCGGGAGCCTGGCGAGCCGTAAAGATCTCGACCGGGCTATAGGGGGCAAGCAGGGGGGCAAGAATCGCAGTCAGGGCGACCAGCACCAGCACGATGGCGGCAATCTTAGAAGACAGCGTCATCTTCTTCCAGCCACCGAGCTTGAGCCCCTTGGAGGCAGCCTTCTCGAGCTGCTCGGTTTGCTTCTCTCGAATCTTTACCATAATCTACACCGTCCTGATGCGCGGGTTGATGAGCAGGTAGAGCATGTCAACCACGATGTTGATGATGATGAAGGCAAGAGCAACGACGATGACGACGCCCTGAACCAGGTTCGCCTCGTTGCCCTGAACGCCCTGCAGGATCGCAGTACCCATGCCGGGGAGGTTGAAGATGACCTCGATGACGACGGCGCCGCCCATGAGATAGCCAATCTTAAGACCGAGGGTGGTGACCGGGGTGATCAGCGCGTTGCGAAGAACGTTGATGCCGACGACGACCTTCTCGGGAACGCCGGCGCCGCGAGCCATACGGACATAGTCCTTGTCGAGCTCCTCGACCATGGCGGTACGCACGATACGAGTCATCTGACCCGTCAGCGGAAATGCCAAGGCGATGGCGGGCATGATCATGCGTCCCAGATAGCCAGCCGGATTCGTGGTGAAGTGCGGCAGGGCACCCGATGCCGGGAGTACCTTAAGGTAGGAAGAGAACAGCAGGATCAACAGAACGGCAAGCCAGAACGACGGGGTTGCCAAGCCGGCGATGGAAAAGACGCGGATCACTTGGTCCGGCCATTTATCGCGATACAGTGCCGCGATGACGCCGAGCAAAAACGATACGACCGCACCGATGGCAAGACCGATGAAGGTCAGCTGCATCGTGACGGGTAGGGCCGTGGAGATGCGCTTGGCAACGGAGTTGCGAGCAGCACCATAGGTGCCCATGTCGCCATGGATCAAATTGCCCATATAGCGCACGTAGCGCACGGGCCAGGGGTCGTCCAGACCATACTTCTCATGGTACTCGGCAACCGCCTCGGGCGAGGCACCGTCACCCAACGCCGTGTAGGCGGGGTCGGTCTTGGAGAACGACATAAGGAAGAACACCAGGACGGTGACGCCCAATGCCATGATCGGCAGCGCCACGAGACGCCTTCCAATCAAACGTAGAAAGTTGTTCACGTTCTCTCCCCTTTCTTTTGTCGGTAGGACCAACTGGTATATGAGTACGGACACTCATTACAAGACCCGAGCGACATCGTTGCCGCCCGGGTCTTTGTTTCAACTATGAGGATACGGTCCCAACGGCCGACATCCTGCATATAGACTCAAGCGAGTCTTACGCCTTGACGGTCGCGACACCCTTAAAGGACATGCTCGTCGTGCCGATGCCCTTGAAGCCATCGAGGGCCTCGCCGTTGGGCGCAGTGGACGGGTCGTTCCAGGAAGCGGAGACGGTCTTAACGTGGACAACGGGGTACAGAACGGCGTTGTCGGCGATGATGTCGAAGCACTCGTTCCACTTCTTCTGCTGCTCGTCGCCCTCGGCGGCAAGAGCCTCGTCCATAAGGCCGTGGAGCTTCTGCCACTCAGCGGACTCCTTCCACGGGCAACGGGTCTGCATCCAGACGTTGTCGCCGTACCACCAGTTGAGCAGCAGGTCGGGGTCTGCGCCGAAGCAGGAAGGATCGCCAGGGGCAAGGAGGATATCGTAGGCCTCGCCGCCGTCGATGGCAGCATAAGTGGCCGGCGAGGTATCGGTCTGGATGGTCACATCGAAGCCGAGAGCGTCGAGGTCGTTCTTGACCTGGGCAGCCATACCCTTGATCTGCTCGTTATCAGTGGTGCGCAGGGTAATGGCGCCCGGGGTGATACCGGACTCCTCGATAAGCTTCTTGGCCTTCTTGGCGTCGGTCTTGTACACCGTGGAGGCCTCATGATAGTTGGTGAAGCTCTTGGGCAGGTAGCAGCTGGCAGCGGTAGCAAGGCCGGCGAAGGTGTTGCTGATCATCTTCTCGGTGTCGAGCGCATACATGACAGCCTGACGGACCTTGACGTCGTTCCAAGGCTCCTTGGCGACGTTGAACATGATGAAGCGGGTGCCGAAGCCCTGGACGTTGTCAATCTTGCAGCCGGCGCCCTCGAGCTGGTCGACGGCATCAGCGGTAACGAGCTCCATGACGAGCGTGGAGCCTTCCTGCTGAGCGGTGACGCGAGCGGTGGGGTCGGTCAGGATGCTGTACTGGATCTTCTTATCCTCGGCAGCATACTCACCGTTGTACTCGGGGTTGGGAACCAGGGTGATCTCGGTATCGGAGATAGAATCGTACATCCAGGGGCCGGAGCCGATCGGCTGCTTGGCGCGATCCTCCTCGCTCTGGGCGGCAGGAGTAACGCGAATGATGGCCAGACGATCCTTGAGCAGGGAGAAGTTGGGGACCTTGGTCTTGACCGTCACGGTGCTGGCATCCTTGGCCTCGATGGACTCGAAAGGCTGGAAGAACGGAGC
This sequence comes from Collinsella sp. SGI.241, assembly GCF_050312955.1. Taxonomy (NCBI): domain Bacteria; kingdom Bacillati; phylum Actinomycetota; class Coriobacteriia; order Coriobacteriales; family Coriobacteriaceae; genus Collinsella; species Collinsella sp. SGI.241. The sequence continues at coordinate 65,088 of NZ_JBNPKM010000008.1, forward strand.
GTAGGTGGCAGAAGCGGCGCAAGCGGTGTAGGAGGCGACGACGTCGTCAGCGGTAACCTCGGTGCCATCGGAGAATTTGGCGCCCTTGCGGATGGTGACCTCGAAGGTGGTGTCGTCCACGGACTTGGGATCATCGGTGGCGAGCTCGTTGAAAGTGCTGTAGTCGTGGTAATCGATGCCGTAGAGGCCCTCGACGACGTGCCAGTTAGCGCCCAGGCCCACGGCGGAGCCGGTGCTGGCGGGGTCGAAGCTGGACGGAGCGTAAGCGGAACCGGCGGTGATCACGCCGCCGCCACGGTTGGCGGAATCGGCGGGAGCGGAACCCTCGTCGCTAGAGCTACCACCGCAGCCAGTGAGACCAAAGCCGGCGACAGCAGCGACGCTGCCGGTGAGGCCAAGGAACGAACGCCTGGACATACCCTTATTGATGATGGCCATGTCTTCTCCTATCAATAGAGAATCTTACCCGGGAGCACCTAAACTTGCCCCCGCGCAACTTGCGGACGATATATACCTTACCTACCGACAAACCCAACTGAGGTGCCGCGCTCGGCGACCGATACATACATACGCTTGAACGGTATTTACTACCGTTCACCGAATTCGTTGACAAACGATACAGCAGACAGTATGTATCGGCGAGGTGAGATATCAGTCTTCGTCAACCCGCAGGATAGCAGGGTTTTCGCTTGGGTTAGTCAAACGTTTTAGCGTTAATAAAACCCGAAACCAGCAGGCAATCATGGCGAAATAAATGGTTGAAAATCGCGCAATCATGTATATCAGTTGTTTAGGCTCGTGTTTAGCTATCGGAATGGCCAGCCGCTGCCTCGGCGCGCTCGGCATTCCATGCAACGAGCGCCTCGTGGACCGCCTTGGCAACATCGGCAGGTATGCCGCGAACTTCCGCGATCTCTTGCTCGCTCGCCGCGCGCAACCGCTTCATCGAGCCAAAATGGCGCATAATTGCACGTTTTCTAGTGGGTCCCACGCCTGGAACGTCATCGAGTACCGAAACCGTCATGGCTTTATCGCGCAATTCGCGATGGAACGTGATGGCAAAACGGTGCGATTCGTCGCGCACCTGCTTGATGAGATAGAGCGACGCAGACCCGGTCGGAAGTACGACAGGGGTCTCGTCCCAAGGCACGAAAACCTCCTCATCGGCCTTTGCCAAACCACAAACTGGTATATCGAGCCCAAGGGCCTCAAGTTGCTTAATTGCAGCCGTCAATTGCGGCTTGCCGCCGTCGACAACGAGCAAATCGGGGCACGAGCCAAAACGTTCGTCGCCCATCCGCTCGGGAGCATAGCGACGCCCCAAAACCTCGGACATCGAAACGAAGTCGTTCGCCTCGTCCAATTCGGCCTGGATTTTAAAGCGGCGGTACTGGCTCTTGTCGGCGTGGCCGTTGGTAAACACCACCATCGAGGCGACCGTAAAGGTGCCATGAAGCGTAGAGATATCGAAGCACTCGATTCGCATTGGCGGCGCAGGTAGCGCCAAGGCGCTTTCAAGCTCCAGGAGCGCTCGATTGGTGCGATCGTCGGCGTATCCCGTGCGCATCATATAACGCATGAGGGCATGACGCGCATTTTTAGATGCCATATCGAGCAACCGGTGTTTTTCGCCGCGCTGAGGCCTATGGAGATGACAGGAACGCTCGCGCTTGTCCGAAAGCCACTCCCCTAGCGCCTCCGCATCCTCAAGCTCGACGGAAAGGTTCACCTCGGCTGGAATATCAGCCGTCTCGTCGTAATAGCGCTTGAGAAAGCCCGACTGAAGCTCCTCTTCATCGACATCCAGGCCCTTATCGAGAATGAACTCACAGGTTCGAACCGTTCGCCCCTCGCGCACAACAAACACGCAGGCGGCCGAAATGGTCTCTTCTCGATAGAAACCAATCACATCGAGATCGACACTCGACGGAAAAACGACCTGCTGTCGGTCGTCCAGGCCCCTAATAACTTCCAAGCGACGCTTGACGCGCGCCGCCCGCTCAAAATCGAGCGCTTCGGCGGCGTCCGTCATCTCGGATGTAAGCTCATCAACGACATCTTTACGATGGCCCGACAAAAATCGCTCGACGCGTTTAACGTTTTTAGCATAGTCGGCTGGAGAGATCGCACCGACGCATGCCCCCGGGCCGCGGCCAACATGGAAGTCAAAGCAGGGACGCCCGTTTTGAGCGCAAATCATATTGACGATATCTTCTTCGCCCTTGTGGGACTCGACGATACGGCGGCATCGACGCCATTCCGCACAAGAAGCCGAGCAGATCGGGATTACCTTGCGCAGCGTATCAATGGTCTCGCGCGCCGCGCGGCTGTCGGTGTAGGGACCAAAATAACGCGTTCCCGGCTTATGACGCTCACGAGTATATTTAATAGCTGGGAACAGATCGCTCTTGGTGATAGCGATAAAGGGATAGCTCTTATCGTCCTTAAGGTCGACATTAAAGTACGGATGATATTGACCGATCAGGTTGCGCTCGAGCACCAGCGCCTCGTGCTCGTTCTCGACAACGATATAGTCAAAGCTCGCAACCAGCTGCATCATCAGCGGAATCTTTTGGCGCTCGTCCTGCAGCGTCACATATTGACGCATGCGCGAGCGCAGATTTTTAGCCTTGCCAACGTAAATGACATCGCCCTTGGCATCTTTCCAAAGGTAGCAGCCAGGCTGCATGGGCACACGCGAAACCTGTTCGGCAAGCGTTGGAATGTTGTCATGACCTGCCACGACTGCCTACCTGCGGCGAAGAAGCGCGGAGACCTCAGGCATCTTTAGAAGGACGGCAAGGCCAAAAGTCACGGCAAGCGAAACCATGCCCGCGATGCAAACATAGCCCAAGGTAATAAGAATCGATCCGCCAAGCGCTCCGACAAAACTCTCGAGCGCCCACAAAACGCCGGCACCCGCTGCGGCACCCAGGCCGCCGAGCAAAAGGCCATAGAAGCAGCCGTGCAGAATAGATTTAACCTGAAGACCCTGCAGACGACGACGCAGCCACCACAGCGAACAGCCGACCAGAATCACATAGTCGACAACATACGAAATCGCAATCGCAGGCATGCCATAGCCCAGCACCACACCAAACAGCAGAACCGAACCAGCCTGACCGATGGCAGAGTATAGGCAATAGCGACTATAGGGCTTCATGTCGAGCAACGCCGAGAAGCTCTTCTGCATCAACACGACCACGCCGTAGAGCGGCAGGGAGAGCGCCAGATAAACCAGAAACTCGGACACAAGCGCCACACCCGACTCGTCGAACTTGCCGGCGCAATAAATCATGTTGAGCGGACGGGCAAACACAATGAGATATAGCGCGAAAGGAATCAGGAAGAAGAGCATCTGGGCCACGCCGCGCGAGATACCAGCGCGCACGCTGTCATAATCCTTTTCCTGGGCATCGTGCGAAAGCTCGGTATAAAGCGCCGTCGAGAGCGAGGCGGCTATCAAGGCATAAGGCAGTGTGTACCAAAGGCGCGCATAGGCAATTACAGAAGGACCGGTCTCGGGCTGCACCACCAGCGCGGCTGCGTTGGTAATGGAAGTCGACACGAACATGCATACCGTAGCGAGCAACGTCGGGACGCCGAGCGCGAGCGTCTGTCGCAGTGCAGGATCCTTAAAGTCGATATGAATATGAGGCCGGACACCATGCTTACCGAGTGCGGGAATCTGGCACGCCATCTGGACAAAAACGCCAAGCGTCGTGCCGAGCGAAATCAAAACGACGCCCGCCTGCTCACCAAAGCAGGCAGATACGGGAGCGAAGCCCATAAAACTCGCAATGACAATCACGTTGTTGAGTACCGGGGCGAACGTCGACCAAAAGTAGTCACGATGCGCGTTAAGAACGCCCGAGAACACCGAGCCCAAGCCGTAGAACAAAATCTGAATGGCAAAGAAACGGAACATGAATGCAGCGGTATCCATGCTTCCGCCATCGCCCGAAAGGAACGACTGCGTCCAGATAAAGCCCGGAGCAAACACGGTGCCCAACACCGAAATGCCGCCCAGCAGCAAAAGCAGGATGCCGAGCAGATTACCTACGTATTCGTTTGAGGCGTCGCGACCCTGCTCACGACGCACGCCCATGTACACCGGCAAAAAGGCGGTAACCAACATACCGCCCATCACGAGCTCATAGAGCATATTGGGCAGGTTGTTGGCGACCTGATAGGAAGACGAGAGCAGCGACATGCCGATGGCGGCAGCCATAGCCCAAGTACGGATAAACCCGGTGACGCGCGACACGATGGTCAGTGCAGTCATGAGGCCGGCAGAACGGCCAACCGTAGAGTAGTCCGACGAGCCCATATCATCTACGTCGTCCTGTGATTGGGGGCTGACTTCAGTGTGTTGTCGAGAATCAACCTCGATATCAGGCTCATCGATTATCGCGAAGGGGTCGTCGACCAAAACGGCATCATCGACAGAAAAAGCTCCGTCAACAGGCGTGACATCGCTGTCAAACGAAGCGTCATCGTTAGCTACGGCATTATTACCAAACACCGTGTCAACTTCCCTGGCGGCAGCGGTTCGACCAGAAAACGACAAAAGATCCCAATCATCGTCGTCGACAGCAACGCCCTCGACCGGATCGGTCGAGCCGAGCGGTGACCACTCGTCATCCAAAAGCAACTGCTCGCCATCACCGTCGGTTGCAGGCCTCGCGGGACGATCGGCTGGGACACCCTGCAGTGCGCCCTTTCCCTGAGCCGCCATCAAAAACACCGCCGTCTCATCGGGACGCGGCGCACGAGACGTCCCGGCGGCAGGCATCCGTCCGGCACGGGATTGAGCCGCGGCCAAAAACACCGCCGTCTCATCGGGGCGAGCCGAAGAGAGAATCGTACGGGGAGGCACCGCACCGGCACCGGCGGCACGCAAATACACAGCCGTCTCCCCTGGATCTGCAGCAACGGACCAAGCGTTTCGAATCTGGTCATCGACCGAAGAAGGCTCAGGCGCGGGCGTCTGAGAAGCCGAACCCTTTGCAAAGTGAGCTCCGCGCTTCGATTCTTCCTGCGGCATCGCTCAGTCCTCTCTCGTGATCGGGGCAACCGTCGCCCCGCAAAATGCAACTAAGTCGTCGGGGGCAAGCTCAAGTTGATAGCCACGCTTACCGCCTGAGATAAAAATGGTATCCCAAAGGACGCATGTCTCATCGATCAGCGTCCGAAAGCGTTTTTTCATGCCGACTGGACTGCAGCCGCCCCGGACATACCCCGTCGCGGCAAGCAAGTCCTTGACATGCATCATGGTCAGCGACTTTTCACCAGCGGCGCGCGCGGCGGCCTTTAGGTCAAGCTCGTCGGCAACGGGAATACAGCACACAACGTGTTCGTTGGACGGCGTCACGCAAACCAAGGTCTTAAACCCCTGGCCAGGCTCCTCGCCAAGTTGTTCCAAAATTGCAACGCCTAAACCCACCGACTCATCGCCATCGTCTTCATACGTATGGAGAATATAGGAGATGCCGGCGTTTTCCAGCTCGCGCATCGCATTGGTTTTCGGCGTCTTTGCAGCCTTTGCCATGGCATGTCCCTTCCCTCGCATTCGAACGTAACGCCTAAGTATATGTCCAATTTAGCCGCATACGTCATCTCGACACACAGAAGCGCCACCGAATCGAAAGGAATCGGTGGCGCTTCTCGTACGACGGCGTCTCTTTACTGGGCGTCGAGTTGTGCCTGACGCTCGCGGTCGCGCTTGAGCAGCGGTGCCAAGAACTTGCCCGTGTAACTCTGCGAACATGCCGCGACCTGCTCCGGCGTACCCGAGACCACGACGGTTCCGCCGCCATTGCCGCCCTCGGGACCCATATCGATCAGGCGGTCGGCAACCTTGATGACATCAAGGTTGTGTTCAATCACCAGCACCGTGTTGCCCGCATCGACCAAGCGCTGCAGCACATCGAGCAGCTGGCGGACGTCCTCAAAATGAAGGCCGGTCGTCGGCTCGTCCAAAATATAGAACGTCTTGCCCGTCTGGCGTCGATGAAGCTCCTTGGCGAGTTTCACACGCTGCGCCTCGCCGCCCGAAAGCGTCGTGGCAGGCTGCCCCAAACTCACATAGCCCAAGCCAACGTCATACAAAGTCTGAAGCTTGCGCTTAATCTGCGGGATATTCCCAAAGAACGCCAGCGCCTCGGTGACGCTCATGTCGAGCACGTCCGAGATGGTCTTGCCACGGTAGGTGACCTCGAGTGTCTCGCGGTTGTAGCGTTTACCGCCGCAAACTTCGCAGGGAACGTAGATATCGGGAAGGAAGTGCATCTCGATCTTGATCTGTCCGTCGCCCTTGCACGCCTCACAGCGCCCGCCACTCACATTAAAGGAGAAACGACCCGGCGAGTAGCCGCGCGCCTTCGACTCCGGCGTACTCGCAAACAGCGCGCGAAGATCATCCCACAGGCCAATATAGGTAGCGGGGTTGGAACGCGGTGTGCGGCCAATCGGCGACTGGTCGATATCGATAACCTTATCGATACACTCGGTGCCCTCGATTTTCTTATACGGACCCACAGGGCGCGTCGAACGGTGAATAGCATTCGTAAGGGCAGGCGCAATGGTGTCGGTAACCAGGGAGCTCTTGCCCGATCCTGACACGCCGGTAACAACCGTAAGCGTACCAAACTCGATCTTGGCAGTAACGTTTTTGAGGTTGTTAGCTCGAGCGCCCGTAATTTTAAGGCAGCCGCGACCGGGCTTGCGCCGTTCATCAGGCACCCGGATCATTCGTTTGCCGGTCAGATAAGCGCCCGTCATCGACTCAGGACACGCCATGATATCGGCAGGCGTTCCCGCCGCGACTACGTGTCCGCCGTTGACGCCGGCGCCGGGCCCCATGTCGATCACGTAGTCGGCGGCACGGATTGTGTCCTCGTCGTGTTCGACGACGATGACGGTATTGCCGATATCGCGCAGGCGCTCAAGGGTCTTGATCAGGCGCTCGTTATCGCGCTGATGAAGGCCGATCGATGGCTCGTCCAAAATGTATAGGACACCCATGAGGCCGGCGCCGATCTGTGTTGCCAGGCGAATACGCTGCGCCTCGCCACCAGAAAGCGTCGCCGAGGCACGATCGAGCGTCAGATAGTCGAGTCCAACATCGACCAGAAAACGCAAGCGCTCCAGGATTTCCTTGACGATGCGCCCGCCGATAAACTGTTGGCGCTCGGTGAGCTCCAGGCCCTCAAAAAACTCGAGCGACTCACGGCACGACAGGCAACAAACCTCGTAAATGGACTTGCCGCCCACGGTGACGGCGAGCATCTCAGGGCGCAAACGAGCGCCGTGGCAGCTCGAGCACGGTTCCTCGCGAATGTACTTCTCCAAGCGCGCCTTGGTGTTCTCGTTCGTCGTCTCGGTATAGCGTTCGTACAGGATGTTGCGAACGCCCGAAAACTTGGTATCCCACTGGCTACGACGTCCGTCGAGCTTTTGGTAGTCAACCGAGATCTTCGTATCGCCCAGGCCATCCAAGAATGCACGACGCACGCGAGGGGGCAAGTCCTCCCACGGCGTATCGGCGCTTACCTTAAAGTGTTCACAGACCGCAGCAAAAATCTGCGGGTAGTAGTTCGAATTGCCAAACAGGCTACCAAAGACTCCGTCGGCAATGGACTTCGAGGGGTCCTCGATCAGTGCCTCGGCATCAACGGTTTTCTTAAAGCCCAGGCCGTCGCACTCAGGACATGCGCCATAGGGAGCGTTAAACGAGAAATCACGCGGCTGAAGATCGTCAATGGAGTGTCCATGCTCCGGGCACGCCAAGGCCAACGAATACTCCAGCAGCTCGCCCTCGGTCCCCTCGGGAGCATCACGATCGGGCAGCATGTACACATTTACATTGCCGTGAGCCAGCGCGGTCGCCTGCTCAACGGACTCGGCGATACGACCCAGAGAGTTCTCACGGATCACGATGCGATCGACCACGACCTCGATATCGTGCTTGAACTTCTTGTCCAGATCGATTGGATCGTCGAGCGAGCGCACTTCACCGTCGACACGCACGCGGCTAAAGCCCTCGGCGCGAAGGTCCTCAAACAGTTTGGTGTACTCGCCTTTTCGCCCGCGCACCACCGGTGCCAGCACAAACGCGCGGCGACCCTCCCCCGCCGCCAAGACCTTGTCGGCAACCTGGTCGGTCGTCTGGCGCTCAATGACGCGGCCGCATTCGGGACAGTGCGGGGTGCCCACACGGGCGAACAGCAGGCGCAGATAGTCATAAATCTCGGTTACGGTGCCAACCGTCGAGCGAGGGTTTTTAGACGTCGTCTTTTGGTCGATCGACACCGCCGGCGAAAGGCCGTCGATTGAATCCAAGTCGGGTTTGTCCATCTGGCCCAAGAACTGGCGCGCATAGCTCGAAAGGCTCTCGACGTATCGACGCTGGCCCTCGGCATAGATAGTGTCAAATGCCAGCGAGCTCTTGCCCGAGCCAGAAAGACCGGTAATGACCACGAGTTGGTCACGCGGAATGGAAACATCGATATCACGGAGGTTGTGCTCACGAGCGCCGCGAATAACGATAGAAGAATCAGACATGGAAGCTCCTTGCCTCCTATTGCATCGAATCATACTGCCGATGAGTTTAGCGCACTCGACGCGCACAGATGTTCGTAATACAAGATTCGCAGACCTTTAGCTTTGCGTATCGGGCGCTTTGTTTCTCGAAATGCCGTGGAAAGGTTACAGTAATCTAATCACTGAACTTAATTTGCTGTAACAGAGGAACGTCCATGACCGAAGATATCCCCCTTGAAATCACTTCGAGCGACATGGCCAATCTGCCCATATTCATCGCCGTCCTTATCGTGGCCACCGTCGTCGTGCGCGTGTATTTTTCAATCAAACACAATGAAAAGCCGCCCATTGCCCGCGTCTTTTGGTGCGCGACGCTCCTCATCCCGCTCGGCATGGTAGCTGCATGGATTACGAATCAATTGCTCGTAAATGAGGACAGTTCCCTATGGGTCCTTTCTTATTCGGCGCTCGGTGCTGCCGCCGTCATACTTCTTGTCGAGCCCTTGGTTTCGGGACTTATCGACCAAACCGATCTTGCGACGGGAACGGTTGCCTGTATTTGCCGTGACATCCTTGTCATCGCCGCTGTTTCAGCGCTCTCGTTCGTTTCACTCGAAATTTCCTGCAACGAAACGTTCTATCGCATTCCCGCCAACTCATTCGGGTTTTCCGTCGGGCTGCTCGCGACGGTTCTGCTCTCCCTTTATTTGCTGGGACAGCGTCATGGAGGCGTCATGGTCCTCGTGCCCGTCGTATGTTGCATCCTTGGCATTGCCGAGCACTTCGTCATAACGTTTAAAGGCGAGGCCATCCTGCCAAGCGATATCTTGGCCCTTGGCACCGCAATGGAAGTGAGCGAGGGATACGAGTTTACCTTTACCGCCGGAATCGTAACCTCTCTAGCCCTGCTAGAGATTTCCCTGGGGCTTCTTTCGCTTATCCGACCGAGAAAGCTCCGTACGCCCACCCATGTCTTCCCCGCAATCGCCGCTAACCTCTGCGCTTTTCTGCTAGTGACCGTTGTGGGGCTCTCGGGCTTTTCCAGCATCGACTTGGAGCAGGCGCTGAATTTTGGATTTGACCGTTGGCAGCCCATCACCACGTATGCGTCTCAGGGTTTTATCACTTCGTTCACCGAAATGGTCAACGAGTTGCCCATTGAGAAGCCCGAAGACTATACGCCCGATGAGGCGCAGAGCATCGAGCAGGAGCTCGCCGCCACCTACGACAGCACGTATGGCTCGAGCGAGCAGCGCGCGGCGGCCGTTGCCCAGTTCAATGAAATCAAGCCGACGATTGTTGCCGTCATGAACGAGAGTTTTAGCGACCTTTCGTGCTTTGAGCAGCTCCAGGCGGCCGGGTACACCGGCCCCGCATTCTACAACTCGCTTCCCGACACACTTGTTCGCGGCACCATGCTCGCTTCGGTCGCCGGTGGCGGAACGGCGAACTCCGAATTCGAATTTTTGACCGGAGCGACAACGGCCTTTGTCGGATTAGGCAAAATCCCCTATCAGCTATATCAGATGAATGGCGTCAACAGCCTGGCAAAGGACCTTAAGGAGCTTGGGTATACCGCTACCGCTATGCACCCGCAAAACCCCGTCAACTACCATCGAGATAAAATCTATCAGCAGCTGGGCTTTGGAGACTTTCTTTCAATCGGCGATTTCGAAGGTGCGCCCTGTTACCATGCCGGCGTATGCGACTACGCCACCTACGACAAGATACTCGACCTGCTTAGAACCGACGAAGCCCCGCAGTTCATCTTTGACGTCACGATGCAAAATCACGGCGGCTACGACTATGGCACCGTTCCCGCCGAAGAGCTGACAAACTATTGGGTCGAGGGAGCCAGCGAGGGCGCCAATAGCGCGCTCAACACCTATCTTACCTGCATCAACGCATCCGACCGGGACCTCGAGTACTTTATCAACGAGCTCCGCAATATCGGCAGACCGGTTGTTCTTGTCTTTTTTGGCGACCATCAGCCGAGCGCCGCAACGACTCTCAACGATGAGCTGTACCCTCAGGAAGATACGGCAAGCCACGCTTTCCGTATCTATCAGTCGACCTATTTCGTCTGGGCTAACTATGAAATCGCCGGCAATACCGAGCTCAACGTCTACGACACCGTCGGGGCAAACGAGATTGCAGCCATTACCCTTAATAAGATCGGCGCCCCGCTCACCGACTATCAAAAGGCTCTGCTTGCAACAAGGTCAGATGTGCCCGCCATCAATGTCGCCGGCTATCTTGGTGCCGACGGGCTGCGCTACGATTTGGAATCTGAAGACAGCCCATACGCCTCGACGATCGACAAGCTGCAGCGCATGCAATACCTCGAGTTCGCCAGCAAAGTTCAGTAAGCCCGCTCATTCGCTTGGGCCCATCGTATTGCAAGCACACTCGGTCCAAATGCATCACAAATGACTCCCGCTCGCAAACGAGGGTACAATGACGCTCGTGTCACATCACGGGGCCCCGGCCCCAACATATACAAAGGAGTCATACATGGGTTGCGAGCACGCACAGGCCGCCGGCGGACAAACGTCGCCGTCGCAATTTGAGGAGAACACGCTGTCCGAGGTCAAACGCGTCATCGCCGTGCTTTCCGGCAAGGGCGGTGTCGGCAAGTCGTTTGTCACCGGTGCCATCGCCACCGAGCTTGCCCGTCACGGCCACAAGGTCGGCGTCCTCGATGCCGACATCACCGGTCCCTCTATCCCCAAGATGTTCGGTATGAGCGGACGCCACGTCCATGCCCTTGGCAACCTTATGCTGCCCGAAATCTCCGAGCACGGCGTCAAGGTCATGAGCTCCAACCTGCTGCTCCAAAACGAGACCGACCCCGTCCTTTGGCGCGGTCCGGTCATCGCAGGCGCCATTAGGCAGTTCTGGAGCGAGACCTCGTGGGGCCCCATCGACTACCTGCTGGTCGACATGCCTCCGGGAACAGGCGACGTCGCGCTCACCGTCTTCCAGTCGCTGCCCGTCGACGGCATCGTCATCGTCACGAGCCCGCAGGATCTGGTCTCGATGATCGTCGCCAAGGCGGTTAACATGGCCGAGAAGATGAACGTCCCCATTCTGGGCATTGTCGAGAACATGAGCTATATTGAGTGCCCCGACTGCGGCAAGAAGATCGAGGTCTTTGGCAAGAGCAAGCTCCCCGAGGTCGCAGAGCGCTATAACCTCGACATCTTGGGCCAGCTTCCCATTAATCCGGCACTCGCCGAGGCCTGCGATAAGGGCGAGGTCGAGACCGCGCTGCCCGACGGCATGTTGCCCCAGGCCGTCTCTGCCGTCGAGGCCATTGCCCCGCACGAGACCGACGAGGCCTAAGTGAACACGAGCGCCTTCTATGACGTCCTGGTAATCGGCGGCGGGGCTTCAGGCCTCGCCGCCGCCATTACGGCCGCACGCGCGGGTAAAAGCGTCTGCATCGTTGAGCGCGATGTCGCGTGCGGCCTTAAGCTGCTTGCGACCGGAAACGGTCGCTGCAACCTCTCCAACGAATCGATTGATCCTCAGCGGTATAACCACCCCGCATTCGTCGAATCCGTCATGGGCCCCCAGCCCGAGCAAGAGCTTATGGGTTTCTTCTCCTCGCTGGGCATCATGACAACCTCCGAGGAAGGCCGGCTGTACCCGCGCTCGCTTCGCGCCGAATCGGTGCGCGACGCGCTTCTCAACGTTTGCGACCGCCTGGGTATCACCTTAATCTGCGGAGCCAACGTTGCCTCGGCGCACAAAGCTTCCGAAGGCTGGGCACTTCAAATAAACCGTCCAGCGCGGGCACTCAAGGCAAAAAAGCACGACGACCGAAAATCGGAGCTCCGCTCGCTTCGGAAGGCACTCGCCGATGTCCCTCGCAAGAACGAGGCCCTGGAGGCACATGCCGTAATTATCGCCACGGGTGGCAACCCCACCGGTATCGCCGATACGTTTAGCCTCCCCCTCACTTCGCTGCGCCCCATCCTCTGCCCCGTATCGGCAACGGTCGTCGGCGATCGGGCGGCACTCAAGACGTTGGATGGTCTGCGCGTCCGCGCCCGCTTGACGCTCACCCGTAACCATAGTGAGCTCTGGCACGAAGACGGTGAAGTACTGTTTCGAACCTTCGGTATCTCGGGCGTCGCTGTCTTCAACCTCTCCCGTCGTATCCAGCGCGGCGATACGATCCTGCTCGACGTTTTCCCCGACCTCTCTAAAGACGAGTTGCTCGATATGCTTAACCGGCGCGTTAAGCTGCTCGGCGGCTTTTCGCCCCGCGATCCCCGTTGGCTCGACGGCATGCTCGCCCCGCAACTCTCCCGCGTCGTCTGCACAGCGTTCGAGCAGTGCCATCCAGGCTCCAACGATGTCGTCCACCTGGTCTCGTTCCTCAAGCACTTTAAGTTGCTCGTCGAGGGAACAGCCGAGGAGCGCTCGGCGCAGGTCACGCGTGGTGGCGTATCTGTCGAGAGCATCTCAACACCCAGTCTACACGCGTGCAGCGTTGTCGACGCCCCGCTTTACGTCTGCGGCGAAGCGCTCGACATCGACGCCGATTGCGGCGGTTTCAACCTTGCGTGGGCCTGGATCTCGGGCATTCGCGCTGCAAGCAGCCTGTAGCCGCACAGTCTATAATCAAAAACGCATTCGGGCCGTCTGGGATACCGGACGGCCTTTTTCTTGCCTCTAAGGAGACCTCGATGATCGAACTCACCCAAGTCAACGCGTCACTCGATGAAGCCGGCGATGAAAATGCCTGCCTCATTGTTGGCAAGCGATTCGCCAAGCGCGTCCTACGTTGCAAGGACTCCGAGATCAAGTCCATCGAGCTCCACCGCAAGTCAATCGACGCTCGCAAAAAACGAGACGTCCATTTTATCCTGAGCTTTCGTGTTGAGCTGACCAGTCCCCACCTCGAGCGAGAAGCGGTCGACAGCGTTGCCGAGCGTGACCGCTCGCGCGTACGCGCGATAGAAGACGATGAGCCTTCATTCCCCTCCCCCGTTTCCGGCGCACCCAAAGAGCGCCCCGTCGTCGTCGGTGCCGGATGCGCCGGCCTTTTCGCCGCACTCACCCTTGCCGAAGCAGGTCTGAAGCCCTTGCTCATCGAGCGCGGCGACCCGGCATTTCGCCGCTCGCAGGCGATCGACCTCTTTCTAAAAGAGCGTATCCTCGACCCCGAGAGCAATATTCAGTTTGGTCTGGGCGGCGCGGGGACCTTCTCGGACGGCAAGCTCAATACGGGAACCAAAAATCCCGCCCATCGCCTCATCCTCGAAACCTTCGTCGAGGCAGGTGCGCCCCGCGATATTCTGTGGGATGCCAAGCCGCACATTGGCTCCGACATCCTTCCCACGGTTGTTACCGCTATATCCCAGCGCATCGAGCAGCTCGGAGGTGTCGTCCGTTATCGAACAAAACTCGTCGACATTCGCATCGACGCGTCTGGCGCCATCACCGGTATTGATGTCCAATCATCCCAAGACGCCGCTTACGAGTCAATTGAGACAAAGCACCTCATCCTCGCCTGCGGGCATTCTGCTCGCGATATTTTTGAACTCCTTAAGGACCACGACGTGGCCCTCGCACAAAAGACCTTTGCCATGGGCGTTCGCATCGAGCATCCGCAGCGCGACATCGACCGAGCCCAATATGGAGCCTCGGCGGGACATCCTGCCCTCGGAGCAGCCCCCTACAAACTCGTCGCTCATCTTCCCAACGGCCGCAGCGTGTTCTCGTTTTGCATGTGCCCCGGCGGGCAGGTTGTCGCCGCCTCTTCCGAGCAGGGCCACCTGTGCGTCAACGGCGCCAGCCTCAATGCCCGCGACGGCCGTAACGCAAATGCCGCCCTGCTCGTTAACGTCACGCCTGAGGACCTTCCCGACGATGACCCGCTCGCCGGCATCGAGCTCCAGCGCGCCTGCGAGGCGGCCGCCTATCGCCTGGGCGGTTCCAACTGGAACGCACCGGCACAACTCGTCGGAGATTTCCTCGCAGGACGCGCCAGCAAGGCGCCCGGAAAGGTAAAGCCCACCTATCCGCTCGGTGTGACCTGGACGGCAATTGACGAAGCCCTGCCGCAGCATATCGTCGAGTCGCTCCGCCTGGGACTTCCCCTACTCGGAAAAAAGCTACGGGGCTACGACCGCCCCGATGCCGTTCTTACCGGCGTGGAGACTCGTTCGAGCTCACCGGTCACTGTCACCCGAGACCGAACGTGCCATGCCGTATCGACCCCGGGCCTCTACCCTTGTGGTGAGGGAGCTGGATATGCCGGAGGCATCATGAGCGCGGCCACCGACGGTATCCGTTGTGCCGAAGCCCTGATCGCAGACCTCTAGCGAACGAATTCCAGCGCGCAAAAGACACAGGCCCCGAGCTCCACAGGGAACTCGGGGCCTGTTCGCTATTTCTTAAACCGTGCACCCTGGCGTTTTCTACCCGATGCGAACATGGAACCCTTGCGGGCCTGCGAACGTAAGCGCTCGATCGTCTCGTCCTCAGACGCACCCTCGAGCATCGCCCGAATCTGAACGACAGCATCACGCAGGCGCGCCGCCTCCTCAAAGTCCATGACGGCAGAAGCGTTACGCATATCCTCTTCCATGGTTTCGACGATCCGCACAAGCTCGTCATGCGGTAGTTCTTCCAACTGCTCCGCAAGTGTCTGCTCGGGCGCCACCGTTTCCGGCACACCGCCCTCGCCCGACTCATCGGGCGTATAGAATGCGCCATGGCCAAGAGAGTCGCCCTTCGAGCGTCCCTTGGAGCCCACAGTTTTTTCGGCCTCGGCAATAAAACTTGAGATGTCGTTGATGGCCTTGCGCACTGTCTTGGGCACAATGCCATGTTCTTCGTTATATGCCATCTGAATCTCGCGACGGCGCCGCGTCTCCTCGATGGCCGCTTTCATCGAATCGGTCACAACGTCTGCATACATGATGACTTCGCCATCGGCGTTACGGGCCGCACGGCCAATCGTCTGAATCAGCGAACGGCGGTTGCGCAAGAAGCCTTCCTTATCGGCATCGAGAATTGCCACCAGTGAGACCTCGGGAAGATCCAAGCCCTCGCGAAGCAGGTTGATGCCAACGAGAACATCGATCTTGCCCTCGCGCAGCGTTCGCAGGATCTCGACACGGTCCATTGTCGCCGTATCAGAGTGCATGTAATTGACCTTAATGCCCGCATCAAGTAGATGGTCGGTCAGGTCCTCGGCCATGCGCTTGGTCAACGTGGTCACCAGCACGCGCTCCTTGCGGGCAACGCGCTCGCGAATCTCGTCCTCAAGATCGTCAATCTGACCGCGAACGGGACGCACGTCAATCTTGGGGTCGAGCAGGCCGGTCGGACGAATAATCTGCTCCACGTCGTTTTGGCTCACCCGCAGCTCGTAGTCGCCCGGCGTTGCCGAAACATAGATGAACTGGGGGATTCTCGCCTCAAACTCATCGAAACGAAGCGGGCGATTGTCAAGCGCCGAGGGCAGGCGAAAGCCGTGCTCCACCAGGGTCACTTTACGCGAACGGTCGCCTTCATGCATGCCACGAATTTGCGGCACCGTCACATGGCTCTCGTCTATGATGCAGAGCATGTCCTTGGGAAAGTAATCGATTAGGGTAAACGGCGGTTCACCCGGCTTACGCCCGTCCAGATGACGCGAGTAGTTCTCGATGCCGTTGCAAAAGCCCATCGTCTCGAGCATCTCGAGGTCATAATCGGTCCGTTGCTGTAGACGTTGCGCCTCGAGCAACTTGTCGGTCGCCTTGAGCTCCGCGACGCGCTTCTCGCACTCTTCACTGATCGACTTCAAGGCCGCCTTGACCTTGGGCTTCTCGGTCACATAGTGCGATGCCGGCCACACGGGAATAGCCTCATACTCACGAAGCATCTCACCGGTAACCTCATCGATTTCGGCGATAAGCTCGACCTCATCGCCAAAGAACTCAAATCGCAACGGATGCTCGGCATAGGGCGGATACACATCGACAACATCACCGCGCACGCGGAAGGTGCCACGCGCCAAGTCATAGTCGTTCCGGTCGTACTGAATGTCGATGAGCGCATGGATAAAGTCGTCGCGCTCGAGCGGTACTTTCTTGTCGACATTCGGCGCCAGCCCCGCATAGTCCTCAGGAGAGCCGATGCCATAGATGCAGGACACCGAAGCAACGACGATCACATCGCGTCGAGAAAGCAACGAGGCGGTCGCCTGATGTCGAAGCATCTCGACTTCTTCGTTAATCGAAGCATCCTTCTCGATATACGTATCGCTTTGCGGCACATATGCCTCGGGCTGATAGTAGTCGTAGTACGAGACGAAGTAGACCACGGCGTTGTTGGGAAAGAATTCTTTGAGCTCGCTCGCAAGCTGGGCGGCGAGGGTTTTGTTGGGGGCCATGACCAGCGTTGGCTTACCGAGAGCTTCGATGGTCTTGGCCATGGTAAAGGTCTTGCCCGAGCCGGTCACGCCAAGCAAAACCTGATACCGGTCTCCGTCCCTCACACCCTGCACAAGCGACTCAATGGCCTTTGGCTGGGAACCTGCAGGCTCATAGGGAGACACGACCTCAAACGGTACCTCGGAGCCCTCAACGCCAAAACGTTTGAGCTCTCCGCCAACACGCTCAACTTCAAAATCCGCCATGGATACTCCTAACTCATACATCTGCAGTATACGCAGGCGGCAGGCATAGTCCTATACGAACCGGTCGGGATAGAGGGTCTTATAGCGAACCCAGGCATTATTGACACGAATCAAATAGGCTTGCGTCTCGGGAAAGGCAATCGCGTTATGGAGCGATGTGTTTTGCTGCGCCCACCCATCGACATTGCCCATTCCGGCATTGTAAGCAGCAATAGCGCTATCCGTCGACCCATTGAAATACGTCAACAGGTATGAGAGGTACGCGCACCCAAATTCGATATTCGAAGCGGGGTCATTCAGGTTATCGGCAGAATACTCATCCCCGTCGACAAGGCCCTTAGCGATCATATCCTGAGCGGTTTCGGGCATAAGTTGCATGAGACCTTGGGCGCCCTGGTTTGATTCCGCCTCGGGATCCCAGTTTGATTCCGACTTGATGACGGCACACACCAGATACGGATCGAGATTATGCGAAATACTGGACTGCTTTACATACGCCTCATAGTCAATCGGATAGAACGGTTTAAAGAAAGCGGCGGGAGCACACGAGTAAACGAGCGAGATAAGGCCAAAGACGAAAACGACAACCAGCGGCACAAGGCGATACCACGTAAAGAAACGCGTCTTAGGCATCTGTCGTCTCCTTATCCATAGCATCCATAAGGCCATGGCGAGCAAGCCACGCGTCCAGTTGTTCAAAGAGCGAGCTGTCGCCCGCTGCGTTATCAATCACGGTCGTGGCGAGACTGCAAAGCGAAGACTCATCGGGTTGGCAAGCACAGCGAGCATCAAAATCGGATGGCTCCATACCACGGTGAATAGCGCGTTCGCGACGGACCGCTAAAGGAGCGCTAACAACCATAATTTCATCCGCAAGGCCAAAGGCATCCTCAAAGCCAGTCGGAGCAGATACTTCGACCGCCGCAAAGGGATAGCGGGGGGACGAAACCGTACAGCAAGCAGGATCGAGAATCCTCAGCGAAAGCTGCTCAATGAGAGCGGGGTGAACAATACTATTGAGCCTTGCAACCGTATCGGGAGAAACAAAAGCTCGAGAAGCGAGAACGTTACGTCGAACACCGCCACCCTCATCCAAAATATCCCAGCCAAACTCTTCAGCAAGAGCATTGACGATATCCGACCCCGGTACGTACAGCGATTTGGCAAGAACATCTAAATCGATAAGCAGGGCTCCGCGAGATTCCAGAAAGCGGCAGGCAGTCGATTTACCCGAAGCAATATTGCCCAAAACGAAAACGGTAAACATCAAGCCCTCCCTAACGTCAATGCGAGTAATTATCGCGCAAATACAAAGCGACGGTTCAAAAAACAGCCAAACAGTAAGAGTGTCAAAGGAAGAGTCCGTTCACAAGGCACAGCTTGTATATAGCGC
>NZ_JBNPKM010000009.1:0-81125 GCF_050312955.1 Collinsella sp. SGI.241
GTTTTCAGACAGGGCGCCAGTGCTTACGCGCAGTGGCGCAGATGATGGGCGGCAAGAGACAAGCATCTGCTGCCGCTCATCAGAAAGCATCGCACAGGCCATACCACACGTCGGTGTAGATGAAGTCGGCGCCCTTGATGCACTCGGTTGTCGTCGGAGACTTTGCAGTTCTCCTCTCCGATGGCCATGAGGTCGCCCATCTCCTGCGAAGGCGGGCGAGCCGTAGCTCGCCCGACCTGGTACGTCTTACAGACCGTGCTTACCGAGGGCCGCCATGCGCTCATTGATGGTGGCGCGGTATGCCGCAGCCTTCTGCTCGTCGGGCTCGCTCTGGGGGCACAGAGTGGCCAGGATGGCGCGAATGGAGTGCTTGCGGTTCTCGGCCTCGACCCAGCACAGGGAGCGCTCGGGATCGTCCATGACCTCGTCGACGACTTCCTCGCCACGGTTGGCGGGCAGGCAGTGCATGAACATGCTGTTCGGACCGGCAACGTTCATCATATCCCAGGTCACCTGGTACTTCGGATAGAACACATCCATGTAGCTGGAGCTGGAGACTTCACTGTCGTAGAGGCCGTACCACACATCGGTGTACACGAAGTCGGCGCCCTCGATGCAGGAAATGTCGTCGGAAATGGTGATGGTGCCGCCGGAGACCTTGCAGTTCTCCTCGCCGATAGCCATGAGATGCTTGCCGAACTCGGCGCGCTCCTCATCGGTGCCAATATGCAGGCAGCCGTCGGGAATCTGATGCCCCTTCGGTCCGAACTGCACGAAGTCCATGCCCATCTTCGTGCAGATGAACATGAGCGACGCGCAGGTCTGGGTGGCATCGCCGATCCAGGCAAACTTGCAGTCCTCGATCTTCTTGCCCTCGGGGAGGTTCTCGATCATGGTCATGAGGTCGCCGAGCTCCTGGGTGGGATGGTTGTACTCGCTCATGCCGTTGATGACGGGGGCCGCGGAGTACTTCGCCAAGCTCACTACATCCTTATGACGATCGACGCGGGCCATGAGGATGTCGACGAGGCTTCCCATAACGCGGCCGGAGTCCTCGATGGACTCATGGCCACCCAGCTGGATGGAGCCGGGGCCGAAGAACTCGGCGTGACCGCCGAGGTCGGTCATGGCCGTCTCGAAGGAGATGCGGGTACGGGTGGACACCTGCTGGAAAATCATGCCGAGGGTCTTGTCCTTCAGCAGGTGCGGGTACTCGCCGCCCTCCTTGATGAGCCCCTTCATGGCGATGGCCAGATCTACCATGCCGAGCAGCTCTTCTTTTGTGAAGTCGTTGGTGTCGATGTAATCTTTGACCATTGAAATCTCCTTCAAAATTCGTTGGCCGGACCGCCCCTTGCGGACCGCGCTCCCATGAAGCGCCCCGAAATGAGCGAGACGCTCCCTTGCGCCACACAGCATGGGGCGCACCCGTAGTTTTGAGAAGAAATAACCAGGATTATTTTCAGATTACATTAGCTCACCGCACACCTTACCCTGGCTAATCCTAGCTAATCCTAACTAATCCTAACTAGTCCTAACGCCTAGACGGATTGATATTGAACTGGTTTCTTCGCCCTGTGCGCCGCTGTCAACACCTTGCGCCTCCGTTCTAAGGAACCGACGCGCCCGACACCCAAGAATACGTAGACGAGCTGCTCCCGTAGGGGGCGGCCGCATAGCCGCACCGACCCCCAGCCTCTCAGAGCCCGGCCCTCTTGCGGCCGCTCAGTTCCTTTCTAAGTTTTTGCGCAAGCTCGTCTCGGCTACTCACACCAAGCTTGGCGTAAATATTCGATATGTGGGTTTTCACCGTGTTGACGGAAATGCATTCTTGCTCAGCAATCTCCTTGTTCGATGCGCCCTTTTCAAGGAGCGACAACAGTACTTCCTCGCGCTTGGTCAGCCCGTATTCGCGAGCGATCCAGGGCACAAGGGATTCCGCCAACCGCACATTACGTATCCGCCGATGATGTGCAAGAAAGACATATGCAGCCACGGTGAAGCAAAGCGCCATAATCTCAACGGGGACCCTACGAGGAGAGGCAGAGCGCGCGCCGCCCTCCTGTCCAAAGGCCAAATACGTTGCCGCTTCCGCCAAGGCATATATGAGCACAAGTAAGAGCGAGAGAACCCATCGCCATTGGCTCATGTGTCGAAACTCTGCCGCCAAACAGCAGATGCCGTACCCTATTACCCAGATCGCCAACAACCTGGTAAAGAGAAACTCGCGCCATAGTGCAACCGATTCGACTGACGAAGCGCCACTTGCCAAAGCCACCATCATGCAAACTGCCCAAAAAAATCCCTCTACGAGAGAGAAGCTGCGCGAGAGCAAGCTGCCGAGAACGAGCCGATACAAGAGGATTACCACCATGTTGAATGCAACACGGAACATAGGATAGGCGTTTCGTGCGCCCTCGAATTGCATCGCGAATTCCGGAACGAACTCATACATGAATACAGTATTAATATCTATCGTATACGCAAGGAAGGTGAGCGCGACGAAGAGATAGCCCCGCCTGCGCTCGACATAATGCAGAGTCCCATAGGCAGCACTGACAAACGCATAGGCGATGCAACTTGCCACATTGTAGAGAAAAGCGAGGGACACGACTCCTCCTTCATCAAGCGGCAACATTATAGAAGATTTAGCACCCAAAGCTAAAACTACCCCAACGTCCGATTTGTCTCCCTGCATTTTCGCTGTTCAGGGACAGGGGGATAGAAAATCATCCTCCGATTAATCTCAAATCCCTCTCTGTTTTTCTTAACAAAGGACCCCCTGACTCTTAAGGTTGAATTACTGCAGCGCAAAAAAGAGACAGCGCTGCAACCAAATTAAGGAGGGTCTTATGAGCACATCCCATCAGAAGCAACCTCTCAGCCGCCGTCGTTTCGTCATTGGATCGAGCGCCCTAGCGGCTGCCGCGTTCTCGGGCGGACTCTGGGGATGCGCATCCGGGGAGCAGCCTGGATCAAATGCCACGCCCGGTTCCGCCGATCAAAACATTGCCGATATCGTGCTCCGCAACGGCCATGTGCAGACCATGGTGTCAGAAAGCGATGTTGCATCAGCCGTCGCTATCGCGGGCAACAAGATCGTGTACGTGGGCGACGATTCGGGCATCGATGCTTTCGTAGGAGACAAGACTCAAGTCATCGACCTCGATGGCAAGTTCGTCTCCCCCGGCTTCATTGACGGCCACATCCACGCCCCCGCCAACTGGTTCAACGCCCTCTTCCAGATCGACCTGACGGGGCTTACCACCAACGAGGAATACCTCAAGGCAATCCGCGCCTTCGTGGAGGCCCATCCCGACGAGGAGGGCTACATCGGAGCGCCTTTCATGCTCAATGCCTACCAGCTTCCCGACGGCTCGAATCCCGGGCCCTCGAAAGAAGATCTAGATGCCATCTGCCCCGATAAGCCCATTCTCATCCACGACGTCTCCTACCACGCCGCTTGGGTCAATTCCAAGGCCCTCGAAATGGCTGGCGTAACTGCCGACACCCCCGACCCAGAAGGCGGCCTGTTCTATCGCAATGAGAAGGGAGAGCCTTCGGGGTGCGTCTCCGATGCCGCCAAGGGAATTGTGTTCGCCATCATGCCCAACACCATGACCAACGATAAGCTGAAAAAGGCCATGCGCAAATTCATGAAGGAAGCAAACTCCTATGGCATAACCGGCATTACAAATATCACCCAAGGCGGTCTTGATGTTATCGACATGTATCACGAGTTGGAGGACGAGGGCAATTTGACCCTGCGCATGAACGTCGTCCCCACTATGAAAGAAGGCCGCACCTATGACGAGGTGCTTTCCGCCATCAAGTCCTACAACGACTCCGCCACAGACATGATTTCTTCGAATACCGTGAAGATTTTCTACGACGGAGTGACCGAAAGAGGCACCGCCGTCTTCCTGGAACCCTACCAGGAATCAACGGGACTCGGCGATCATTGGTGCGGCGAACCCATCTGGTCTCAGGAAGACTTTACCCGTCTTGTACACGACTTTGATGCAGAAGGCGTTCAGGTGCACGTGCACGCCATGGGCGACGGCGCCGTTCACGGCACCCTTGATGCCTTCGAGGAGGCTCGGGCGACCAATGGGAAGCGCGACGCGCGGCACACGATCACCCACGTATGCGCCATTACCGATGAGGATATCCAGCGCATGGCCGATTTGGATGTAGTGGCGAATCTCCAATTCCTGATGATGTACCACGATGATCTCATGGACCTGGAGCGCGCCTATATCGGCGACGAGCGCGCCATGGCGTTGTACCCAACAAAGCACTTGGCCGAGGCAGGCATCTGCATCAGCGGCTCCTCAGACGCCCCCGTCATTCCATTTGCCCCGCTCGATGCGATCGAGGTTGGCGTTACCCGCAACTCGCCCTATCCCGAGGAAGAGGACACCGACATGACCCGCTGGCCCGAACAGGGGCTCACTGCCTACCAGCTGCTCGAGGCCTACACCAAGAACGACGCCTACCAGAACTTCATGGACGATATTATCGGCACCGTTGAAGTAGGCAAGTTCGCCGATCTCGTCGTGCTGGACACCAACATTCTCGAAGCCGATACCAAGGCCATCTCTGACACGCGCGTGATCTACACCATCTCCGACGGCCGCATCGTCTACAAGGGATAGAACCACGCCAGAAGGTGCCAGCAATACAGAACGGCTCACAAACCCTCGAACACAAGCCCCCGCGGCTCTGCGGTCATTAGTCCCGCAGAGCCGCGGGGGCCAATCTATGCGACTTCGCAGTCCTTACCGGCACTGCGGCAATACGCAAACACGCAGTATCCCGAAAGGGCTTCTCGCTCTCCAATTTGTTTTAGCGCACTTTACGACCGGCGAGAAAATCAGGTACTACCGTAAGCTTCGCGGGCTCTATCAGGGAGAGCTGGGCGAGAAAATCGGCGTCTCCAAGGGCGCGATCCGTCACTATGAGACGGATTTCAGGACTCCCAAGCAGCCTCAGGTGGAAGCCATCGCCGAAGCTCTCGACAACTCTCCGCTTGCCTGTTGGACTTCAGGGCAGAGAACGCCCGAGACCTCCTGGGCCTCCTTCTGCAGCTGGAGGACGAGTTCGGCATCGTGCCTGTCGAGAATGGATCAGGCCTTTCAATCGATGTATCTGCCGAGAAGGCGCCCGCCGCTGCCCGGCCTCCCTCAGGGTCTCAACGTACATAAGGTCGACGGCCAGCCCCCTCAGCTCGATCGCCGCCCTCAGCCTCGGCCTGCTAGTCGTGTGCCTGTTCACCTAGGAGAAATCATGCCAAAGGCAGCGCTGGACCATGGTTTGCGGCCAGGTCTCGCGCACGGCCTTGGCGAACCCGCCGTCGGGGGCGAGCGTGGGCCAGACCTCCCGGAACTCGGCCGTCCTGCTCCTGAAGGCCCGCCCGCCGCAGCAGGGGCAATAGACGGCCTTCATGGACACCTCTTCCGAAAAGGTATTTAACGGTTCCGGAAAAAGGTTATCTACCTGCGGGAACGATAGGCAACCGGACACACATTCTGTCCGAGCGGTTAAAAGCGGGCACGGAATTTATACGGCTGAAAAAGGGGCATCGACCTGCGCCGATGCCCCCAACGTGGACACACATTTTGTCCTATAAGCCTTAGCCAACAGATTGCCTGCACAAAAAAACATGGCCACCCGCAAAGGGTGGCCATGTAGATTTTAACTGCAAGAAATCTTTTGCGTGCGTGGTGTGCTTTCGCGCATTCAGTCATGCGCGCCTTCGCGCTTTCACACTCTAGCACGTTCACGCGTCCACGCTTTCCGCATTCTCGCGTTCGCGCTTTCGTACTGGTCTATTCGCCTGTACGAATTACCACGTGCGGGAATTCATCTGGCGGAACTGAGCAACGGTTGGAGCGTGCGAATTCATGCCGCCGTCAACGTTGATGATCTGTCCCGTGGTGTAGGTACTTTCATCGGAGCCAAAATATACGGCTGCATGAGCAATGTCTTCTGGGCAACCGTAGCGGTTAACCATGATGCTACCCAAGAAGATATCTTTGAGCATCTGAGGAACCTTCGCCTCGTTTTCTGGCGTAACAATCAAGCCTGGACGGATGCAATTGCAGCGGATGTTGTCTTTGCCGTATTGCAAGGCAACGTATTGCGTGAAGATGTCTACGCCCGCCTTGGCGCATGCATAAGCGGTAGAACCTAAGTCGCCTGCACATGATGCCATAGAGCCAATGTTTACGATTGCGCCGCCACCAATTTCTTTCATGTAGGGGATAGCGCACTTCGTTGCATAGAAGGTGCCGCGCAGGTCGCTTTCCAAAATAGCGTCCCACATTTCAAGGGTGAGCTCGTCAACACGACCGTCCTTGAGGGCAACGTTTGCTGCATTGTTTACCAAAATATCGAGCTTGCCGTATTGCTCTACAGTGTCTGCAATAAGCGCTTCGATGCTTGCTGGTTCGGTAATGTCGAAATAGTGGAAGCTTGCCTTGCCGCCTGCTTCAACAATTTGATCAACTACAACTTGGCCTTTTTCGGCACGACGACCACTAATAACAACCGTCGCGCCCTCGGCTGCGTATACCTTTGCGATACCGATGCCAATGCCGCTGGTGGAGCCCGTTACGATAGCAACTTTGCCTTCGAGTCTACCCATTGTGTTCCCTTTCTCGTTCAAATAATCGATAAGGTATTTTTATTCCTTTTTCGCGTTTTTGTGAATATTTGCATAGAAAAAGCGGATGGCAGTCGTGGGGATTTCGGCAGGAAGGGAAGGGGCCGGCCGCGTTGCGTGCACTGCCGTATTCTTTTCTGCAGGAAAATATGTTGAGCTGCTCGTTTTTCTGTTTGAATAGTAGACAGATTTAGCATGGTCAGAGGCTGCTGGCAAACAATTTACTCCCTCAACAAAACGCTTGCTCTCTGACATGCCATGCTCGCGCACAAAGTTGGGGCCTTCCCAGACGGGAAGGCCCCTTTGCTGATTATCTTAGCGCTTCATTTCAATGGAGCTGCACCAATGGTATCCGTGCTTATTTATAGTTGTTGCGCTTTCTGAACGTGAAGAGCGCCCCAGCACCGGCAGCGATCGCAACGCCGCAGATGCCCATTGCATAGAGGGCGGCGCTATCGCCGGTGTGAGGGAGATTGGATGCAGACTTATCGGAGTCGACCCCGACGATGGTCAGCTTGGCATCGTCGATGTTCACGATGAACTGGTCGGTCACATCGTTGCCCTCGGCATCGGTCACGACCGCCTGACCGCTTTTCGTTACAGGGTACTCGCCTGCATCGGTGCCCGTTGCAGAAGCCTCAACGCCGGAAACGTAGAAGGTCTGACCATTGATATGGAACTCCAGGGTCTCGAAACCGGATACGGACTTCTCGGTGCCGTCGTAGGCCACGGACTTGGAGTTAGGAGTGAGGGTGATATGGTACTTCTCGCTACGGTCGGTAACGGTCAGGGTTCCGTACGTCTTGTTGATCTGATAGTTGTCCAGATTGGTTCCCTCGTTGGGGATGCATTCGAATGCATTCTCAGAGGAGCCGACGATCTTCTGCGAGCCGGTGAAAGAATAGGTGGCACCTTGGCCATCGACCCAACCAGTATCCCGGGTAGCCTCCCCAACGGTGACCTTGTGATTGGTCAGGGGCTCGCCGTCGTACTCCTTCGAACCACTCGCGGAGGTCAGGGTGACCACACGTGGTGTGATCTCCACTATACCTGTTTCAAACTTGGTAATATTGTAAGAGTCGGGACTACCCTTAATAAATATTATCTCAAACGTATTATTATTCGTTATGCCAACATTGGTCCGAGAACTAGTCGATATGCAATAAACATCGTCAAACGTAGCAAAACCAGGATCAACTGATACGGGACAGGCAAGAGGTTCGCCGTCATAGGTTTTTGAGACGTTTGTGGACTTAAGAGTTACGTTACGCTTTGTAATCTCGATTTCGAATCGTTCCTCATCCACATCACCTCCCGAAACCACCAAGGTCACGTGGCCGACTTGAGTTCCCATTACAGAAACGGTCTTGTGATTAGGATAAAGATTATCAAGATACGAGATTGTGACATCTCCACCGTCATTGTCACGAATATAATCCCATTTATATTCAGACCTTGATGTCATATTGGTATATTGTGCAGCAACGCCGTACTGAATCTTATCAGGGCCTTTGAATGCATTGCCAACGGGATCGCTTACCGCCCCGCCCTCATCAGCGAAAGCTGCGACGGGCAGAAAAGATGCTGCCAGCACTGCCGCCAGCATCACCCTCGCAAATCTTTTCGCAAGCGATTGGGAGAGAACTGCAGTTTCGACCTCTCCCCATTTGGAGAATTTGGCATCCATGAAGCTCATGTATGCTCCAATCGTATCGAATTGAACCAACGTAAAACGCAACACGACGTACAGTGTGTTGCTGCGTTTTTTCGATTTGGTAAAGAATAACCGAATCTTTGTTGGCTATGCGTCGTTTGAATGTAATTACCTCTCTAATAAATCATATTTGTTACTTTTTTGCACCACCAAACCAGATTCTGCCTCCTTCGAATTAGGCACCCACCCCATCAAGACCGCGAAGCATCCCCGCCCAGAGCAAGCCCGAGCCGAGCAAGGGACATGCCCGAAAATAATTCTCTGTTAACATGAAATGCAATGTTGCAATAGGGAACGCACGCTTGAATTGGAGGATACGATGAAGATACAGGTTAAAGAGACCTTGGCCAGGCGCCGGACGGTTTTCGTCCTCACGCTCGCAGCCATCGTCGGCGTTTGCGCTTTCACCTTCTCCGGCACCCAGAATTACGCCTGGGCTGAAGGCGAGGGACCCATTGCCACTTGGAATAGAGTCCTAACGCCGGGATATGTCGTTCCAGAAACAGGTGGAAAGAACCTTCCGCTTGAAATAAAAGTAGCTGGCTCGGGCGATCACCTGGAGGCCCATATCACGAATAACGGCGGAGATAAAATTCACCCATCTGTCCTTGAGTTGACAACGGAAGATGGATCAGTATTAACCGCCTATTTTGGTGAAGATATTCTTCCTACCAATCAAGCAGCATCTCCCATTAAAGGCTCGAAACCCACTACCCGATTCACTAAAGCAGAGCTTTACGAAACCGTCACCGTGACCTTCAATATGAACAGCCACGGAACCCAGATCATCAACCCCATTACGGTCAAGAAGGGGACGTCCGTCACCCTGCCCCAGCCCACAGACCCGAATTATGACTTCGGCGGCTGGTTCACCGATGAGAGCCTCACCACCTCGTTCAACGGCACCGCCGCTACAAGCATGACCGTCTACGCCAAATGGACCGAAAAGGAAAAGGTCACCGTTTCCTTCGAATCCGAATTCGGGACCGCACCTGAAGCCGTGACCGTGAACAAGGGCCAAGTCGTCGAACTCCCTGACCTCGGCACTGACGGCGACTACTCATTCGTTGGCTGGATTCCTAAGGGCTCCGAAGGCACCGATCCCCTTAAAGGCGAATACACAGCTAAAGAAAACATCACTTTCACGGCTGTCTGGGAAACTCCCTCCACTCCCATCATCGAAATGGTCGATGTCACCTTCGACATGAACGGCCACGGCGACAGTGTGACCAAGCAGACCGAGAAGGGCAAGCCCATCACCCTTATCGATGACCCCACCGCCGAAGGCTATACCTTCAAAGGCTGGACCTACGACAAGGAAGGCAAGCAGGCCTTCGACCCCAAGAAGAACGCAGACCAGGACACCACCCTGTACGCCCAGTGGGAGAAGAATGCCGACTCCGCTCCCACCAACTCAACAATCCCCCGGACCGGTGACAACCAGATGGCACTCGTGGCATCCCTTTGCTTCAGTGCAGCAGCCCTGATAGCAGTCGGCATCGCGTTAGCCGCGTATCGCAAATGCAAGCACGCATAAAGCATACGTGACGTTACCGTTCTAATTCTCGATCTAAACAGAGGGGAGTCCCGCGGGACTCCCCTTCCCATTCGCGTACCTAATTACGCTGTTCCTACTAAAATTGGGAATTCTATTCCCAATCTTCTCCTATTCCCACTCAATGGTCGCGGGCGGCTTGGACGTGATGTCATAGCACACGCGGTTGGCGCCGGGAACCTCGGCAACGATGCGGCCGGAAATGCGGGCCAGCACATCGTAGGGCAGCTTGGCCCAGTCGGCGGTCATGGCATCACTGGATTCGACGGCACGCAGGATGATCGGGCGCTGATAGGTGCGCTCGTCGCCCATAACGCCAACGGACTTGATGTCGGGCAGGACCGCGAAATACTGCCAGCAGCTGTGCTCGGAGTTGCGCTCGCCGGTCTGCTCAAACAGGCGCTGGTTGTAGGCATCCAGCTCCTCGCGCACGATGGCATCGGCGTTCTTGAGGATCTCGAGCTTCTCCTTGTCGACCGCACCGATGATGCGGATGGCCAGACCCGGGCCCGGGAAAGGCTGACGGAACACGATATGACCCGGCAGGCCCAGTGCCAGACCAAGCGCGCGAACCTCGTCCTTAAAGAAGTGATCAAGCGGCTCAATGAGGTCGAAGTGTACGCCCTCGGGGAACGGGATCAGGTTGTGATGGCTCTTGATGGTGGCCGTCTTGCCGCCCGTCTTGCGAGCGCCGGACTCGATGATGTCGGGGTAGATGGTGCCCTGAGCCAGGTACTTGACCGACTTGCCATCGGTCTCGAGCTGCTGCGCCACGGCGAAGAACTCTTTCCAGAACTGAGTACCGATGATGCGGCGCTTCTCCTCGGGCTCGGTCACGCCGGCCAGAAGCTCGGCATAACGGTCCTCGGCGTGAACGTGGATAAAGTCGACATCGAACTGCTTGGTGAAGACCTCCTCCACCTGCTCGGGCTCGCCCTTGCGCAGCAGGCCGTGGTTGATGAACACACAGGTCATCTGCTTGCCCACGGCGCGAGCGCCCAGCGCAGCCACGACGGAGGAGTCGACGCCACCGGACAGGGCCAGAATCACGCGGTCGTCGCCGACCTTCTCGCGGAACTCGGCCGTCATGGTCTCGACCAGGTTGTCCATGCTCCAGTTGGGCTCCAGGCCGCAGATCTCAAACAGGAAGTTGCTCAGCAGCTGCTGACCGTACTCGGAGTGCTTGACCTCGGGGTGGAACTGCGTGGTGAAAATCTTGCGCTCGGGGCACTCCATGGCGGCAACCGGGCACACGTCGGTGCTGGCGGTAACGGTAAAGCCCTCGGGCACCTCGGACACGGCGTCGCGGTGGCTCATCCACACGGTTTGCTTCATGGGCGTAGAGTTAAAGAGCTTGGCGCCGGCCGTGCGTGTGATGGTAGCACGGCCGTACTCGCCCACCTCTGAGTGGCCGACCTTGCCGCCGAGCGTCACGGCCGTGATCTGATGGCCGTAGCAGAAGCCCAGGACGGGAAGGCCCAGGTCAAAGATGGCAGGATCGATGGACGGAGCGTCCTCGGCATACACGGAGGCCGGGCCGCCGGAAAGGATGAGCGCAGAGGCGTTCATCTCGCGAATCTCATCGGCCGAGATGTCGCAGGGAACAATCTCGGAATACACGTTGAGGTCGCGGACGCGACGGGCAATGAGCTGACCGTACTGCGCACCAAAGTCGAGTACGAGGACCTTTGCGGAAGCCTTTTGATCCATGGTTTCCCCCTCTTTTTGGCGGGGAGCCGGTGCCCACCCGCGTGAATGAACGAAAATAACCTCCATAGTGTACACGTTATATGGGGTTTCTCGCCCCTCGCAGCCGTCAGCGCACGGCAAACGCACGACCAGGGCCCCTATTTGACGGCAATTGAAGTGTTATCAAACGTTACAGATGATGTAATACGTTTGAACATTGGACACCCTGTGCCACAATACTGCCGAACGACTCCGCCTCTGGGGCGGCAAATACGATAGGAACACCAACATGAAGCGCATCCTTCTCATCGCCACGGGCGGCACCATCGCATCGACCGAGGACGGTAACGGCCTCTCCCCCGCCCTAACCGGTGAGGAACTCGCCCAGAGCGTCCCCGAGATCTCGGGCCTCTGCGAGCTCGACGTCGTGCAGCCCATGAACATCGACAGCACCAATATGCGTCCGAGTGACTGGATGCGTATCCGCGACGTCATCGTCGAGGGTTATGCTGACCACGACGGCTTCGTGATTCTGCACGGCACCGACACCATGAGCTACACCGCGGCGGCGCTTTCTTACCTGATTCAGGACAGCCCCAAGCCCATCGTGCTCACCGGCTCGCAAAAGCCCATGGGCAACCCCTTTACCGATGCCAAGCTCAATCTGTACCAGAGCCTGCTCTATGCGCTCGACGAGCATTCGCACGACGTCTCAATCGTGTTTGGCGGTGTGGCCATCGCCGGCACGCGCGCCCGCAAGCAGCGCACCATGAGCTTTAACGCGTTCATCAGCGTCAACTATCCGCCCATTGCCTACATCCGCAACGACCGTATCGTGCGCAACGGGCTCCACGGCACTCACCAGAATGAGAGCCCGGTTCGTTTCTACGACAGTATCGACCCGCGCGTGTTTGTCCTTAAGCTCACGCCCGGCGTGAATCCAGGCATATTGGACGCCCTGACCGATAGCTACGACGCCGTAATTCTGGAGACCTTTGGCATTGGCGGTATTCCCGAGTTTGGCGAGTCCGGCGAGTCATTCCAGGAGGCGATTTTCCGCTGGGTCGATTCGGGTCGCACCGTCGTTATGACCACACAGGTCCCCGAAGAGGGCCTCGATCTGGGTGTTTATGAGGTCGGCCGTGCCTACGCCGACCATCCGGGTATTTTGCGCGGCGACGATATGACCACCGAAACGCTCGTGGCCAAGACCATGTGGGCGCTCGGCCAGTCACGTGATGCGGCCGAGATTCAGCGCCTGTTCTACAGCCAAGTCAACCATGACCGCATCCCGATGGTGTAGCTAAAACAAAATCCGTCTCTTTGGGCCTTGTAGGGCACGTGGTACCTCTCGGAACGTGCAAAAAACGGAGTTTTCAGCACCCGCCCCTTCCGGAAACGTTAAAACCGCTAGCTGTAGATCGCTTTTCGGTTCGATAGGCTCGTCCCGCGCGTCTATTATTCCTCATAATAATGAATTTTGTGGATAATCCAAAACAGCAAGCATCGTATTTGCGCCTTCGGTTGCTGTCAATTTATTGAGGGATGCTGAATACTCGGGTTTTTGCACGCCGCCGTCGGGGGGACCCGTTCAGCAAACGACAAATCTAGCAAAAACGCCTACTCAATGCCCTCGAGAAGCTCTGACACCGTCATGCCAAGCGCGGGCGCAAGTTTAAATAAAATCTCGAGCGTGCTGTTTGCCGTTCCGCTTTCGATTTGATCGAGATAAGGTCGGCTGATCCCAACCGCCACGCAAAAATCGACCTTGGAGATACCAAGGGCCTTGCGCGTCCGCTCGACTCGCTCGCCAAGAATCTGTTTCGCATGTTCGTTCATGCAGACGAGTTTGAAATGGAGCAAAACAAAAACGTAAACTATAGTTTACGTTTTGCCCAATATACAGGAGTTTTCTATGTCGGGTTCTTCGGTCCGCATGTACCGAGCCACGCTTCGCGCAAACAGCGCACCGCCCAAGCTCGTCGTCGTTGAAGCAGAATGCCTTTCGCCCGATGAGCGCACAGCATTTGCATTGCTATCAAGTCGCGTCGCCGCCGTTTTGGTCCCTTGCCCGGCGCAAGGTGAACTTGCCATCCAATGCCAAGCGCACGGCTGCTCACTCAATCAGGCTGCCGTAATCACAACCAGCCAGTGTGGCCTGCCCCTTCTCTTGGAAGCCGGTATCGCGCTCTGCCTTCGCGGTGCCGGATACGAAAACGAGGCCGCCGCCGATGTGGTCTTTCAACCACGATCGAGCGGCGGCCTCGCAGCAGCCATCGAATATGCTTGCAGGCTCGTTGCCTAAAGGCGCAAGCTAAAAGCCCAGGCCAAAGCCTGTGCCGGTAATCGCCGAATACATAAAGTAGACGTTAATTACGTTGAGGAATGCGCCCGTGATGCAGCCGTTTCGCAGGTAGCGCTCGCACACGATGCGCGCCATGGCGGCAGAGTCCTCATTGTTCTTTGCCTGGCGTCCCGCCGTAAAGTACGTCGCCACGCTCAGCAGCAGGTTGAGCACCGGCAATGCCAGCAGCTCGTAGCTCTTGCCCCAGCGCGTCACCTCACCGGCGGCATTAAACTTTGTTGCCACCTCGGGACCAATGTTGGGGATTACAAACGCTGCGACCACCAGCGGAAGCACTGCAAGCACCAGCAGCGCGATGCCCATGTAGCCAGCTTTTTTTCCATATTTAAACATGCTCGCCGTCCTTACACGTTAAAGCGGAAGTGCACGACGTCGCCATCGGCCATGACATACTCTTTGCCCTCGATGCGCAGCTTGCCTGCAGCCTTGGCGCCTTGCTCGCCACCGAGCTCGATGTAGTCATCATAGCCAATGACCTCGGCCTTAATAAAGCCGCGCTCAAAGTCGGTATGGATGACACCGGCGGCCTGCGGGGCGGTCGCGCCCTGACGCACCGTCCAGGCCTTGACCTCCATCTCGCCAGCCGTAAAGAACGACTGCAGACCGAGCAGCTTGTAGGCTGCCTGCGCGAGCACGTCCAGGCCGGGCTGCTCCAGGCCCAGGCTCTCCAGGTAGTCGGCCGCATCCTCGGGATCGAGCTCGGAAAGCTCGGCCTCGATCTTGGCGCAGATCGGCAGTGGCTTGACGCCATCGATGGGCGCCAGGTCCTCGTTGAGCATGTCCTCGTCCACGTTGGCCACATACAAGATGGGCTTCATGGTGAGTAGGAACAGGCCCTTGGCAGCGGCGCGCTCCTCGTCGGTCATCTCCATGGACGCGGCGCGCTTGCCCTCGTTGAGCCAGGCGAGCAGGCGCTTGGCGACCTCAAACTTGGGCATGAGCTCCTTGTCGCGCTTGGCCTCCTTCTCGAGCTTAGGCAGCTGCTTCTCGAGCGTGCCCATGTCGGCCAGGATAAGCTCGGTCATGATGGTGTCGGCATCGCCGGCGGGATCGACGAACTCGCCCGTGCGACCCACCTCACGCATGACGTTGGGATCCTTAAAATAGCGCACGACCTCGCAGATAGCGTCGGTCTCGCGAATGTTTGCCAAGAACTGGTTGCCCAGGCCCTCGCCCTCGTTGGCACCCTTCACCAGGCCCGCGATGTCGACAAACTCGACCGTAGCCGGCACAATGCGGCCAGGGTTGACAATGTCGGCGAGCTTTTGCAGGCGGCTATCGGGCACATCGACGATACCCACGTTGGGGTCGATCGTGGCGAACGGGTAGTTGGCGGCAAGGCCGGTCTTTTTGGTAAGCGCGGTGAACAGCGTCGACTTGCCCACGTTGGGCAGGCCCACGATACCGATGGAAAGGGACACGACAGCTCCTTTTGGTACAGGTACTTCAAACTGCATAAGTATAGCGCCGCCGCAGCATCCGGGCGAATCCGGACACCGCGGCGGCGCAAATGAAGCAGAGATTGGGGTAGCTGGCTAGTCCGCGAGCTTCTCCACCTGGTCGAGCATCTTGTCGAGCTTGGCCTTCGCCTCGGCTTTTACCTTTTGGGCCTCTTCGTGGGCTTTGGCCTTCTGAGCGGCCTTTTCCTCGGCTTCGGGGTCGATGACAACCAAGTTGGACGCATCGTGTTCGACCAGCTTGAGCGCATGTTCGGGACAAACCTTGACACAGGCACCGCAGCCCAAACAATACGTGGACTCCAACGCGAAGCGGCCGCTTCCCACCAAATCGCAGGCGAACGTGGGGCATACATTGACGCACTCGCCACACGACGTGCACTTGTCAAAATCGCACTCCGGCGTGCTCACCTGCATGTTCTGGGCAAGCTCGGGATGGTTCTGCAGTGTCGAAAGCACCAGCTGCCGCCCGTGCGTGAGCGAACGGCGACGCTTTGCCGTCGTGGTGCCGCACATGGTGTTGAGCGTGCGCTCCAGCTGGGTGATCTGATGGCGATGGGCCTTCAACTTTTGCGTCACCGAGGCCAGCGCCGCCGTCGCCGGGTTGAGCTTGGTCACCGTCAGACCCGTCGTGCGGGCAATCTTTTCCATGTACTCCTTGCGCTCGTACTCGCGGAGCTTATGGCACTTGAGGCTCTTGGGGTCGACCTCCAGGCCCATACCCGTGCCAGACCACTCCTCAGCCTTCGCAATCGCCTCGCCCAGGATATCCTCGCCACCGGTGTTGCGGCATTTATCGCACACGCCCAGCGGAAGGTACACGCTCACGTTGGGATAGTCCGCCAGTACCGAGAACCAGGTCTCGGCCGTAATATCGCCCACGCAGGCAACGACGACCTCGTTCTCGCGCGGCATGCGCTTGAGGGCGCGCGTGCAGGTGACGTAGGCGGTCTCGTGGCTCGTTGCCGCCGAGACAATGTCGTCATACAGGTTTTTGGGCGCCAGGCGCGGCGAGATGATTGCCTCGGTCGGACAGGCAGCGGCGCACAGGCCGCACTTGCGGCAGGAGTCGAGAATCTCGATGGAGTCTTCCTCGACCTCGATAGCGTTGACCGGGCACACATCCATGCACGCGGAGCAGCCACTCTTTTCGTTTTTGCAGGTCAGGCACGGAATGGTGTTGCCGCGCGGACGCTCCTTATAGTCGGCAGGATTCCACTGCGGCGCCGACGGATCGAGCGCATCGGTCACGCCGCCAAGTGGGTTTTTAAGAAAGTCGAAACCCTTGCTGATCTCGATAATGTCATCAAACAGATCGTGTTCCTGCGCCATGCGCGGCCCCTCCCTGAGCAGTGCAAACAAGCAAGAGATAATGATACGCCATCGGCCCACGCCTCGGGCAAATTACACGCGGCGCATCTTTGAGACAAATAGCCTATCGCCGCCTCGATTGCACAAGGTCAATCAAGCGCCAAGCTATGCCTCGCACATGAGCTGCACGAGCTTTTGTTTGGTCACCTTGGCCTGTTCGTTAGCCATATTGCGCTCGTTCTTAAAAGTTGCGTCCGCAACGCTCAGCAGGTCGGCATCGGAAATCTCACCAAGGCCCAGCTCCTCGAGTGTCGTCGGCAGACCAACGCGCCGGCAAAACTCAAGCACCTGATCAAGCTCGGGCGCGCACTCCAAACGAAGCTGCACCACCAGGCCAAATGCCACGGCCTCACCGTGCATGGCCTTGCACTCGGGCAGAATCGTCAGGCCGTTGGCGATGGCATGGGCAAGCGCTAGGCCACCGCTCTCAAAGCCAACACCCGAGAGCAGAATATTGCACTCGATCAGGCGCTCAACCGCCGGCGATATACGACCCTTTTTAAGATCGCGCTTGGCAGCGACGCCGCACTCCATGAGTGTGTCATAGCAGGCATGAGCCGCAACCAAGGCCAAGTGTCCCGGCGCGCCACCGTGCTCATTGGTGCCGTGCGCCGCGGCGCACGAACGCGCCTCGAAGTACGTTGCCAGCGCGTCGCCCATGCCAGCGACCGTCATACGCAGCGGAGCCGCCGCGACCACGCAGGTATCGACCACAACCAAATCTGGATTCTTTTCGAGCATCAGATAGCGGTCGAACGACCCATCCTCGTGATACAGCACCGAAATCGCGCTGCACGGACCGTCCATCGAAGCCGCCGTGGGGCATACGCACAACGGCAACTCGGCATAAAACGCAACGGCCTTGGCGATATCGAGCATCTTGCCGCCGCCAATACCCACCACCATGTCGCAATACTCAGCCTGGGCCTCCTTAGCCATTTCGACAACGGCCTCTTCCGTACATGGACCGTCATAAATCTTAAAGAACGGCTCGCTTAGATCTTCGTCCAGAAATCCATCGACGATCTGCCTGCACAGCCGATCCTCGGTGCCCTGGTCAAACAAGACATAGGCAGCACAGCCCAACCATGACAAATATCTGCCCTGACGCGAAAGTTCGCCCGGCCCCTGAACATACCGGCCGGGACCGCCATAAACCATAGGAAGCGCCATACGAGAATCCGCCCTTCATCAAACAACGATTGGTGCAAAGCCACCTGTCCCCTTGTGGCAACTTGGCGCATTGAGGACAGGTTAGATTGCACCATAGCAAAAAGGGTCCCGCGCACAGAGCGCGAGACCCTTATCAGAACAATGTGTGCCGATTAGAACGTGACCGGGGTGTCGGTGTAGACGCACTCGAGCAGCTGCTCCATCTCCTCCTGAGACGGCTGGCGCGGGTTGGAGCCCGTGCAGGCGTCGAGGATGGCGTTGGCGGCAACGTCGTGCTTCTTAGCCTCGAACTCATCGTAATCGATGATGGACTCGTCGGCCTTCACGCCCTTGGCACCGTAGTTCTTGATGCCCTGCGGGATGTCGAGCTTGTCGTTGAGGTCGCGAATCTCCTGGACCAGAGCCTCGACCAGCTCGTCCTCGGTCTCGCCGGCGAGGTGCAGGATCTCCTTGGCGATGAAGGCGTAGCGGCTCTTGGCGCGAGCGTCCTTGGCGTTGAACTGGATGACCTTGCCCAGGTACATGGCGTTGGCGCAACCGTGGATGATGTGGTCGCCCTCAAAGGCGGCACCGGTCTTGTGAGCCATGGAGTGGACAATGCCCAGCAGACCCGAGGAGAAGGCGATGCCGGCGATGCACTGGGCGTCGTGCATGTGCTGGCGGGCCTCATGATCGCCCTGATAGGACTTGGGCAGCCACTCGACGATCTCGCGGATAGCATGCAGGGCGTTGGCGTCGGTGTACATGGAACCAGCGGTGGAAACGTAGGCCTCGATGGCGTGAGTCAGAGCGTCCATACCAGTGTGAGCGCACAGCTTGGCGGGCATGGTGTAGGTGAGCTCGGGGTCGACGATGGCGACATCAGGGGTGATGTTGAAGTCGGCCAGCGGGTACTTGATGCCCTTGGCGTAGTCGGTGATGACGGAGAACGCGGTGACCTCGGTAGCGGTGCCGGAGGTAGAGGAGATGGCGCAGAAGTGAGCCTTCTGACGGAGCTCCGGGAAGGAGAACGGGACGACTGCCTCCTCGAAGGTCTCCTCGGGATACTCGTAGAACAGCCACATAGCCTTAGCGGCATCGATGGGCGAGCCACCGCCAATGGCGATAATCCAGTCGGGCTGGAACTCGGTCATGGCCTCGGCGCCCTTCATGACCGTCTCGACGGACGGATCGGACTCGACGCCCTCGAACAGCTTGACCTCGAAACCGGCCTCCTTGAGGTCGGCCTCGACGTCCTGCAAAAAACCGCCGCGGCGCATGGAGCCGCCGCCGGTCACGATGATGGCCTTGCTGCCCTTGAGGTTCTTCACCTCGTGGCGAGCGCCCTCACCAAAGTACAGATCGCGAGGATTGGTAAAACGTCCCATACTGTGCCTCCTAAACAAGCCCCTCTTAGACTTGCGTATATAACGGAGCACCCGATTGGCTCCGTTAGGACCGTTTTGCGCGTTGCCGGCGATGACAATGCGCGATGTCTAAACGTCTCAACGCTCAGACAAATAGTATTTTACCGTTCTGGTTGGTCAGTTATTTACCGAAAGCCGACAATGATGAAACGTTTTTTCTATCCCTGAAGACCCTTATGCGGCATTCATACTCCCAAGCTGGGCAAACGTTTTATCAAGCTTGACCACATATCCAGGGCAGGACTGTGCCCCTCCAAAAGACACACCGTTCGCCGCCAAAAATCGACCGTTTGCGGCACCGTGATACCACTCGGTCGTCCAAGGTGCCGACATTTGTGCGACATCCGTCTTCGTGGTGCAAAGGTGCATGTCCAAGTGCGGCACTCCCAATGTGCCTCATGCGGGTAAACTAGAACCTTATATAGAGACATTTGAACCCTAACCGCAGCAAAGGAGGCCCCATGGCATTCGATCCCATTCAAGAAGATTGCCATCGCCTCGTTCTTGAGGCCTTGCGCCGCGACAATATCCCGCTCACCGACGGCCCTGCCGTAGAGCGTCTGATGGAACAATTCACCCGCAACCCCGCGCCGCTCATCGTGCACGACCGCGACCGCGCCGGACATCTGATTGCCAAGGTAGTCGAGGCTGTCGACTACCGCATTCCCTTTATCCCTGACGATGCCCAGGCAGAGCAAGAAGAGACCGCTGCCGAAAACATGCTTCGCGAGGCAGCCGCACTCGACCCGACCAACTGGGACGCTCAGCGCATGTTGACCGCCCTCACCGCTAACTCCAACGAGGAGTACGTACAGTACTTGGTATCCAAGCGCGATGAAGTCGAGCACGACCTGGCACTCAAGATCGCCTCGGCGCAGGACCCCTACGAGCGCGAGGCCGCAGGCGACCTTACACGCCGCCCCTACCTGCGCTGGCTTGCCGCCCTTGCGTCGCGCGCCCTCATTAGCGGCCGCTACCGCCTGTCGCTCGAAACCGCAAACCGCAGCCTGGACTTTGCCCCCAACGATCCGGCCGGTGTCCGCCACACTGCGATGCTCGCCATGGCAAAACTCGAATACCCCGCCGAGGAGCTCAAACGCTTTCGCTCTGCCCACTCCGTCCCCTATCTTGCCAACACGCCGCTGCGCCGTCGTCCCAAGGACGCGGAGCGCGACTTAGACCCGTGGACGCTCATCGCGCTGATGAGCGCTGCCTGGCGCGAGCTGGACTACGAGGGCGCCGAACACTACTTGCGCATCCTTGCGCGCTCGTGCCCGCACGCAGCCGAGGCGCTTTACTTTCAAACCGAGTTTCCCGATGGCGTCTATGCCCGCGTCAACGTGGGCGTGGGCTCCACCGACGAGCTTGTCCTTGCGCTGTCCGAAGCGACGCCGGTACTGCAGGAGGGCTTGGGCGCCCCCGACAACGCCAGCTTTGCCGCCTGGGTCGCCACCAACGATATCGTGCGTTCCCAGATCGACGAGCGCATCCTGCGGGCGGCCGAGCAGGGCTTGCCGTTTAAGGGAGGAGACCTCTAATGGATCCGAGCGTCTACATCCCCGCCTACCTGGAGCGCGCCTACGTTGCGTCGCACCCCGAACTCACCGATGCAGCACGCGATCTTGTCCATAACGACGTAAGCGTCAACCCTCATAAGTATGCGCAGACCGAGCATGCCCAGGCACTGCTTTCCTATGCCGGTGTTCACCGCCACCTGCTCGACGAGCTCCATCGTATCGAGGATATGGGCAGCGATGAGGAGTTTGAGCAGACGCGCAACCGCCTGTTCGACGATATGCGCGATGAGCTGCTCAAGATCGTCCGCGTCGATGCGTATGTCTTCGATGCCCAGCTGCTTGCCATCATTTTGGCGGACACGCCCGTCGACGCCTGCCTGGGCGACCTGATGAAGCTCGAGGCGACCACAGCCGATTACTTACGGCAAAGCGTGCCCGGATTCGATATGGAGGCCCCGCACTACTGGACCAACAAGGTGCTGGCAGACGGCGTGACGGCGGCCGATCTCACCGTGAGCGAGCCGGCGCTTATCGGGTGGCTCCACACGCTCGAGGCCATCTCGCAGCTGTGCATGGCGAGCGCTCGCTACCGTGCTGCCGTCAACTATTCTCGCCGTGTTCTTAAGGCGGAAGGCTATCCCACCCGAGCTGCCGGCACCGTGCTACTCGCCCTCGCTCGTCTGGAAGACGAGGACGGCTTTTTTGCCCTGGCCCACCAGCTCGAGGAGCAGATGGGGGCCGATGTCCTCGAGAACTCCCCCTGGTACCTGCTCGCCCGCACGATCCTGCTGTTCAAAACGAACAAGATGCGCCCGGCGACACGCGCGCTGCGTGAGTTTGCCAACCGCTGCGAGGGCGGCGCGTTCTTTTTGCTGAACCCCATGTATCAGACGCCGTACCTTCCCTGCCGGCCCGAACCGCACGACCCCTGGGACCTTTCGCATCAGGCAGTTTGGGAGGCCGACGGCATCATCTCGGATACTCCCGACTTTGCCCCCTGGGCCAGCGCTTGCGAAGACGTATCGCAGCTTGCCCAGGAATTTGCGCGCCGTTACGGCTTTTAACGGCACGATCGCCATGACCATGTCATTCACGTTAGGAACGGCTTCATGAACTTCCGCTCATCTCTCGCCTGCACTTCGAGCGATATCGCCCGCTGGGGGCTGCGCTCCATCCTTAAGCGCCAGGGCGGCGTACTCCCCGGCCGTATCGCCATGAAGATCGACCCCGAGCTGCTAAGCGACCTCGCGAGCCTTGTCGACTGCAGCGTGGTGGTCACCGGCACCAACGGTAAGACCACCACCTCCAACCTCATCGCCGACGCCGTTGCCGCCAGCGGCGCCACCGTGGTATGCAACCGCGCCGGCAACAACATGGAGCCGGGCGTGGTGGGTGCCCTGCTCGAGGGCCGCAGCGATCTTAAGCGTGCCGCCAGCAGCAAGCGCGTAGGCGTCTTTGAGTGCGACGAGCTCTACACGGTGCGCGTCTTGCCCAAGCTCAAGCCGACCTACTTTGTGCTGCTCAACCTGTTCCGCGACCAGCTGGACCGCTACGGCGAGATCGACCACACCCAGGACGTCATAGCCCACGCGTTGGAGCTTTCGCCGGCAACGACGCTCATCTATAACGCCGACGACCCGCTCTGCGCCTCGATCGCCGCACGCGTCCCCAATGTGAGCATCGCCTTTGGCATCGACGGCGCCACGGGCACCGAGTCCGATCGCATTAGCGACTCGCGTTTTTGCTCGCAATGCAACGCGCCGCTGGAGTACGACTATGTGCAGTACGGCCAGCTCGGCGCCTATCATTGTCCTTCGTGCGGTTGGAGTCGCCCCGCGCTGGTCCGTCGCGTGACAGGCGTTGAGCTCGGCTGCGACGGCTACGGCTTTGACCTGACCTTTGGACCCGAGGCAAAAGCGCCCGCAACGCACATCGCCACACGCTACAACGGCCTGTACATGGTCTACAACGTTGCCGCCGCCTTCTTTGCGGCGCGCGAGTTGGGCGTGGACGCAGCGCATCTGCAGCCCACGCTCGATGCCTACGTCCCCGCCGGCGGACGCATGGGCCGCTGGGAAATCGCCGGCCGCACCGTCGAGGCAAACCTGGCCAAAAATCCCGTGGGCTTCGATCGCCAGATCCAGTCCATTAAAACGGCAGGCGGCAGACTCTGCGCCTTCTTCCTGAATGACAACGACGCCGACGGCCACGATGTCTCGTGGATCTACGACGTCGACTTCGAGCGCATCGCCGATACCCCAGGGCTTATCGCCTTTGCCGGGGGTACGCGCGCGCACGACATGCAGGTGCGCCTGAAGTACGCCGGCATCGACGCCGCCATCATCTCGAATATCGAGCAGGCGATCGGCGCCGTGGCAGATGAGGCAGCCGATGACACCTTCTACGCCGTCGCCAATTACACGGCATTCCCGCCGCTGGTCAAAGAGCTCGACGGACTTAAAGACGCCGATGCGAGCTCGGTTGCCTCCTGCGCCGTAACACGCACCGATGGCAGCGCCGTCCCCACCGATATTGCGCCGGTCGAGCTTCCGCGCCCGCTGCGCATCGTCTATCTGTATCCCGATGCCCTCAACCTCTATGGCGACGGCGGCAACGTCATCGCCCTCGAGCGCCGCTGCGCCTGGCGCGGCATTCCCGCGCGCGTGGACGAGGTCCGCATGGGCGAGACGCTCGATCTTACCGACGCCGACATCGTCATGATGGGCGGCGGTGCCGACCGCGATCAGTTGGCTGTGGCACACGAGCTGCTCGCTCAAAAGGACAAGGTTGCGACATATGTTGAGGACGGCGGCTCGTTGCTCGCTATCTGCGGCAGCTATCAGCTGCTCGGTCGTTCGTACTATATGGGCGAGAATCGCATCGAGGGTCTAGGTGTCATCGCCGCCGAGACCGTGCGCGGCTCCGACCGCCTGATAGGCAACGTCGCCGTCAAGACCGACCTGGCACCCGAGCCCTTTGTGGGGTTCGAGAACCACGGCGGCCGCACCCTGCTCGATGCAGAGGCCACGCCGCTCGGAACATCTGTCGTCACGGGCACCGGCAACAACGGCGACGACGGCTTTGAGGGCCTCATCTACAAGGGCGTCATCGGCACGTACCTACACGGACCGGCACTGCCCAAGAACCCCGAGCTCGCCGACTGGCTCATCGCCCATGCCCTCGAGCGCCGTGGCGATGCACAGGCCGCCGCCCTGCTGCCGCTCAAGCCCCTCGACGACACCTACGAGCACGCCGCCCACGACGCCGCGATGAAGCTCCTCCCCTAACGCCCCGCCACCACAAAGGGACAGGCATCTTTGTGGTGGTTTTGACCCGTCCCAGCGGTTTGTCTCAATCTGTAACATCTAGACCACCAAAGGTCGTCTTACTGTTACAGATTGAGACGTTCGTCCCGACGCCTGCATTTTGTCTCAATCTGTAACAGATAAGGCCGATTTACCCGCCCAGATGTTATAGATTGAGATTTTTGAAGATCGGGGGGAGAGGGCCAGCTCCTGTGTGGTGGTTTTCCAGTTTGCCAACGATATACGCGCCGACAAAAAAGTCTGCTATACTCTTTCCCGCTGTCCCCATCGTCTAGCGGCCAAGGACGCCACCCTTTCAAGGTGGATATCGCGGGTTCGAATCCCGCTGGGGGCACCATTTGAAACGAGAAGCCCGTTACCCCCGCGGTGACGGGCTTTTTTCTACCCATATGCCGGGATTCGAACCCGACAGGGTGCGGAGCTGAGGAAACGCGAAGCGTTTTCCAGCGCAGCACGCAAGGAGCGAAGCGACGCAGCGAAGGCGGGCGGCGCCAGCCGCACGCGGACATCCCGCTGGGGGCACCATTTAAAACGAGAAGCCCGTTACCCCCGCGGTGACGGGCTTTTTTCTACCTAACGCCGGGATTCGAACCCGACAGGGTGCGGGCCCCGGCAAATCGGCGGCAAAACGGACTCCAAAGCGTCCTTCGCAATCAAAAAGCCGGGGCCCGCGCGATGCGGACCCCGGCTTAATACCGTGACGATATGCTGGCTATGCCCTACACGTAGAACAGGATGTCATCGTAGGTCGGGACCGGCCAGTAGTCGGCGGCCACGATCTCCTCCATGGCATCCACGGAGGCACGCAGCGTATCCATAGCGGGAACGACCTCGTGTGCATACACATTGGCCTGCTCCTGGCCATCGAGAGCCTCGGCCTTCTGATGCACGGCATCGAGCGCCTTGATGGAGTCGTTGATGGCGGTGATACCGTTGCAGAGCTTGTTGAGCGTGTTCTGCTCGCACTGCATGGCGGCCTCAGCACCGGCGGCACGAATTGTCTCAAGGCCCTTAGCGACCTTGGTGGCATAGGCGGTGATGACCGGACGATAGGTACGACGTGCCTCGCGAATCATCGTGGTAGCCTCGATGTTCATGAGCTTGTTGTACTTCTCGAGCTTGCAGTCGTAGCGGCACTGAGCCTCGGCCTTGGTCAGGACGCCCGTCTCCTCAAAGAGCGCGATAGC
The DNA here is from genome assembly GCF_050312955.1 of Collinsella sp. SGI.241. NCBI lineage: Bacteria > Bacillati > Actinomycetota > Coriobacteriia > Coriobacteriales > Coriobacteriaceae > Collinsella > Collinsella sp. SGI.241. The sequence goes on from NZ_JBNPKM010000009.1 coordinate 25,428, forward strand.
CTTATCGGAAACAAAAGCGGGAAGAGCGTCGGCCGTGGTCTTGTTGTTGGCAAGGCCGCGCTTCTCGGCCTCGATGGGCCACTCGTCGGAGTAACCGTCGCCGGAGAACAGGATGCGCTGGTGATCGGTCAGCACCTTCTTACAGTACTCGAGCGCGGCGTCCTGGAACTTATCCTCGGGCGTACCCTCGAGTGCGTCGGCGAAGGACTTGAGCGACTTGGCCACGGCGGCATCGAGCACCAGGTTGGAGTCGGAGACGTTCTGCTCGGAGCCGCAGGCACGGAACTCGAACTTGTTGCCGGTGAAGGCGAACGGAGAGGTGCGGTTGCGGTCGGTGTTGTCCTGCATCAGCTTGGGCAGGGTATCGGCGCCCAGGTCGAGCACGCCGCGCGTGGCATGGACGGAAGCCTTGCCATCGATGATCTTCTCGACGACCTCGGTAAGCTGGTCGCCCAGGAAGATGGACATAATCGCCGGAGGAGCCTCGTTGGCGCCCAGACGATGGTCGTTGCCGGCCGAGGCAACGGAGGCACGCAGGAGCTCCTGATAGTTATCGACGGCCTCGATCACCGCGGTGAGGAAGACGATGAACTGCAGGTTGTCGAGCGGGGTGTCGCCCGGATCGAGCAGATTCTCGGACTCGGTGCCAAGCGACCAGTTATTGTGCTTGCCCGAACCGTTGATGCCCTCGAAGGGCTTCTCGTGCAGCAGGCAGACCAAATCGTGGCGGGAGGCGATGAGCTTCATCTTCTCCATCATGACCAGATTCTGGTCGATGGCCTCGTTGACCTCGCCATAGACGGGGGCGAGCTCATGCTGGCAGGGAGCGACCTCGTTGTGTTTGGTCTTGGCGGGAATGCCAAGCGCCCACAGCTCATCGTCCAGGTCCTTCATATAGGCCGAGACGGTGGGGCGGATAGCGCCAAAGTAGTGCTCCTCGAGCTCCTGGCCCTTACAGGGAGCAGCACCAAAGAGGGTGCGGCCGGTGATGACCAGGTCCCTGCGCTTGCGGTAAGCGTCCTTCTTGATCAGGAAGTACTCCTGCTCATCGCCCACGGAAGGAACGACCTTCTTGGGGGTCTTACCAAACAGCGCCAAAACGCGCTTGGACTCACGCGAGAGCGCGGTCATGGAGCGCAGCAGCGGGGTCTTCTTGTCCAGGGCCTCGCCCGTGTAGGAGCAGAAAGCCGTGGGGATGCACAGGACATCGTCCTTGATAAAGGCGGGGCTGGTGGGATCCCAAGCGGTATAGCCGCGGGCCTCGAAGGTGGCACGCAGGCCGCCGTTGGGGAAGCTGGAGGCGTCCGGCTCGCCCTGGATGAGGTTCTTTCCCGTAAACTTGGTAATAGCGGTGCCGTCGTGGTTGGGTTCGAGGAAGCTGTCGTGCTTCTCGGAAGTAATGCCCGAAAGCGGCTGGAACCAGTGCGCGTAGTGCGTCGCGCCCTTGGAGATGGCCCAAACCTTCATGGCATGGGCAACGGCGTTGGCCACATCCAGGTCGAGCGGCTCACCGTCCTCGAGGGTTGCAGCAAGGCGTTTCCAAATGTCCTTGGGGAGGTAGTCCTTCATGACTTCCTCAGAGAACACCATGGTCCCGAAGCGGTCAGTAAGTTCGGCCATACGGAACTCCCTTCGTATCGGCACCGCGTGAGAAGCGGTGTTGATTACTAACGAACGAGTCATAGCTTAGACTCGCCGTGTTTCCGCGACATTACCGTTATGTTGCCGTCGCGAAACTAATCAATGAGGTTACCGCATCGCGGCGATGTTGCCACCCTCAACAGTCAATCAACTGTATAAATTGCAGACCTCTCCGCATGGTTTACGGGTAGTCTTTTTGGGACGGGGCTTTTTTAGCTGCCCTATTTAAATATGGTCTCAAGCTTTGGAGGCGCCGGATTGGGTAGCTAAAAAAGCCCCGTCCCAAAAAGACTACCCTGCGTACCTGGTTGATGGGGTAAAAAAGCTCCAAATTAGCTACGCTGTTATAGGGAATGCCGATAGCGAAACATCTTCGATTGATATTTCCAAATAGCGAGTGAAACTCCACCTTAGCGCAGTGGTGCTGTAGAATCCTTGCAACAAAACATCGCACCCAGGCATCTAAAGGAGCACGACATGCGCGTCGACGAGGTTTTTAAGCAGGCAGCGTCCCAGGGCACCACGCCCGTTTCGTTTGAGATGTTCCCGCCCAAGGGCGAGCTTACCCTCGACACGGCTCGCGAGGTGGCTGGCAATCTGTGCAAGCTTTCGCCGAGCTTTGTCTCGGTCACCTGCTCGGCCGGCGGCTCGGGCAACGGCTCCGCCACCGCCCCCATCGCGCATATGATTACGAGCGAATTCGATACGTCCTCGGTGGCGCACCTCACCTGCGTTGGCCGCACGCATGCCGATATCGCCGCCAAGATCGACGAATACCGCTCCGCCGGCGTAGAAAATGTGCTGGCCCTGCGTGGCGATCTTCCCGCCGGCGCGAGCGAGGATGACAAACCCGCCTCGGACTACGCCTACGCCCGGGACCTCATCCCCGAGCTCGTCGACGCCGGCTTTTGCGTGGGCGCCGCAGCCTACCCCGAGGGCCACATTGCCTGTGAGAATCTCAACGCTTCGGTCGAATACCTCAAGCAAAAGCAGGACGCCGGCGCGAGCTTCTTTGTGACGCAGCTCTTTTTTGATAACGAGTGCTTCTACCGTTTTCGCGAGCTTGCCGACAAGGCCGGTATCACTGTGCCCATTACCGCGGGCATCATGCCGTTTATGGGCAAGTCGCAGATCAGCCGCATGGTCTTTATGTGCGGCGCGTCGCTGCCCTCCCCCGTCATCAAGATTCTCGCCAAGTACGAGCATGACCCCGAGAGCCTGCAGGCAGCCGGTGTAGATTATGCCGCCCGCCAGCTTTGCGACCTTAAGGAGCACGGCGCCGACGGCCTGCACCTGTACACTATGAATCGTCCTGCGATCGCCGCAACCATTATGGAGCGCCTGGGGTAATGGAAAAACCGCACATCGATACAGCTTTTGGTGAAGTGCCGGCCGACCTTGCGTCGCCGGCGCTCTACCGTATCGATGATACCCACCATCCCCGCGTCGATCGTGCCGAGATGCTGCGGTATCTGGGTTACGGCGGCCAGCAGATTGAGCCCGAGCTGTCGCAGCGTATTGAGCTTGTGGTCGAGCGCCTTGAGCTGGACATTGAGCCCCGTGGCGTGCGCCGCGTATTTGCCGTCGATGCCATGGGCGTGGACGAGCAGGGAGAGCCCAACATCCGTCTGGTTGGAACCAACGTTGAGCTGCGCGGTCGCGATATCTATCGACATCTCAAAGACGCCCGCTTTGCCGCGCTCATGGCATGCACCCTCGGCATGGACGCCGAGCGTCGTCTGCGCACCACGGGAGCCCAGCAGCCCCTAGAGGGAGCCGTGCTCGATGCCGCGTGCTCCGCCTATGTGGAAGCTGCCGTCGAGCAGATGGACCAGCAGGTCAAGGCTGCGGCCGCCGCACACGGACTCGCCGGTAACTGGCGCTTCAGTCCCGGCTACGGCGACTGCCCGCTTACGGCTCAGCGTTCAATCGTGGCTGCACTCAACGCCACGCGGCTCATCGGGCTTACCGTCACACCTACCAGCCTGCTCATGCCCACCAAGAGCGTGACCGCGGTGATCGGTCTGTTTGACGGCGAGGTCCACGACGCCCAGAGTCGCCCCACCTGCAATATCTGCCGCATGCGCGAGCACTGCCGCTTCCGCGCCGCCCACACCACCTGCTATTCCAGCCATTAGGAGCCCCCGATGTTCACCCCGCTTATCACTCATGATCTGGACGGCGCCGCGCTGGCGGCGCCCGTTGATGCTGCCCGCCGCAAGGGCGCCACGTACAAGACGCGCACGATCGACGACCTTTACATTAAGGACGATCGCCTGCGCGCCGCCATCGAGGGCACGGGGCACCTGCTGTTCGACGGCGGCATGGGCACCATGCTGCAGGCGGCCGGCATGAAGGCCGGCGCCCTGCCCGAGCTGCTCAACTTTGAGGAGCCCCAGGTCATTACCGATATTCAGCGTCAGTATGTCGAGGCCGGCTGCGATGTGATCACCGCCAACACCTTTGGCGCCAACGCCCACAAGCTCGACGGTGCCGCCACCGTGGCAGATGTCTTTGCCGCCGCCGTCGCCTGCGCCCGCGCGTCCGGTGCCCGCTACGTCGCCGGCGATATCGGCCCCATCGGTGCGCTGCTTCGCCCCTTGGGTACCCTCAGCTTCGACGAGGCCTATGACCTCTTTGCCGAGGAAGTGCGCGCTGGCGTCGACGCGGGTGTGGACCTCTTTATTATCGAGACCATGACCGATCTTGCCGAGATCAAGGCGGCGGTCCTTGCCTGCCGCGAGAACTCCGAGCTGCCCGTCTTTGCCACCATGACCTTTGAGGAGGACGGCCGTACCTTCCTGGGCACGAGTCCCGAGGTTGCCGCCATCACGCTCGACGCCATCGGCGCCGACGTCCTGGGCATTAACTGCAGCCAGGGACCGGCCGAGCTCCGAGGACTCGCCGCACGCATGCTCACCGTTACCGACAAGCCCGTTATGGTGCAGGCCAACGCGGGACTCCCCCACGTGGACGACGACGGTAACACCGTCTTTGACATCCAGGCCCCCGAATACGCCAAGGCCGTCGCCGGCATGATCGCCGACGGCGTAAGCGTCGTGGGCGGTTGCTGCGGAACCACGCCGGCGCACATGGCAGCGCTGCGCACGCTTATCGACAACCACACGCCCTGCCCGCGCCACCGCAAGCCCAGCATGTCGGTCACAAGCGCCCAGACCGTGGTGGACCTTCCCTGTGACGGCCACAAGATCGCCGTCATCGGCGAGCGCATCAACCCCACCGGAAAAAAGCGCCTGCAGCAGGCCCTGCGCGACGGCGACCTGGACTACGTCGTAAGCCAGGGCATCAGCCAGCAGGAGCAAGGCGCCGACATCCTGGACGTCAACGTGGGCCTGCCCGAGATCGACGAGGTCAAGATCATCCAACAGGCCACCGAGCAGCTCCAGGGTTCCACGCTGCTGCCGTTGCAGATCGACTCCACCGACCCCGCAGCCGTCGAGGCCGCCGTGCGCCGCTACGCCGGCAAGCCCATCATCAACTCGGTCAATGGCAAGCAGCAGATCATGGATGAGATCTTTCCGCTGGTCGCCCATTACGGCACCAACGTCGTCGGCCTCACGCTCGACGAAGGCGGCATTCCCGATACCGCCGAGGCTCGCTTCGCCATCGCCGAGCGCATCGTGGCCGAAGCCGCCCGCTACGGCATCGGACCGGACCGCATCCTCATCGACTGCCTGGTCATGACCGCCTCGACCAATCAACGCCAAGCCGAACAGATCCTGCGCGCCATGTCCCTGTGTAAGGAGCGTCTGGGCGTCAAATGTGCGCTCGGCGTGTCGAACATCAGCTTTGGTCTGCCCGCCCGCCCGCTGCTGGGCTCGGTCTTTTTGGCTGCCGCTTTTGGCGCGGGCCTGGACGCCCCCATCATGAACCCGGGCTCCAAGCGCTTTATGGATACCGTCTACAGCTATCGCGTCTTGAGCGTTGAGGACGAGGGCTCGACCGGATACATCGAGCGCTACGCCGGCTGGACCGATCCGTACAAGATCACCGCGAACCCGGCGGCGGCTCAGACAGTATCGACCGACACTGTGCCCGCCGCTGGCACCGACGGCAGCGACGGCAACGACGACCCGATTCGTCGCATGGTCGTCTCGGGCCGCAAAGGCGAGATTGCGGCCGAGACCGAGCGTCTGCTGGCTGACCACGACGCCATGGACCTCATCAACAACCACTTTATCCCCGCCCTCGACGAGGTTGGCGTCCTCTTTGACCAGGGAAAGTTCTTCTTGCCGCAGCTCATGGCCTCGGCCGAGGCCGCGCGCGTGGGTTTTGACACCATCAAGCGCCTGATGCCCGCCGGCGAGATTGCCGACAAGGGCAAAATCTGCGTGGCCACCGTCAAAGGCGACATCCACGACATCGGTAAGAACATCGTCAAGATGCTGCTCGATAACTACGGCTATACCGTCTTTGACCTAGGCCGCGACGTCGACCCGCAGGAGGTGCTCAAGATCGTACGGGAGCGCGACATCAAGCTCGTCGGCCTCTCGGCGCTTATGACCACCACGGTCGTCGCTATGGAGGAGACCATCAAACTGCTTCATGCCGAGGTGCCGGGCGTCAAGATCATCGTAGGCGGCGCCGTACTCACCCCCGAATACGCCAAGCAGATCGGCGCGGACTACTACGCCAAGGACGCCGCCGAAAGCGCTCGTATCGCCGAAGAGGTCTTTGGGCAGTAACACAACGGAAACAACCGAGCACCAAAACGTGCCGCATGCGCCACTTGGCACGTGCGGCACGTTAGAATAGACAAGACTATGCTCGTTTTGGCAGATAGGAGTGCAAGGATGGCGATCACGCCCGCAGAAATCGCGGAAACCCGCGGCATGGTTGAGGAGCAGAACCTCGACATCAGGACCATCACCATGGGTGTTTCGCTCATGGGTTGCGGCGACGAGAACCTCGACCGCATGTGCACGAAGATCTACGACCACGTGACGCACACGGCTGAGCATCTGGTCGAGACCGCCGAGAACCTCGAGCGCGAGTACGGTATCCCCATTGTCAACAAGCGCGTTTCCGTCACCCCGGTGGCGCAGATTGCCGCGTGCTGCAAGGATGAGGACCTCACCCCCATCGCGCATGCCCTCGACCGCGCGGCCGAGACGCTCGGCATCGATTACCTGGGCGGCTTCTCCGCACTCGTCCAGAAGGGCATCGGCGACGCCGACCGCCGCGTCATTCAGTCCATCCCCCAGGCGCTCGCTACCACCAGCCGCGTCTGCTCCAGCGTCAACGTCGCCAGCCTGCGCGCCGGCATCAACATGGACGCCGTGCTCATGGCGGCTCAGACCATCATCGATGCCGCCAAGCTTACGGCAGATGAGGATTCCGTCGGTGCTTCCAAGTTTGTCTGCTTTGCCAACATGGTCGAGGACTCCCCGTTTATGGCGGGCGCCGTTCACGGCGGTGGCGAGGCCGACGCCGTCATCAACGTAGGCGTCTCGGGCCCCGGCGTTATGGCCGCAGCCCTGGAGAAGCTGCCCGATTCCGCATCGATGATGGAAGTCGCCGAAAAGATTAAGCAGACCGCCTTTAAGATCACCCGTGCCGGCGAGCTCATGAGTCGCGAGGCCGCCCGTCGCCTAGGTGTCGAGAAAGGCATTGTCGACCTGTCGCTGGCGCCTACGCCTGCCGTCGGCGACTCCGTCGCGCGCATCCTCGAGATCATCGGCGTGGGCACCTGCGGTGGCCCCGGCACGACCTGCGCGCTCGCCATGCTCAACGATGCCGTCAAGAAAGGCGGCGTCATGGCCAGCTCCAGCGTGGGCGGCCTCTCGGGCGCCTTTATCCCCGTGTCCGAGGACGCCGGCATGATTGCCGCCGTCGAGGCCGGCGCGCTTTCGCTCGAGAAGCTCGAGGCCATGACCTGTGTGTGCTCCGTTGGCCTGGACATGATCGCCATTCCCGGCGACACCCCGGTCGAGACTATCGCCGGCATTATCGCCGACGAGATGGCCATCGGCGTCATCAACAATAAGACCACGGCCGTGCGCGTGATCCCCGCCATCGGCAAGGGCGTGGGCGACTGCGTCGAGTATGGCGGCCTGTTTGGCCGTGCGCCCATCATGCCGGTGAACCCCAACGCCGGCACCGTGCTTGCCCACCGCGGTGGACGCTTCCCGGCGCCGCTGAACTCGCTCAAGAACTAGCTGAGGGGGACTGGCGAGGAGCCCCGGTGAGGGCAAATATATAAGGTCGCCTGCTCGGACAGTCCTGACTCGCACGGAGAGCACATTAAGTGCTCTCCGGCTCGTGCGGAACTCGCGATCGACCTTATATATTTGCCCTCCCCGGGGCTCCCGCACAACGGGACCTCGGTTGGGTTCTATCCCTTTGGCAGTCGCTTCGCTTCTGCCCTACTTTGCTGGTATGGCGGTTTGGCATTGGATCGGTTCTTTCTGATATATGCTGGTTGCGGCTCTTCTTTTGGGAGGAGTCGCTTTTTTGTTGTGAGGAGGGATGGCCCGTGGTTGATGGTGTAATTCAATCTGAGCTTCTTTCTGCGGATTGGAATGGCGAATGGATGCGTCTACAGGCTGCTCGGCGGCGTTGTGCTGTCACGATGGTCGCCAACTCCAGCCCGCGCTATGACCTGCACGTGATGAATGCCATCGGCGCCTCGGTTACCCGCAGCAATGGTTTTGTGTACGCCTTTAACATCCTTATTCAGATGGGTGCACTACCGCAGGTCACGTATTTTGAATCGCCCCGTCGTGACACCTTCGATAGCCTCGAGGCCGGCGTGGCGGACCTCTCCCGTATGCTCGAGCATGGCAACGAGGATAAGATCAATCGTCTGCGCGACTATATCGCCCAACATATGATCGAGAACCCCCATGCCGGCGAGCCGGGATCCAAGGGTGTGCCGCAGGGACGTTACATGCTCGACCACATCCGCAAGGTCCGATGGGCGTTCATCGCCTGGGAGCCGGTCTCTGCGCCCCGACCGTAGCCCATCTAAAGCATGCATCGTCTACCCACCCGGCATCCGCATTCTTTGCGAACTGGCAAACGCGCTCCACACCGCGCCGTTCCTGCGCTATCGTGGGACAGCTCACGTAGATTAAGGCCCCATCGCGGGGCGCCCCATACATAGAAAGCGAGATCCCATGGCACTGACAGGAGCCCAGGTCAAGCAGCTTCGCAGCATGGCCCATCACCTCAACCCCGCCATCATCATCGGTAAGTCCGATGTCAACGAGGGTACCGTCGAGCAGACGGCCGCCTACCTGGAAAAGCACGAGCTCGTTAAGTGCTCCGTGCTGGACGGCTCCAGCCTTTCTGCCCGCGAGGCCGCCGAGGAACTCGCCGAGCGCTGCCACGCCGACGTCGTTCAGGTTATCGGCCGCAAGTTCTCGCTGTATCGAGAGTCCTCGCGCAAGGATATCGAGAAGATCAAGCTCGTCTAAGGGCCGTTCGGTTCACACAGAGCAAGCCTGCGGGCGTCCGAATGATGCGGGCGCCCGTTTTTTATCGCTCAATGAACGGTCGGTTGACCCTGCTTTCGACCAAACGCTCGTAGAGACGCTTGGTCTCGGGCTCGGGAACACCTGCGACCTGTTCCTTAAGATGATGGATATGCCCGCTATAGAGCTCGACGATATCGCGGCGTCTCCCCGCCGCTCCGTACACGCGCATGGCGCATCGCACCATGTCCTCGCGTGCGGTCTCCTGACGTAGCCCCGCTTCTACCAGCCAGATTGCCGACTGCAGGTCGTTTTCTTCCAAGGCAGCGCTTGCTCCCACAATCATGCAGTCGATAAACTTCGACTGCATGATGCGGCGCATGCGCAAAAAGTACGTCGGATTGCAACCGTTGGGGATATACAGCGGTCCGGTATAGAGCTGTTCGATCTTAAGACACAGCTCGACCAGGTGAGGCCCACGCACTCTTGTGCGATTACCCAAAATCTCGCGGCTTATCTGCTCAAATAGCTTCACATCGGTCTTAACGTAATCCCTGTTGAGGCCAAGGCAGTCGTTTTGAATCAGGACGCACGACTTGCCATCTGGCGTGGGTCCCAAAGCGGATCGTAAGCGTGACACAGTCGAATACAAGTTGTTACGGGCGCTACTGTACTCGGCATGTGGCCACAGTTCCATAGCCAAGGTCTCGCGATCGACAAACGAATCGATACCCAACGCAAGCCGCTCGGCAAGCGTTGCCGCTTTCTTACGACGCCACATCTTGTCTGTGATGGGAAATCCGTCGCGCTCGGCACGAAACGTGCCAAACATGCGAATCTCGATATGATCGATAGCGTCGACGGGTTCGACCTCGCCGACCTGGAACAGCCGCTCGCTCTCTCCCTCCAAATCGTCGCGCAGCGAATATCGCGATAGCTCACGCACCGGGAGCTTCTTTCGAATCTTGGCAGCAGGCTCGCCCAGGCAATGCATCGCAAGGCGTGCAAACAGCCGATACGCTGGCTCCAGAATCCCAGAACGATTCATAGACATCCAGGCGGCAAGATCGCTGTCACGGCCCGCAGACGCCAAATGCAGCGCTACGACCCAAGCCTCCGCGCCGCCGACTTGTGTCCGACTTAGGTCGAGCAGCTCTGCCTCTTCTCGTACCGACACCATCGACGTATTGCGAAGGCTTGATGCACGCTCCAACAGCAACGCGTTGTCGCGCATGTATGCGATCGACTCGTCAGCAAGCTTGAGTACCTGGACCGCGCGGAACTTCGCGTTGACCGGGCGCCCCTCGGCGAGCGCCTGCCAGCCTTCAAGTAGCAGGCCAAACAGCTGGATTTGATTATCACGCACGCGCACGGCAAAGCGATCGAGCTCATTAAACGCCGTATCGTCAGTCATTGGCAGGCCTGCAAGCAGACGCCGTGCCGCCAGCACCATACGCACCCAGACAGCCGGTGCCTTAAGCCCACGAGCATCGAGTGCCTCCCGTGTTCGAGACATCTCGTCGTCACGCTCATCGATTCCCATAAAGGACCCATCGAAGAGCTCCACCAACATCCGATCTGCCCGTATGAGAATCTCTGCAATATCGAGTTCGCAATCATATACCTTGTTCGCCTTGAGTCCCGAAAGCGCTGCGCCGTCTTTCGCCTGTTCGGTCAGCCGGCTCTTAACCTCGATATGCGCCGACAGCATATCGAGCGCAGCACAAGATGCCTCATTTTTTGGAAGAGCAGGATTGGCTGGAAGCCCAAGCTCGCAATCTCCATAACAGACGACCGTAAGCACCTGGGCGACTTTCCAAGAAACCAAATCAATCTCGCGGACCGACTGTGCGCTCGCATGTTCGACAATCGAGGCCATATACCGGGCCAGTTTAGTATTCGAAACGCTTACCGCCGCCAAATAGACACCAAGTGCCTCGGTGGGCGTCGGCTCCAACGCGGGCTTGTCGGCATCCGTCGTCCTCAGTACCGCGCGACAGACATCCCCTCCATGCCCAGTCAGAGCCAAATCGACACCATACTGTCCAGCAAGCTCAAGGACGGCGTCGCGATCCAAAAAGGCATCTGCCAAATCCATCGCAGCATCGCATCGGCCCGCCTTGAGCAGAATGCGTGCCGCGCGCATAACGAGCTCTGGACGAATTTCCGCAACCATTTTTCGTAATCTCAGGCGCGCGTTATCCTCGGTGCCCATACACGTAAAGCTTCGGTCGACCGGATCGACACCAAAAATCGGATAATCACGAACAAGATAGGACTGATCGATCATGGAGAGCCTGACACCGCATGCCTCAAGTTCCGCAATCTTGCCCTCGCCCATCAGGGCCATCACGCACGCCACGTTAAATAGGGCGCCGTTATCGATTGATGCCATATCGGCAAGTGCCGCACCGTATACGTTGACAATCTCGTTTTCGAGCAAGCTGGCAACGTCGCCCTCTCCGTACAGCCCCGTCTGCATAGCCGAAACCAACTCGGGAACACCCTGTGTGAGCTGGTAAAAATCGAGCGACGTGCTAATCGAGAACGCCGATGCCCAAGCCGAATACTCATAGGCATGCACCTTGAGCATCTGCGCATTGATCTTGACCGAGTCACCCAGCCCGCGAATCAACTGGCGATTTGAGGGGCGGCAGGTGACAAAGACCCCGATCCCCATAGTGCGCAGGCCTCGAATTCGATCGATAAGCTCCTCGGTATCTTGCTGATCGAGGTTGGGGACGTTATCAATCGCAATCAACGATCGCGGTTTGTCCTCAAGTTCATCTGTGACCACTTCGAGCTGCATAAACACCTCGCGGGCAATCGCGCGGTCAGCCTCGATGATTCGTACCAGACCGCGCGTCGGGTCGCTTTTGACTTCCTGAGCGTACTGAAGCAATATCGATGTTTTCCCAAACCCATCTGGTGCATAGAGCAACACAATGCCCGCCTTGCGGCCCTTGACAATCAACTCGCTCATCAGGCGATCACGTCGGACCATATAACCTGTGCCCAACGGTGCCAATTCGAGATCGTCCGTATCGTTCAGCCCGTTCATCATGCTCGCTCCTTACCTCGGCCACATGGACACCGTAATCGCAAGACAGCCCAAGCCATCCCGTAAATCGAACGACGTAGAGTTTTAGGTTGTCTTTCGGTTCGCATTTGGCAAGTTTTTGTTCAGCGAGCGCCGATTGAAACTTTTCCCCCAACCAACCGGTCTTTGCGCAGGTCAATGCGCTTGCCAGCATGTCCCACTCATTTGGCAGTGTAACGCAATGGGGCTTGTAATATTTTGTTGCGCAACTCACCTACGCGCTGATACCGTTTGCGACTCATTAGTAGCATTTTTGAATAGAATATGCTAGAGAATGCATCACGCTATACGAGGCACCACCGTCAAGCTTTTGGCAAGCTAATGTTATGCACACCATAAAGTCCGCGCTCATCTGGTTCCACTGGCAGATATTGCGGACGGACGCAGTATAAGGACTCATGAGTCTATAAGCTAGCCGCCATCCCGCATATGCATAATAAAAAAGGCCCCCGCAGAACGGGAGCCTGTAACAAAGTAATAACAAATCGCTCGGATTGTACTACTCGCAGAGCGAAAGGGCAGCCTCGTCGGCAACGACGACGCAGTTGGTGTGCAGCTGCAGGATCGAAGCCGGGCACTCGGGCGTAACCGGGCCATAGCACATATCGTGCACAGCCTGAGCCTTGGCCTCGCCGTTGGCGACGACCAGGATCATGCGGGCATACATGATGGTCTGGGTACCCATGGTGTAAGCCTGGCGGGGAACGTCGTCGATGCTATCGAACAGGCGGCTGTTGGCCTGAATGGTGCTCTCGGTGAGGTCGACGCAGTGCGTACCCTTGGAGAAGTGGTCATCGGGCTCGTTGAAGCCAATATGACCGTTATTACCAATGCCGAGCAGCTGCAGATCCGGGTAACCGGCGGCAGCGACGATTCTGTCGTACTCGGAGCAGGCAGCGGCGGCATCGGGGTTGGAGCCATCGGGCACGTGCGTGTTATTCAGATCGACGTTGATGTGATCGAAGAAGTTCTCGCGCATGAAGTAGTGATAGCTCTGGGGATCATCGTGCGAAAGGCCGCGATACTCGTCCAGGTTATAGGTGCTGACCTCGGAGAAGTCAATATCGCCCTTCTTGTACCAATCGGCGAGCTGCTTGTAGGCGCCAATCGGAGTGGAGCCGGTGGCAAGACCGAGCACGCAATCGGGCTTAAGGATAACCTGCGCCGAGATGATATTGGCGGCCTTGCGGCTCATATCCTCGTAGTCTTTAGCTTTAATGATCTTCATTACGCATCCTTTCTCGTAGAAGAGAGGCAAGGCTCCCCTTACAAGCACTTGCCCGCGGCCTGCGTCGGCCGCAACCAACGTGTGCGGCCACCAGGGCGAGGTCGCGTAATGTATGTATCTCGTGTCTAGCCGCGTCGAGGCCCCTGCCCGTCCACGGTGACCCGAAGCCTTTTAGCCTCGGACATTTTTCATCTTGCCACGAAGGGCGCCCTCTTTCAAGGGCGCCCTCCGTAAACGTGTTTGAATTGTAGGCCAAAGGGCAAGCGAACGAGTTAGCGCTCGCGAGCGACGATGAGCTGATCCATCTCCTCGACATGCTCGCCAACGGAGCCCTTGATGCTCGAGAACTCAACAGAGTTGCACACCAAAATGGGAACCGTCACATCGTAGCCCTCGGCCTCGATTGCCTCGCGTTCAAACTCGATAAGCACATCGCCCTTATGGACGATATCGCCCACCTGTGCATGCACGGTAAAGTGTTTGCCCTCGAGCTGAACGGTATCGAGTCCAACGTGGATTAAAACATCCAAGCCATCGACCGTGTTGAGCGCAACGGCGTGTCCCGTTGGAAAAATCGCCTCGATCTTGGCATCCGCAGGTGCAATCACGCGCGTGCCCGTAGGCCGAATGGCAACGCCTTGGCCCAAAAGGCCAGTGGCAAACGTCTGGTCGTTAACCTCGGAAAGCGGAATGACATCGCCCGAGATGGGAGCATCCAGCGTAAGGACTCGACCACGCATACCAAAAGACCTTAGGACTTTAGTGAACATGCTCCCCCTTGGACATACCAATAATCAAAACCAGTTTTACTAGTTTACCACTTGGCATTGGTTTTTGACCATTAGGGGAGTTCGCGCTTGACAACCTCGACGATGTCGTCAACGACGCGCTGAGTCAGCTCGTGCGTCTCGGCCTCGGCCATCACGCGAACCAGCGGCTCGGTACCGCTCGGGCGCACCAGAATGCGGCCGCGACCGTTAAGCTCCTTCTCGGCGGCAGCGACAGCGTCCCAAATGGGCTGGCAATCGTCCAGACCGGCCTTGTTGTCGGAATGCACGTTGACGAGCACCTGCGGGTACTTCTTCATGATGCCGGCAAGGTCGGTGAGGGTGCGGCCAGTGCGCTTGAGCACGGCCAGCAGCTGCAGCGCCGTCACCAGGCCATCGCCGGTGGTGTTGTGCTCCAGGAAGATGATGTGGCCGGACTGCTCGCCGCCGATAACGGCGCCGTCCGCGAGCATGCGCTCCAGCACGTAGCGGTCGCCCACGGCGGTCTGCACCATCTCAAAGCCCTGTTCCTTCATAGCGATGGAAAAGCCCAAGTTGCACATAACGGTCGAGACGATCTCGGAGTTGGCGAGCTTGCCGCGAGCGGCGAGGTCAGAGCCGCAGATGGCCAGGATGTAATCACCATCGATCTCGTTGCCCTCGCTGTCCACGAACAGCACGCGATCGGCGTCACCGTCGTGGGCCAGGCCGATGTCGGCGTGGGTGCGCAGCACGAGCTCGCGCAGGGGCTCAAGATGAGTGGAGCCGCACTCGACATTGATGTCGGTGCCACAGTAGTCGGTATTGATGGCGTGGACCGTGGCGCCCAGACGCTGAAGCGCGGCAGGCGTGGTCTGGCAGGAAGCACCGTGACCGCAGTCAACGGCAACGACCAGGCCGTCGAGCTTAAGGCCGTCGAGGGTGCTGATAGCGTGGTCGACGTATGCCTTGCGAGCATCCTTCATCTTGATGATGTGGCCCACACCGGCGCCGGTCGGCAGCGTGTCGGCAGCCATGGCCTCCTCGGACATGACCCAGGCGCTGATCTCTTCTTCAACGGCATCGGGAAGCTTCATGCCCTTGCGGCTAAAGAACTTGATGCCGTTAAACTCCGGCGGATTGTGCGAAGCGGAGATGACGATGCCGCCGTCGAGGTCGTTTTGGACAGTGAGCAGCGCCACGGCCGGCGTAGGGATAACGCCGCAGCAGTGCGGGCGACCGCCCTCGGCCATAATGCCAGCGGTCAGAGCGCTCTCGAGCATGGTGCCCGAAAGACGCGTGTCGCGGCCAACGCAAATGTCCGGACCAAGGAACTTGGTCGCCGCACGGCCAAGGCGAAACGCGAGGTCGCACGAGAGGTCGGCGTTGGCGACGCCACGGACGCCGTCGGTGCCAAAGATGTTCTGGGGCATAGGATCGCTCCTTCCCAAGTGGGCAAAACGCACTCGCCCACCCTAGTCGAAAAAGAAAAACGGGACCCGCCGAGCAATCGGCAGGCCCCGCTTGTACATTGTATCTCGTAAGGAGAAAAACCTTAACGCTTGGAGAACTGGGGAGCGCGGCGGGCCTTCTTGAGGCCGTACTTCTTGCGCTCGACCACGCGAGCATCGCGCGTAAGGAAACCGGCCTTCTTGAGGTCAGCACGATAGTCGCCAGCGTTCAGAAGAGCGCGAGCGATGCCCAGGCGCAGAGCGCCGGACTGACCGGAGATGCCGCCGCCATCGCACAGAGCGATAACGTCGAACTGACCGGCGGTATCGGTCACCTTGAAGGGAGCAAGGGCGTTCTCAACGAGCTGATGACGGCCGAAATACTGCTCGGCGTCACGCTTGTTGATAGTCACCTTGCCGGTGCCGGGGACGAGACGGACGCGGGCGACGGCGTTCTTACGACGGCCGGTACCCTGGTAGACAACGGTGTTCTCAGCCATCTTTAAGCCTCCAGCTCAATCTTCGTGGGGTTCTGGGCAGCATGCGGATGCTCGGCACCAGCGTAGACCTTAAGCTTGGTCATCTGGGCACGGCCGAGGGTGGTCTTGGGCAGCATGCCGCGAACGGCGCGCTCGATGACCTTCTCCGGGTGCTTCTCCATAGCCTGGTGGAAGCTCTCAGCCTTGAGGCCGCCGTTGTAGCCGCTGTGGCGATAATAGGTCTTCGTGTCGGCCTTGTTACCGGTAAGCTGGACCTTATCGGCGTTGATGACGACAACGAAATCGCCGCAGTCGCTGTTGGGCGTGAACTGGGGCTTGTTCTTACCGCGCAGGATCATTGCGATCTGGGTGGCAAGACGGCCCAGGACAGCACCATCGGCGTCGACGAGAACCCAGTTGCGCTGGACCTCGCCCTGCTTGGCGTAGTGAGTCGATTTCGAAATCACTTAGACTCCTCCATGTACAGTACGTGTTGTTACAGAGATTCACGGGGCTCTGCAAGTAACCCGTCCATATTACCCCGCCCGTCGCCCGAGTCAACAGGTATTTTGGCTCTGACCAGACTTTCTGCACATGTCGTCCATCGGTAATGATGTCGCGACGCTAGCGCTCGACAAATGCCTCGATATCACTCAGCAGACGCTTTGCCTCCTGACGACCCTGAATATACAGGTCGAGAAGCTTTGCCGGATCGTGCTCGACGTGACCGACCTCGACAGGCTTTTGCGGGGCAACGACCAGCGCGCGGCCCTCGCGCTCATACTTCCACAGATGCATGCGCTGGATGTTATAGCGGTCGTGGCGCGTCTCGATAGCCTCGAGCAGATAGGGGTAGTCGGCATAGCGGGCGCGTGCGGCAGGCATAAACTCGTAGGGCTTTTTCTCGTACGAGCGGTCCTGCGTGACAATGACAACCGCGCGATCGAAGCCGGCCTCCTCCAGCACGTGCTCGATGGGGACCGAATCGGCTACGCCGCCGTCGACGTATTTGTGCCCGTCGATCTCGACCGGCGGCGTCACCAGCGGCAGCGACGTCGAGGCGCGCACGGCATCGAGGTCGAGCACGGCGCTTTTGACCGGCAGGTATGCAGCGGTTCCAAAGAGCATGTCCGTCGCGACGGCGTACATCTCGATGGGGCTCGCGTCGAATGCCTCGTTATCAAAGGGATCCAAGCGGTCCTGGACATCGTTGAAGATGAAGTCGTAACCCACGATGGAGCCCGTGGACGCAAACGATGCGGCGCCCATGAAGCGGTTGTCGTTGCAGAAAGTCAGGTTGATGCGGTTGGCACGGCCGATCTGGTGCGACTTGTAGTTCACGCCGTTGAGGGCGCCGGCCGATACGCCATATACTGCCGGAATCTCGACGCCGGCTTCCATGAGGACGTCGAGCACGCCCGCGGTAAACTGCCCGCGAAAACTGCCGCCCTCCAAGACGAGCGCGACCTTGCCGGCGTTCTTTGCCTTATCTTCTGCCGTCATGTTGACCTCCTACTGTTTCGTTTTGGCCTTCTTCTACCCAGTTTTGAAATGGAGAGCGCATGGGTTTTGGAGTTGAGTAGGACGGGGCGGCTGGCGGAAAGCACGTCCCGTTCTGGGGGGCGATTCCGGGATGGACTTTCCGCCAACAACCCATCCGGAAAATGCATCCCATTCTGAGCGTAGATTCTGGGATGCAACTTCCGCTTGAGGCGTCAACGTGAGTAGTCAATTTGGGACGGGGCTATTTTAGCTGCCCTTTGGCTGTCGACGAATTATTGGGGACCGGAACTAATATCGACTGGCTTATAGGGGTAGCTAAAATAGCCCCGTCCCAAATTGACTACTCCACCTTGTAGAGGCTTTGCGCGGAGAATCCGCGTATTTGCTTCGCAAATCCGCACCGGCTTCGGCCGCCTGCCGGCGTCCTCGCCCGCGGGCTAAAAACGCTTACGCGTTTTCTTTACGCCCGCGCCCTGCACAGAGTTCGGTTCTCCGCGGTGCGGGGATGACGCTGGCGCAGGGCGTTGCCGGCTGTCATCCGATCGGCATCGCATCTATATAGGGTCGAGGCTTTGCGCGGAGAATCCGCGTATTTGCTTCGCAAATCCGCACCGGCTTCGGCCGCCTGCCGGCGTCCTCGCCCGCGGGCTAAAAACGCTTACGCGTTTTCTTTACGCCCGCGCCCTGCACAGAGTTCGGTTCTCCGCGGTATCTATAAGTAATAAAAAAGCAGGTAGGTGCGTTTACCTACCTGCCTGTAGCTATTGGTGGAGGCGCGGAGAATCGAACTCCGGTCCACGAAAGCCCCCTGATTGGCATCTCCAAGCTCAGTCGCTGGTTTAGTCTCGGACGCTTTGCGCGCAGCGACACGCTCGCGGCATCCCAACCGGTTCGGTCTTAGCCCGCGCCATACCGATTACGTGCGCGGGAGCATTCCCCTAACATGACGTCGCGCCGGTGTCGGGGAAATCACCGGGTTGACGCGCCGCTATAAACTAAGCAGCGAGAGCCATAGGCTCAAAAGAAGAGTTGTTGTCAATTCAATTTGACGGTACCCCTGTTTAACGAGGCGAGGAGACCTCGGCTTGCTTCCTCTCTCAGAGCTATCGTGTCGAAACCAGTCGCCCCCGAATGTTGGGAAAGTCTGGATGGTATCGGGCCTGCAAACACCCGATAGCCGTCGACTTTTCAAGGAACACGCGGGGTAAACCCCGCTCGTGGATAGCTATCTTACCACGTTCTAAAGGCAGACAGCTGCTCTATGCACGAGCTGTGAAGACCCTAATGTGCACCATACTTCGCATTTTTGCCACTGAACGCGTCACGTATATTTTCGCCAAGCAAAATTGACCCGTCGAAAGGACAGTTATGGATACCAAGCAGCAACTCGTCAATGCCCTCGCAGGCCTGGGCTCAACCATTACCGAAGCTATGGATGTCATCGAAGGCTTTGTCCCCTGTGGACATCCCGCCCTCACGGTATCGAACGCCCTTGTTGCGCTGGACGCTGACGATGATGCAGCTCTCGCCCAGCAGTTTGAGACCGTCGCGGGCTTTATCGACCACGTGAGCGAGAACCGCGGCGTGGCCGCCCACCACGGCATCGAGGTCGAGCTCGCGGGTCCCAAAGCCGATCTGCTCGCAGCAATCCGCGAGGTAGGCGCCCTTATGCAGACCGCAGGCGTCAAGAACACCCAGGTCAACGAGTGGGTCTACCGCAGTCTAGCAGCACTAAACGATTCCGACGAAAAGGCCGCCGAGAAGCTCGTCGAAGCTCCCGTCATCAAGGCAGCGCTTTTGTAATTAAAGGATGCGTGGCCTTCTGAGCGCCGACGTTCCGAAGGCCACGCAAACAGTTCGCGCTAACCGATAGCCGCGCCACCACGTTCGGCCAAAGCTAGAATCGGCATCATTTGGCGCGGGGTCTTTGCTGCAAGATCGGCATGTTCGAGCAGCTTGCGATTGTTGGTCACCAAGTAATCGATCTGCGCGCGCTTGCACGCGGCGAGTACCAAGTTGTCCTCGTAATCGCGATGGAGCGCTAAGTATTTGTCGGCCAGCCAAAGGTCCGATGCATCAGTACCCACGGCCGTGGCGTTTTCGGTCATGTTCCGAACAAACGCCAACGCCGCATCGCCAATTGCACGGACAGATGCCTCGTCGAGCGCTCCCCCGCCGGCAAGAACGCTACGCTTCAGCTCGTGTTGGACAACGTACAGCACGTCCTTGGCAATATGCACCGGAAAGAACAGCAACGCCCCCGTCTCCGTCGCCTGCCCAATAAACGCGCGCGCGGCAAGCGACTCGGTATGGTCGGCGCAAAACGAATCAACCCATACGTTGGCATCCACCATGATCCTAAGGGGGCCTCCACTCACAGGATCATCCCCTTTTGGCGATAATGCTCATCCATGGCTTCGGAATAGATTGTGTCCCAGCTGCGGTCATCAGACGCAGATGATGTATCGATGCCCAGGTCCGCGTAAAGCCGATCCACCGCCGCCCATGATGCGACAAACGGCGAGGTGCCACCAGCACTAGGCGGTTGGTCGTCAACGGCCGACAACACCTCTTCGCACGAACCGCCACCCTGCGCGACCTTGGCCACCACCTTTTTGATGAGCTCGGGCAGTGACCCGCCCGAAAGCCGCAGCGCCTCCTCGGCACGATTCTTGACCTGGCGATCCACGCAAACGTTCACCTGCGCCATGCCGCTAGCAGCACCCACGTCGATCTCGCTCCCTTCAATTGCTATCCTCGATAGCAACACTATATAGAGACGCTATCAATTGGGGTCAAATGCAAAAGGCCTGCGCCCGGACGACACCGATGCCGTCTGGGCGCAGGCCAGATAACGTGGGCAAACACGTCTGCTAACGCAGGTAAGCCTTCGCGTTGCTCAGGCTGTAGGCGATCGTCGAGCCGTTGTGCAGCAGCGACGATGCCTGCGAGGCAATCGCGCCGGTGCTGCCCAGTACCAAGAGCGCCGAGTTGGTGAGCATCACCTTAGAGTAGGAGCTCGTCAGACGATCAACGAGGCCCTGGCTCATACGGCGCAGGCGCACGATCGCAGCAAGATCCGTATCGGTCAGGATGATATCGGCGACCTCCTTGGCGATGTCGCTTCCGCCACCCATTGTAAGCCCCACGTCGGCCAAACCGAGTGCCGACGAATCGTTGACGCCGTCGCCCACCATGACAACATGGCTCCCCTCGCCCTTAATGCGCTCCGCATACGCGTACTTGTCCTCGGGCAGCAGCTCGGCCTTAAACTCGTCGACCCCTGCCTCTCGCGCAATGCGCTCGGCCGTGCGCTCGGAATCGCCCGTGAACATAACGACATGCTTGACGCCCAGAGCATGCAGGTCGGCGATGACCTCACGGACCCCAGGCTTGAGCGGGCCCTCGATGCCGAGCACGCCGACGACCTTGCCATCGACCGCCAAATACAGCGGCGACAGGCCCTGCATCTGAGGCTCGATTTGCTCCTAAATGTCGGACTCGAGCTGCGCGCCCTCATCCTCAAATACAAAGTGCGCGGAACCGATGATGGCGCGACGCCCTTCGATGGACGAAGTGATGCCGTGCGCCACGATGTACTCGACGGCAGCATGCCGCACGCGATGCCCTGCACGCAGGCATTCTTTACCGGAGCGCTGGCGAGCAGCTTGATGCCAGCCGTACCAAGCAGAAAACCGCCACCGACAAGCAGGGTGTTAAACGTCGGCTTCTTCATGTTGCTTCTCCCTTTTGCCGCATTGGACACGGCACGGTGCCTCAGCACCCGAGGAATAAGTTTACTAAAGCACACTTTTGGATAATAGTTAAGTAGGACTAACTATTAAGGTCAAAAATGGTTAACTTTCTGGAAATCTTAGGGTGCAGACCGGCCGACTTTCGACAATCGGTCTGCCGCGACGTACATCTCCGGCATCCAAGAAAGACTCTCCCCCGTCCCAGCAAATCGAGGTCTAATACTTTTCCCGAGAAGTGAACGAGCAAAATCGGACCCCTGAAGCATCCGCATTTTTTAGTAACAAAACCGCAGGGAAAACTCGGCAAAACCGCAGGAAACAGCGTCCAAATAGTGTCGATGCTTCAGAGGTCCAAATAAGGTCGTTCACTTCTCGGGAAAAGTATTAAGCTTCGCTTTCCACAGCCCAAAAATGTGACCAAGGGACCGTCCCTGCGCCACATCCACAAAAAAATGAGGGTGCCAACAGCACCCTCATTCACCAAATTCCATTCAGCCCGACTGACCAGAACGGCTGAGTCGCCACGGAACCCGGGAGCCCCGGCAGGGCGGGCGCTTGCTCAAAATGAGTTCCCTTCAAAAACAATGGGCGCGCCAACGGCGCGCCCATTCACTCTATTTCCATTCAGCCCGACTGACCAGAACGGCCGAGTCGCCACGGAACCGAGGGGCCGGGCGCAGGGCCTTGCCTCTCAATGAGTTCCGCACGAACAGGAGGCGCCAGTGGCGCCTCCGTCGTGAGTCAGGACTGTCCGAAATTGAGAGGCAAGGCCCTGCGCCCGGCCCCTCGGTTCCCGCTTACGAGAGCGACGTTCTCAGCAACTCGTTGAAGAGCTTTGGGTTACCCTTGCCGCGACTCGCCTTCATGCACTGGCCCACCAAAAAGCCGATGACCTTCTGGTTGCCGTCACGATACTGCTGTGCCTGCTCGGCACAGTTTGCCAGCACCTCGTCCACAATCGGCTGCAGCGCGCCGGCATCGCTCACCTGACGCATACCGCGCTCGTCGACGATCTTGTTGGGGTCGTCGCCGGTCTGGGCCATGGCCTCAAAGACCTCGTGAGCCTGGTTGGAGCTGATGGCATCGGTCGCCAGCAGCTTGGCAAGCGCTGCCACCTGAGCCGGCGCGATGCCGGACTCGACGAGCGACACGCCCGCGCCCTTAAGGTAGGCGATCATCTCGTTCACCAGCAAGTTTGCAACCGTCTGGGCCTCCTTGCCAGCCATACCGGCAGCGGAGGCCTCAAAGAACTCGGCAAACTCCGGGTCACCGGCGATTTGCTCGGCATCGGCCGCCTTAATGCCAAAATCGGCCTCAAAACGGGCGCGCTTGGCATCGGGCAGCTCGGGAATCTCACCTCGGCAGCGATCGATGAACTCGTCGTCCAGATCGAACGGCGCCAAGTCGGGGTCGGGGAACAGACGATAGTCGTCGGCCGTCTCCTTCACACGCATGACCACGGTGCGCTTGCGGCTGGGCTCCCAGTGGCGGGTCTCCTGATAGATAATGCCGCCCTCCTCGAGCACCTCGGCCTGGCGGCAAATCTCGTAGGCAAGGCCGTCGTGCAGGCTCTTAAACGAGTTGAGGTTCTTAAGCTCGGTTTTGGTACCCAGCTTGGTCTCGCCGCGACGGCGCAGCGACACGTTGCCGTCGCAGCGCATAGAACCCTTCTCCATGGAGCAGTCCGAAATGCCCAGCGTCACAAAGATGCGACGGAGCTTTTCCATAAACAGGCGAGCCTCCTCAGGCGTACGCAAGTCGGGCTCGGTGACGAGCTCGATCAAAGGCGTGCCGCAGCGGTTGTAGTCGACGAGCGACTCGGCAGCGGCGGTAATGCGGCCCTCGGCACCGCCCACGTGCACCATCTTGGCAGCGTCCTCCTCCATGTGGATGCGCAGAATGCGGATGGGCACCGTGTAGGAACCGTCCTCGCGACGCTCGGGCATCTGCAGGTTGGACGCGTCATAGCTGGCCAGATGGCCGGCACGCTGATTGCCCTCGCGCATGGTCGACGTCATGGATGTAGACAGGCCCTCGGCGTTGGCCGAGGCGCTCGCCAGGCTCTGGGCCTCGGCCTCGCCAAACGCGCAATCGGGGCGCTCTGCAGCGCCGCGACCAGTCACGTCCAGGTCCAGGTGACCGTACATGGCAAAGGCGACCGGACCCTGCGTGGTCTGGAAGTTCTTGGCCATATCGGGATAGAAGTAGTGCTTGCGGTAGAACATCGAGTGGCGCTGGATCTCGCAGTTGGTGGCGAGGCCGGCCTTAACGATGCTCTCGATGGCGCGCTTGTTGGGCACCGGCAGGGCGCCGGGCAGGCCCAAGCACACCGGACACACGTTGGCGTTGGGCTCGTCATCGTGGCTGAGCTTGCAGTTGCAGAACATCTTGGTATCGAGTGCGGTGAGCTCGGTATGAATCTCCAGGCCGATCACGGCCTCCCAATCCTGCAGGACCTCGGAAAGCTCCTTCATTACAGCTCGCCTCCCTTCCCGGCAAAATCGGGTGCGACGGAAAGCGCGGGCGCACCCGTGGCGGCATCGGCAAAGCCGCGCTCCAGGGCGCGGGCAAACGTGAGCAGCTGACGGTCCTTAAACGCCGGACCCACCAGCTGGGCAGAAACGGGCAGCTGAGTATCCTCGCCCAAGCCCAGCGGCACCGAGATACCACCGTTGCCGCAAATGTTGAGCGAGATGGTGTACAGGTCGGAGAGGTACATCTGCGTGGGGTCGCTGATCTCGCCAAACTTAAAGGCCGTGCGCGGCGAAGCGGGCATGAGGATGGTGTCCACCTTGGCATACGCGGTGTCGTAGTCCTGCGTGATGAGCGTGCGGGCCTTTTGCGCAGCGTAGTAGTACTTGTCGTACACGCCCGAGCTCAGCAGGTAGGCGCCGAGCATCTGACGGCGCTTGGCCTCGGCGCCAAAGCCGTGGGCGCGCGACAGCGAGCTCTGGTCGGACAGGTTGGCGCAGCCCTCCTCCTGATAGCCGTAGCGAATACCGTCGAAGCGGGCCAGGTTGGAGAACGCCTCGGCCGGGCCGATGACGTAGTAGGCGGCGATGGCGGCATCCAGGTGCGGCAGGTCGACCTCGACCAGCTCGGCGCCCTGGTTCTGCAGCTCCTGGGCGGCGCGCTGAACAGCGGCCTTGACCTCGGGCGTCAGGCCCTCGGCCTCCATAAACGCGGGGATGATACCCACGCGCTTACCCTCGATGCTGTCGTTGAGATGCTCGGTAAAATCGACGGCGCAATCCTGGCTGGTGCAGTCGTACGGATCGTGGCCCGCGCCGGTAAGCGCGTTCATGGCCAGCGCGACATCCTCGACCGTGCGGCCGAAGGGGCCCACCTGGTCGAGCGACGAGCCAAAGGCGACCACGCCGTAACGGCTCACGGCGCCATACGTGGGCTTAAAGCCCACCACGCCGCACAGCGACGCCGGCTGGCGAATGGAGCCGCCGGTGTCCGAGCCCAGCGAGAGCGCGACCTCGCCCGCGGCGACAGCGGCAGCGGAGCCGCCCGAGGAGCCGCCGGGCACGCGCTCGGTATCCCAGGGGTTGTTGGTGCGGTGGAACGCCGAGCTCTCGGTGGAGCTGCCAAAGGCAAACTCGTCCATGTTGGCCTTGCCCATGGGCAGGCAGCCGGCATCGAGCATGCGCTGGACGCAGGTGGCGGTGTAGACGCTCTGGTAGTTCTCGAGCATGCGGGAAGCGCAGGTGGTGCGCGTGCCCACAAGGTTCATGTTGTCCTTGATGGCCAGCGGCACGCCCGCGAGCGGGGGCAGCGGCTTACCTGCGGCACGATCGGCATCTACGCGCGCGGCGGCCTCGAGCGCGAGCTCGGGCGCCACCTGCAGGAATGCCTGGACCCCGCCCTCGCGCGCCTCGATGGCGGCAAGGGAGGCCTGGGCCACCTCGGTAGCGGTAAAGTCGCCCGCGGCAACGCCCGTGGCAATCTGGACAGCGGTAAGGGAATCGAAGCTCTGCGCCATTACTCGCTCTCCCCCTCTCCCAAAATGGACGGCACGCGGAAGTAGCGGTCGCGCGCGCTGCCGGCGTTTTCGAGCGCGACGTCGAGCGGCAGGTCGCGCTCGGGCTCGCGCAGGTCATCGCCCATCACGTTGGACAGGCTTCCGATGGGATGGAACGTGGGCTCCACGTCGGGCAAGTCATATTGCAAGACGGGCTCGAGCATCTGGACGGCATCGTTCATGTAGGACGTCATCTGGGCGAGCTCGTCATCGGTCAGTGCGATCTTTGCGTACTCGGCGATACCGCGCACGTCTTTCTCGCTGAGTGCCATAGGCGCTCCCTTCCGCATAACAGTTAAACCGCTCTAGTATACAAGGCAACGCCGGCTTGGAGCAGGCGCTTTACCCAAATGCAGCGAAAACGTAACGAGGGTGGCGGTTGGCAGGCGGCGGGCTGGCGGTTCTGCAGCGAAACCGCACCGTCCATAGCGAAAACCGCCACAAAGGTGCCTGGCCCCTTTGTGATGGCCGGATCCGCAGGATGGCATGACCCGGGGCGCAAACCATCACAACATTCGACGTTATTCGGCAAAATCGCGATTTTCATCGAATGTTGTGATGGTTTTTACTGCTTTGCGGCACGATCCAAATGCCAGCGTCCAAACAGCAGCAGTGCCGCGGGAACCGCCGTCACGACCATACCCGCCCCGATGAGCGTCTGCTGCACGCCAAACGTCGCCGCCAGCCACGGGGCAATCGCCAGCGGCGCCACGCCGGCGAACATGTTGCCAAAGCCCATGACCGAGTTGACGCGACCGAGCTGTTCGAGCGGGGCCGTCGTTTGCACGATCGTGTTGTGGAGCGGGTTGACGAAGCCCCAGGCCACGCCCAGGGCAATCTGGCCGACGAGGGCTACGCCCACGTACGGCGTTCCCACGTAGAGCAGGCTTCCCAGGCCCACGGACAGAAGCGCCACAAGCAGCGTCTTAAGGTTGACCAGGTGCGGCGGCAAGCGGAGCGCGACCACGGCGCCCAGCACCGCGCCCACGCCGCAGGCAGACGAGAGCCAGCCCATCCACTCGACACCGACATGCAGGACATCACGGTAGAAGAATGACTCCAGTGGATCGAAGGCGCCATAGCCAAAGTTCGAAAGGAAAATAATGCAGAACAGCAGGGCGAGGACGCTGTTGGTAAAGACTGTCTTGATGCTGGTCACGAAGGTGACGCGGGTGGATTTATTGGAGTCGGAGCTTTGATTGGCAGTACTTGCCGTTGTGCTGCTATCCGCGGGAGCACTTTTGCGCGCGGCGACGCGACCTGCTTGCGGCCTAAAGCCCCAACCGGCGACGAGCGCCAGTACGGTAAAGATCATCATGAGCAAAAACACCGCGTGTGACGATGCAGCCGCCGCGACAAAGCCGCCCAGTATGGGGCCGACGATAATGCTCACGTTGGAGGACATGGTGATGGCGGAGTTGATGTCTTTGAGCTCGACGGGGTCGTCGGTGAGATACGCCGGATAGGACGTGGCGACGAGCTGGGCGAATCCTATCACAAAGCCCAGGAGCACCGCGGCGGCAAGGACTGTTCCGGTCGCGCTGCCACAGGCGAGGATTGCCGCGTCGGTTGCCAACGTGCCGAAGATACTCGCCCGGAAATGCCGGCACGGACCCCAAGCGTCAAGCGCCGCTCCACCCGCAAAGGATCCCAGGATCACGAAGACGTTCATAAACAGGACGGCCAGCGATGTCGCAACGACCGAAGCGCCGTCCGCATAGGTGAGTGTTCCGATAACACCGATAAAGTAGCTGGTCTGAAAGCCGGTATATATGAGGAAGCGCATTGCCACCAGGTGCTTAGCCTGCGCGGACAACGAAGGGTGAGGTTTTGAGAGAAGAGATACGAGCACGGAGACTCCTCGTTTCATACGAATACGGGCGGTGGACATTCGCCGCCGTCTGCCAAATCAATCTATCCGCATGAAACATTAAGGACGCATCAGGACCCTTCTCTCCGTTTTTCGCCCGTCATGAACTACTTGGTAGATTGTAAGGCATGTCACAAAAATCTACCAAAGCAAAAACCACCACAAAGGTGCCTGGCCCCTTTGTGGTGGAAATGACGTTTGCCCAGATAGAACCTGCCAAAATAAACCTGTCCCTTTTTGGCAGGTTCAGCGCCAAGCCTTAAAGGTGGTCTTGGATAAGGTCGCAGATGGCGCGGGCGTCGTTGATGTTGATGGCCCGGGTCGCAAAGCCTGCGTCGAAGGCCTGACGTGCCAGGGCTTCGTTGCAGGCAAGGGCCAGCGTGCGGCCGTCGACCAGGTCGAGCGAGCTCTTGCCGCGCAGACGGTCGACACCGGAGCGCGCGACCACGATGTTGTCGAAATCCTCGGTCTTGTAGCCCTCGATGATCACCACGTCGACATCGTTGTAGCGCGACAGCAGCTCGCGCGCGGGCATCTCGTCCTCCTCGCGCGTGTCGGCGTACTCCGCCCAGCGCGTGGCGCAGATGAGGCCCACGTGCTTGGATCCGGCCTGGTGATGGCGCCAGGTATCCTTAGCGGGCACGTCGATATCAAAGCCGTGGTGCCCGTGATGCTTGAGCGAACCCACGCGCAGGCCGCGGCGGGTGAGCTCGGCAATGACCTTCTCGACGAGCGTGGTCTTGCCCGAGTTTTGGTAGCCGATAAACGCGATCGCGGGGACGGCCGGTGTCGGAGCTGCGGGCGCGACGGCGACGGGTGCGCTCGCGGGTGCGGCACCGTCAGTGGCCACGGCCTCAACAGCAGCAGCCTGACGCTCTGCGCGGTCCCACACGCCCGAGCGGCCGCCCTCCTTGTGCAACAGGCGCACGTCGACGATCTCCATACCGCGATCAACCGCCTTGCACATGTCATAGATCGTTAGGCACGCGGCACTCGCGCCGGTCAGGGCCTCCATCTCGATACCCGTCTTGCCCGTCACGCCGGCCGTAACCAGTACGTGAAAGCCAACTTGCCCGTCCGCGCGCGCCGGTGCCCAGCCCTCGGGCACGTCCTCGGCCGGCGTCCCCGCCGGAGCGATGGGCGCAATGTCGCACTTGCTCTTGGTAATGAGCAACGGATGGCACATGGGAATGATGTCGCTCGTGCGTTTGATGGCCATGATGCCCGCCACGCGCGCGCAGGCAAGCACGTCGCCCTTTTTGGCGCGGTCCTTCAGCACCATGGCCTGTGTCTCGGGATGCATGAGGATGGTGCCCTCGGCGATGGCGATGCGATGAGTCTCGGCCTTGTCGGACACATCGACCATGCGCACCTCGCCCTTGGCATCCACGTGCGTCAGCTCGTTGCGACGTGCGTCACGGGCGGGTTCGGTGGCCGCGCTGGAAGTCGGCTGCGCGGACGCGTCGGCGTTGCCAGCATTCGCCGCGGCCGCGACTTTGTGGGCAGACATCGCGGCCCTGCGAGCGGCCTTGGTGGCGTCGGCGTACCTGCTCTTGGCCATATGATCATCCTCCGATTTGGGACATAAATCGTTGCGTGCCCTCAATTATCGCGTGTTCCTGCGGTTTGTGGGCCACGGCATCGCGCCAAACCGAAAGTACCTGCATATCATCACCACGGCGCAGGGCGTCGCGCACCGAATACTCGGCATCGCTAAACAGGCACGGACGCACGTTGCCATCGGCCGTCAGGCGCAGACGGTTGCAATTCGCACAAAAATGGTTGGACATGGCGCTAATAAAGCCAACCGTTCCCGCCGCGCCCGGAAAGCGCCAATAGCGCGCAGGGCCCGCGCCGGCAGGAGCATCGTTGATGTCGAGCGGCTCGAGCTCGCCCAGTCCCGTCGCGGTGGCCCCGGCATTGATGCGCGCCCGCAGCTCGTCACTCGGCACGGTATCGCTCGCGTCCCACAGCTCGGGATTGAGCGCGGGCGCATGCGGGTCCACAGCGCAATGCGAGCTCGTGTGCTCGTCGCCGATGGGCATATATTCGATAAAGCGCAGGTGGATGGGACGGTCGAGCGTGAGCCGCGCGAGGGCCGCCACATCCTGGTTGAGCCGGCGCACAACAACGCAGTTGACCTTAACGGGCTCAAAGCCCCAAGCCAGCGCCGCGTCGATGCCGGCCATGGTCTGCTCGAGCCGACCCAGGCGCGTGATCTTTCCAAAGAGCGTAGGGTCGAGCGTGTCGAGCGAGATGTTGACGCGGTTAAGCCCGGCATCTTTGAGCTGCGGCGCCAGCTTGGGCAGCAGGGCGCCGTTGGTGGTGAGCGAGATGTCCTCGATCTGAGGGATCGCGCGGATGTCGCGAATAATCGGAATAATACGGCGGCTGACCAGCGGCTCGCCGCCCGTCAGGCGCACGCGGCGAATGCCCTCCCCCGCCACCAAGCGCACAAAGCGGGCGATTTCCTCGGCGCTGAGTAACTCGTCGTGTGCACGGGGCGCCACGCCATCGGCCGGCATGCAATAGATGCAGCGGAAATTGCACTTGTCGGTAACGGCGATGCGCAGGTAGTTGATATCGCGGCCAAAACCGTCATGCTGCACGTGCCCGTCCACGCAGCCCTCCCCTCACGCGGCGTTTTATTCTTCGAAAAACATAATACCCCCACGAGAGAATCATGCCGACACCCGTACGACAGGACAGGTCGCTTTGAGCAAGACCGGCTTCCCAAGCCCATCCTCAACACACAAACCTTGACTCTACAATCGTTGTAGGGTTTTCACTACACTGGTACGGAAACAGACCCAGCCAGAAAGCCCCACCTATGGAACACGACCTCACACGCGGCAATGTCCTTAAGACCATCGCGGTCTTTGCCCTGCCCTATATGCTCTCGTACTTTTTGCAGATGCTCTACGGCATGGCCGACCTGTACATGATGGGGCAGTTTAGCGGTGCCGCCGGCATCACCGCCGTGGGCAATGGCGCACAGACGCTCTATATCATTACCGTGACGCTCGTGGGTCTGGCCATGGGAACGACGGTTATCGTCGGCCACGCCGTGGGCTCGCGCCGCTTCGATCGCGCCGAGACCGTCATCGGCAACACCATCACGCTGTTTATGGGTGTCTCGGTAGTGCTGGCAGCCATCCTGCTCGCACTGTGCCCGCAGATCGTGGCACTTATTGGGACGCCAGCCGAGGCAGTCGAAGGAACCGCCGCCTACCTGCGCATCTGCTTTGTCGGCATTCCGTTTATCGCCGCATACAACATCCTCTCGGCCATTTTTCGCGGGCTGGGCGATTCGCGCTCGCCCATGTACGTGATCGGCGTGGCGTGCATCATCAACATCGCGCTCGATTTTCTGTTTATCGGCCACTTGGGGCTCGGCCCCGTGGGTGCGGCACTCGGCACGGTAACCGCCCAGACGGCAAGCGTTGCCCTCGCGCTCGTGTGGCTTAAGAGCCGCCGTACGAACATCCACGTTAAGCGTAGCGACCTGCGTCCCCAGCCCGAGGTGCTCGGCAGCATCCTTAAGATCGGCGTGCCCGTGGCCGTGCAGGACGGCTGCATCCAGGTGGCGTTTATGTTTATCACCGTCATCGCCAACCATCGCGGCCTGGTCGACGCCGCCGCCGTGGGCCTGGTCGAAAAGATGATCAGCTTTTTGTTCATTGTACCGAGTTCCATGGGCGCCACCGTCAGCGCACTCACGGCGCAAAACGCCGGCGCGGGCAAGGGCGACCGTGCGCGTCAGGTGCTCAAAGACGCCATGACCATCTCGGTGGTGTACGGCTGCCTGATCACGGTGCTGATGTGGCTGGTGGCGCCGGCGTTTATTGGCTTTTTTGCCAAGGACGCTGCAGTAGTCGCTGCCGGCACCGGCTATATGCGCAGCTATATTTTCGACGCGATTTTTGCCGGCATCCACATTTGCTTTAGCGGCTTTTTCGCTGCATATGGCAAGAGCTACATCGGCTTTGCGCACAACGTGCTGGCCGTGGCACTCATTCGCGTGCCGGGCGCGTGGCTGCTGTCGAACGCCTATTCCGACACGCTGTTTCCCATGGGCATCGCCTCGCCGTGCGGGTCGATTCTGTCGGCAGTCATCTGTGTTGTCGCGTTTACCGTGCTCAACCGGCGCGGGGCTTTTGACAAGTTAGCAGCGTAGCGGGGCAATGCGAAATCGCTCTCATTGACGACATCATCAGCGACGACCCCGCGACCTACGTGACGCAGATCACGATGCCGGTTTCCCCAACAAAGTAAGAACCGCCCGGAAGGCATCGCGCTTTCGGGCGGTTCTTCAATTTGGCTATTGATGCCTTAAGCCTGGGGCACCTCACCGGTAGCCAGGATCTGCTCGAGTGCGTCCTCGTCCAGCACGGGCACACCCAGCTGCTCGGCCTTGGTGAGCTTGGAGCCCGCTTTGGGGCCGGCGACCAGATAGCTCGTCTTCTTTGATACGCTGCCCGAAACCTTGGCGCCGAGCACCTTGAGCGCCGCGCCCGCCTCGTCGCGCGTGCGGTTGACGAGCGTGCCGGTGAGCACGAAGGTCAGACCCGCGAGCGGCTGTGCGTCGGCGAGCTTGCCCGCCACGCCAGCGTCGGCTGCGGCTTGCGCGTGCGCGGCGCCCAAATCGACCTCGAGCGACAGGCCCGCCTGGCGCAGACGTTCCAGGACGGCAAGGTTCTCGGGCACGGCCAGGAACTGCTTGACGCTCGCCGCAATCTTGGGGCCAATGCCCTCGCACTCGGCAATATCCTCTTCGCTCGCCAAGATAAGCTTGTCAATCGACAGGAATCGCTCGGCGATGACCTCGCCCACGCTCTTGCCCACGTGACGGATGCCCAGGGCAAACAGCACGCGACCGAGCGGCTGACTCTTGGACTTGTTGAGCTCGGCGATGATTTTCTCGGCCGTCTTGAGGCCTACCGGAATGGGGTCGCCCTTCTTAACGCCCTTTCTGCTGTTGGAGCTGGCATAGGTGCGCCCCGTGTCCAGGCCTGCGATGTCATCGACCGTGAGCTGGTAGAAGTCTGCGACGTCGTGAATCAGGCCGGCGGCGATCATCTTGTCGACGATCTCGTCGCCTAGGCCATCGACGTCCATGCAGCCGCGGCTCACCCAGTGGAGCAGGCGCTCCTTGAGCTGTGCGGGGCAGTCGATGGACACGCAGCGGTAAGCCACCTCGCCATCCTCGTGGACCACGGGGCTACCGCACACGGGGCAGACCTCGGGCATCTGCCAGTCGACCGAATCGGCCGGGCGCTTGTCGAGCACCGGACCCACGACCTCGGGGATAACGTCGCCCGCCTTGTGCACGATGATGGTATCGCCCTCGCGCACGTTTTTGCGGCGGATCTCGTCGATGTTGTGCAACGTGGCGCGCGCGATGGTGGAGCCGGCAACCGTCACCGGGTCGAACTCGGCGACCGGCGTGAGCACACCGGTGCGGCCCACCTGGATGCGAATTTCGCGCAGGATGGTCTGCTTTTCCTCGGGCGGAAACTTAAAGGCAATGGCCCAGCGTGGTGCGCGAGCGGTAAAGCCCAGGTCGAGCTGCTGCTGGAAGCTGTCAACCTTTACGACCACGCCGTCGATGTCGTAATCCAAGTCGCCGCGGTGCTCGAGCGCCTGGGCACAGAACTCGTGGACCTCGGCCGGCGTGGCACAACGAGCCACGTTGGGGTTGACGCTAAAGCCGGCGCTACGCAACCAGTCCAGAAACTCGCGCTGGCTGTGGACGTGCAGCGGGTCGGTATCGGCGATGGCATAGATAAAGGTGGCCAGATCGCGGCGCGCCGTGACCTTGGGATCCTTCTGACGCAAGGATCCGGCAGCGGCGTTGCGCGGGTTGGCGAAGGGGTCGCGGCCCTCGGCATCGGCCTCTTCATTCAGGCGAACAAAGCTGCCCTTGGGCATATAGACCTCGCCGCGTACCTCGATGGTGCGCTCGCGGTCGGCGCCCATATGAGCGAGCGCCGGCTCGGATAGGTGCATGGGCACATCCTTGATAGTGCGCACGTTGAGCGATACGTCCTCGCCCGTGGTGCCGTCGCCGCGCGTGGCGGCGCGCACAAAGGTGCCGTTTTGGTAGGTAAGCGCGACGCCCAGACCGTCGATCTTAAGCTCACAGGTATAGGTGACGCTACCGGCACCGAGCGCATCCTCGGTGCGCTGGAGCCAAGCGTCGAGCTCGTCCAGATCCATGGCATCGTCCATGGAATACATGCGCGCCATGTGCTTGACCGGCGTAAACTGCTCGCTCACGTAGCCGCCCACGCGCTGGGTATAGCTGTCGGGCGTCACCAGGTCGGGGTAGGTAGCCTCGATTTCTTGCAGTTCAACGAGCATTTTGTCAAAGGCAGCGTCCGTGATCTCGGGCGCATCGAGCATATAGTAGCGGTAGGCGTGGTAATCGAGCTCGTGGCGCAACTCAGCCGCGCGCGCTGCCGCCTGGGCACGGGTATCGGCCGGTGCGGCGGTATCCGTGCTCGCTGGCGTTTCGGTATCGATGTCCACGCCGTCACCAAACAGGCTCGATTGCTCCATAGCGGCACTCCTTCGCTCGATTTCAAACGGATACAAGAGTACCACCGGTCGCGATGGGGCCGAATAGCAGTCTCAAACCGCACCGAATTGGCAGCGACCGGACCAGGGTTGGACAGTTAGTTCAGATTTGTATAATTACGCGCGCCGAATCGAGCTGAAATACCGTCTTTTCGCCCCAATCAATCGTTCTGGACGGCGAATTAGGTTTGCTTCCGTCTTCGAGACACCCATCTCGGCCCGTCTTTCATTTCAAAACCGTTCAAAACACGCCTCAGACCGCACCCGTTTTATACAAATCTGAACTAACTGTCCAAGCCCTTCCGAACCATGCCCTTGCCATTTCTAAATGATCCGTTTTCCTCCGTCCCCAACGGATCAATAAGAGAAGAGGGGCTGTCCCGCGCTGGCGGAACAGCCCCTCTGGCTTCGATATGTGCGATACAGCTCGTTAGAAACCCTGACCGTAGCCTTGCCCCTGACCCTGTTGGCCCAGCAGTTCTTCCAGGTACTGGCGCAGTTGCTCGTCGGTAATGCCGCCGTTGCCGGTGTCGGTCGCACTGTCGTTCTGCTGCTGGTTCTGCAGCTCCTCATCAGAACCCAGCTCGACCGTGACCTTTTTCTCTTCCTTGCCGCGCACGAGCGTGATCTCGACCTTCTCGCCCACCTCGTGGCTGCGCAGCGCGATAATCAGGCCATCGGCGCTCGTAATCTCATCGTCACCCAGCTTGGTGATGACATCGCCCTCTTGGATGCCAGCCTTGGCGGCAGGACCGTCCTCGACGACACTTGCCACATACGCGCCGCTATCGGTGCCGAGATTGTTAGTGCGGGCGTTGAGCGCGTTGACGCTCGAAAGCGTGGCGCCCAGGTACGGGTGAACCGGCGTCTTGCCGTCGATAATCTGGTCGGCGATGTTCTTGGCATAGTTGACCGGAATGGCAAAGCCCACGCCCGAGCTGGAGCCCGAGTAGCTCTCGATAAGAGAGTTAATACCCACGAGTTCGCCATTGTCGTTAACGAGCGCGCCGCCGGAGTTGCCCGGGTTGATGGCGGCATCGGTCTGGATCATGTTGGCGTAGATGGTGCTGCCGCTGGTAGAACTCATGGCCGTGGAGCGATACAGCGCCGACACAATGCCCGTGGAGACAGATTGCTCGTTGCCGAACGGCGAGCCGATCGCCATGACCCACTCGCCCACGTTGAGCTTGGAGGAATCACCAATCTCGATCGGCGTGAGCTTGGAGGCGTCAGCATCCTTGAGCTTGATGACGGCCAGGTCGCTCGAGGCGTCGTTGCCCACGAACTCGGCCTCGTAGGTGGTACCGTCGTCCATGGTAACCACGTACTGGTCATAGCCATCGACCACATGGTTGTTGGTGAGGATGTGGCCCTCGGTATCGAGCACCACGCCCGAACCGACGCTGCCCGAACCATCCGACTCGTCGGCAGACTGCGAAAGCGATCCATTCTGGCTACCGCTCGAAGTGGCGGTGATGGAAACGACGGAGGGCAGGGCCTTGGCAGAAACGGCCTCGGCAAGCGTGGTGTCCTCGGAGTCGATCGTAATCTTTTGCGTCGATGAACCCGAAGCACCCGCCGTCACGACATTCTTTCCGCCGCCAATGTTGAGCGTGCCACTCATAATGAGCGCGATGACCAGCAGGGCGCCGCAGGCGCAGCCGGCGAGCGCCGTAATAAAGATCGGCAGCTTTTTGGTCTTGGTCTTGACCACCGTGTGCTTGTTTACAACCTGCTGACCACCCAGCGGCTGGCCGGTCCGTGTGTCGTAGGCCTGCACGTAGGGAATGTTGCCGTCGGCAGGCGTCGACTCCACCTGCACGCGCGGCTGCTGCTGGGTCTCGCCAGCGTTGCCCACATCCTGGGGACGCTGGGAATCGTTCTCGCTCATGACTGCGATCCTTTCGTCTAATAACCAAAGGCCCGCCAAACATGTGGCGGGCCATCATTGTTCACGTTGAGTTGTACCCCAATATGCGGGCGAACGTGTATGAGAACGCAATCTTTAAGGAATGCTTAAGTTCTGCTGCAAACTCGAAAGGGATCCACGCATGCGGCAAAACCACCACGAAGGCGCCTGCCCCCTTTGCGGTGAAAAGCTAGTCCTTAAACAGATAGCCCACGCCGCGGACGGTGGTAATGTGCGCCGCGATCTGCGGGCCCACCTTGGAGCGGATGCGTCGAATGTGCACGTCGACGGTGCGCGTGCCGCCGCAGTACTCAAAGCCCCACACGCGGTGCAGCAGCACCTCGCGGCTGTAAGCACGGTTGGGATGCGTCGCCAAAAAGCTCAGCAGCGAGTACTCCATCAACGTCAGGTCGATGGGCTCGTCGTCGAGTGTCACCTGGTAGGTAGCCAGATTAATCTCAAGGTTATCGATGTTGAGCACATCGTCGGCGGCGACGGTCTCCTCCTCGCCCATCAGGCGCTGCGCACGAGCCTTGAGCTCGTTGGGCGTCGCCGTGGGGCATACAAAGTCGGCATGCGCGTGATTGGGCAGGCGCAGGGTGCCGAGCGCCTCGTCGTCGACGATTACCAACATGGGAACGCCGCCGCGGTCGTCGAGCCATTTGGCAATCTGATCGATGCGGTCGCTGCGGATGCCATCGGAATCGAGGATCAGCAGGTCAAAGTCATGCGCCGCAGTCGGCGAATCGGGGGTTGCCAGGCTCACCTCGACACCCAGGGTGGTCGTCAAGCTGCGGGCAAACTCGTGGAAGCGCGTCGTGCGCGCCATGAACAGGGCACTCTTTTCGGACATATCGACCTCCAAGGAAATGAGCTCAATCGTACTGGAACGAACCAGCGCGATTAGGAGTTCGCCAGGTAGTGCTTGATCTCCCACTCGGTAATCGTGGACTCAAACTTATGCCACTCGTCGCGCTTCTTTTTGAGGAAGAAGCTGTGGATGTGCTCGCCGAGGGCATCCTTCATAAACTGCGAGTCCTCAAACACGTCGAGCGCCTCTTTGAGCGAGCGCGGCAGCGGCGTATAGCCGGCCTCGACCATCTGACGGTCGGTAAGCTTGAGCGTCTCGGCCGTTGCCTCGGGCGGGAGTTCCAGCTTGCGCTCGATGCCGTCCAGACCAGCCGCCAGCGTGACGGCGTTGACCAGGTACGGATTGGCCATGGGATCGGGGCTGCGAAGCTCGATGCGCGTGGACAGCTGCTTGCCGGGCTTGTAGACCGGGATGCGGACCATGCTCGCGCGGTTGCGCAGGCCCCACGTAGCGTACTGTGGCACGGAGTCGCCGCCCGTGGTGATGCGCTTGTACGAGTTGACCGTGGGGTTGGTGATGGCGCTGATCTCGCGCGCGTGTGCCAGAATGCCGGCCATATAGTGCTTGGCGATATCGGAGAGGTGGTACTTCTCGTCGTCCTCGCCCCAAAAGACGTTGTTGCCGTCGTGGTCGAACAGCGACTGATGCAAAAACATGGCGCTGCCGTCCTCGCCCGCCAGCGGCTTGGGCATAAAGGAGGCGTGGCAACCGCTCTCGTAGGCCTGCTGCTTAATGATGAGTTTGGCCGTGGTGATGGCGTCGGACATGCTCAGGGCCTCGGCGTGACGCAAGCTAATGCCGTGCTGCGAGCGGCCGGCGGCGTGGAAGGTGTACTCCACGGGCACGGACATCTTCTCGAGCGTGAGCACCGTATTGCGGCGCAGGTCGCGAGCGGCATCGCTCACCGAAAGGTCGAAGTAGCCCACGTTGTCGAGCGGCTCGGGGGTGTGCTCGTCGGGGAAGTAGTAATACTCCAGCGCGGCACCCACGTTGAGCAGGTAGCCGGCCTTCTCGGCCTTATAGAACATGCGGCGCAGGGCGTCGCGCGGGTCGCCGGCAAACGGCTTGCGATCGGGAGTGCACACATCGCAGAACACGCGGGCGACGCCGTTATGGCTCGGGCGCCACGGCAGGATCTGGAAGGTCGAGGCGTCAGGGAACGCGAGCATGTCGGCTTCCTCGGGCGTGGCAAAGCCCTCGATGGCGGAGCCGTCAAAGCCAATACCCTCCTCAAAAGCGACCTCGAGGTCTTCGGGGCTAATGGCAAAGTTCTTGAGGCGGCCGAGAATGTCGACAAACCACAGACGCACAAAGCGGATGTCACGCTGCTCTACGGAACGGAGTACGTAATCGATGTTCTGCTGGTTCATGTCGCTCCCCTTTCTTTCGGGCGGGTTTCGACTGGTCTATATCGCAGATACTATCGCAGAAAAATGTTTCCTCAGGGTTAAAGCGTATCAAGCGCCCAAAAAACGTGCGCGAACAGGCAGTTACGAACGAGCGGCTAGCGCGAGGTCGAAGCGCGGTGTTCGATGTGGCCGGGAACCTCGATGCGCTTAGGGGCGAGCTTTGCGGCATCGCCCACGGTGGTGGTAACAACGTCGATACGCTCGGAGAGGCGATCGACCACGCGCTCGGCGATGGTGAGGGTGTCCTGCGCGGCCGTGGTGACTCCACCAAAGAGCACATGGTTCCAGGGACAGTCGTCAAACGTCGCGATCTTGAGCCCCGCCGGCAGCGAGGGACCAAGCTGAGCCAGCGCCTCGGTCAGGCTCAGGAAAACCAGGCCGTTGACGGCAATGAGGCCGAGCTCTTTTCCTGCATAGCCGCGGATGGTCTCGTCCAGGCGGCCGACGCCCGTGGCACCGCCATCGGCCAGGGTGACGACCTCGCCGGAAAGGCCGCGGCGCGAAAGCTCGTCGGTAAAGGCCTCGGCGCGCTCGCGACGGACGGGGCTGTCGTCGCTTGCCTCGGTGAGCAGGCACAGGCACTCGCTGCCAGCGGCGGTCAAGGCGTCTACCAAGCCGGCGACCAGCTCACGGTTGTTAGATGTCACCAGATCGACACCGCCGTCGGCAACGTCGCGGTCGAGCAGCACAACGGGCAGGCGTCCCGCTGCCGCGACGATCGCCTCGTCGTTACCACCGCAGGTATTGACGACCAGGCCGTCCACGCCAGCGTCGATAAGCCTGGTGAGCGACTCGGCCTCCTTGGCGGGATCGTTGCCGCTAATGGCTGTCATGAGCGAGCAGCCGCGCGCGGCGGCGCTGGCGGAAAGGCCCTCGAGCATGGCGCTGGAGAACGGGTTGGCGATGTCGGCCAAGATCACGCCGATGAGGTTGGTACGCGAGCTGCGCAGATTGCGCGCGGCGGCACGTGGGCGATAGCCGGTACGCTCGATAACCTCCGCAATGCGAGCACGGGTTTCCTCGGTCATTTGCCCGGGGCGGTTATTGAGATAGCGCGAGACCGTGGCCGGGCTCACACCCGCCTCGACGGCAATGTCCTTGATTCTCATCTGCGCCATAGCGCACCCCGTTTCCCCATTGTCGGCAGTCTGAGCCATTTTAGGCATTTTTTAAAAATCTCGGTTGCAAAACGCTGTAGGTGAACAGCATCGTTTTTGCGTCTCGAGCAGATGCGATAATGGGCTAGATAGCCGAGTCTTTGGACAGCTCAAAATAATCGGGATGTAAGGCGATAACCGGACCTTGCTCTTCGGGCATCAGGTGCAGGTGTGTCTCTGCCAGATAGCTCGCCGCGTCGGTATCGCCCCTCTTAATGGCCTCGAGAATCCGGCGATGCTGCCGACGAATCGGCTCCCAATCTAGATCCTGCGACACCATACGCAACCAGTTGTATCGCTCAAAATGCGTATTGACGCTCTTCATCCAATCCCACAACATGTGACGGCCGGCAATCTCAAAACACGTCTCATGGAACAGGTTGTCCAGGTCAAAGAAACGACGCGTTTCGCCATGGTCGAGCGACTCGGACTCGGCAAGAATCTGATCGAGCCGATGCTTTTGCTCGGGCGTGGCGACCGAGCAGCATTTAATGAGTACGCTTCGCTCGAGTTTCTCGCGCAAGAAACAGGCGTTCTCGGCGCGCTCCATGCTGATCTTAGAGACGTAGGTGCCGCTTTTGGGACGCGTTTCCACCAGCTCCTGCTCACGCAGGCGCACAAAGGACTCGCGAATGGGCGTACGCCCGATTCCCGTCTCCTTTTCCAGACCAATCGCCGAAAGGCGCGTGCCGGGCTTGAGCTCGGCATAGATGATCTTGGAGCGCAGTGCATTGTATGCCTGATCTTGCAAGCTTTGATTATGCTGGTGCTGTTCCATAAAGCCCTCGGATGAAGCCTCGGTTAGTCGAATACCACCATGCAATACTATCGCATCGACACGCCCCAGCTCCCAATCAGTCTTTTTGGGACGGGGCTCTTTTAGCTGCCCTAGCCCGCAGATCGGCCCTTTGCCACAAAAGTGGCCCATCTACTACGTTAACACGGATAGCCTCGGCCATACCAAAAACCGTGGAAACAAAACCGCAGGTAGGCAGCTTGTCGATTTTCGAAAAAGCCGACTATGGTTGACCCCTGCGGCTTAAACGTAGTAGATAGGCCCTTTTCGTGGCGCAGCACTACTGCACCCCAAATTGGCACCCCGAGCCTGTTATAAGTTGCTGCGAAATACGGACGGTTGATGATCAAGGCGCGCTATGCGGGTTGCAATAGCTCGAACGTCCCACGTCCGATGCACCAAAGCGTTTGCGACAGCTTCGCGAAACGCCTCGAGAGGAATTCGATCGGTTTGGACGCGCTCCATCCCTTCGATACGCTCATAACGGTAGTAGCGTGCAAACATAGCCACCGCCCTGTCCACCTGCTCAATTGCGGATATATTTGTCGCCGCCTCGCGATCCAAGTATTACATCCTCGGTATCACCAAAACGGACGCAGTCGATGCCCGGAAAATCATTCTTATCCGCCAAAATCGCCGCAGCGTTGGTATAGCCATCTTTGCCGAGCAAGCGAAGCGTGCGCATAATATCCGGCGTTAGCTCAGAAATGCCGAGATGTTCAACACACTTATGCTCGAGCGTGTGAAAACTCAAGTCCTGGCGAGCCGACGTGAGCGCGTCGAACGTTACGTTGCTGCCTTCGAGCGTCAGCCTGCCATACTCAAACCGGTCGACCTCCACCGTTGCCGAATCGTTTCGCCTGTAGGCCTTCAAGATATAAGACGAAAACCGTTTGCGTACTGATTTATCCGAGACGCAAACGGTTTTCATCTTGATTTGCGTACGGAATTAAGACGCATAATTTCGCTTTCGTATGGCTCAATCGATCACGATGCGATGTATCTGCACCTGGCCTACAACCGCAACATGATTGTGGAAGGCACACAGACAAAAGGCATTTAAGGCTCGGCAATGATCTTTCTTTGATAAAACGCAAGCGGCGGCCGCCCAAACACGGGACGGCCGTCGCTTGCGTTTTATCAAATGGTGCAATGGGGTCAGGTTCACATGCACCAAGTTAGTGCAAAGCAACCTGTCCCCATGCAACAGGGGGTTGACTAGAGCTCGCAGGCGACCTTGTAGCCATCGCCGATGGCGTCGCGAATGTTGCCGCACTTGTTGGCGTCGCCCAGCACGTGGGCGGCAACACCGGCTGCAGCCAGGTCGTCGGCCAGCTTGGTATTGGGACGATAGCCCATAGCAAGCACCAGCGTATCGGCACCGGCGATGGTGTGGACCTCGCCGTCCTTCTCGTAGCTGATAGTATCCTCGGTAATCTCGGTCACCTTGGCCTCGGTCAGCACGTGAACGCCCTTTGAGAGCATGCGCGTGATGAGCACCGCGCGGCCGGCGCCACCCTCGTTGGCGGCGAGCGTCTTGGTCATCTCGATGACGGTGACGTCGCGGTTGGCCGGCGACAGGTCGTTGACCAACGGGGCCAGGTAATCGGCCGTCTCGCAGCCAACGGTGCCGCCACCCACGATGACGATCTTCTTGCCCGGGAAAGCCTTGCCGCCCAACAGGTCGTCAGCCGTCATAACCTGCTTAAAGCCCTGCATGAAGGCCGGGGCGATAGGCTCGGCGCCATAGGCCAGGATGACCTCGTAGCCGGCGTAGTCACGCTGAATGTCCTCGGCAGTAAGCTCGGTGCCAAAGACGCACTTTACGCCGGCCTCGGCCAGGCGACGGTACTGATACTTGATCACGCGGGTGAGTTCCTGCTTTGCCGGCGGAACGGCTGCGATGCGCATCTCGCCGCCCGGTTCGTCCTGCTTATCCACGAGCACCACGTTATGACCGCGTTTGGCGGCAATGTAGGCTGCCTCCATACCCGCGGGACCGGCGCCCACAACCAGTACGTTCTTGGCCTCGGCGGCAGGCTCGTAGCCAGCCTCGTCGTGCTCCACGTCCGGGTTGACGGTGCAGGAGATGCGCTTGCCAAACATAATGCCGTTCAGGCAACGCAGGCAACCGATGCAGGGACGGATCTCGTCGGCGTTGCCAGCGGCTGCCTTGTTGCAGAACTCGGCATCGCACAGATTGGCGCGGCCCATCATACAGATGTCGGCAGCGCCGTCCTCAATCAGCTCCTCGGCGATCCAGGCCTCGTTAATGCGTCCGACGGTGGCGACGGGAATGTTGACGTGCTTTTTGATCTCGCGCGAGCAGGCGGCATGCGAGGCCTGCTGGGTACCGGCGGCGGGAATCGCGGAGCCGCGCTTGATGGTGGTACCGCCCGACACGTGAATCATGTCGACGCCGGCCTTCTCCAGGCGACGTGAGACGTAGATCATGTCGTTGAGGGTCAGGCCGCCATCGGTGTACTCATCGCCCGAGATGCGGACGTCGATGATAAAGTCCTTGCCGCAGCGCTCGCGAATCTCGGCGATGACCTCGAGCAAGAAGCGCATGCGAGCGTCGAGCGAGCCGCCGTACTCGTCGGTACGCTTGTTGTAGAGCGGAGTCAAAAAGCCGCCGAGCATGCCGTGGGCGTGTGCCGCATGGACCTCGACGCCATCGACACCGGCCTTCTGCATACGTACGGCAGCGTCGCCAAACTGATGCGTGAGCTCGTGAATCTCATCGACCGTGATAGGACGCGGTGCCTCGCGGGCATAGGACGGGCCCACAAAGGACGGAGCGATCAGGCGCGGCGTGCCCGGAACGTTAAAGGCCATGTAGGCGGGGTGAAAGAGCTGCGGCATGATCTTGCAGCCATACTCGTGGACGGCCGCGGCGAGCTTTTCCCAGCCGGGGATAAACGTGTCGTCGTAGCAGCACATGTCACCCGGCAGATAGGTATAGGTGGGCTCAACCGTCACGACCTCGGTAATGATGAGGCCCACGCCGCCCTTGGCACGGGCACGGTAATGATCGACCAAGTCGTCGGTCACATAGCCGTGATCGGCCAGGTTGGTAGATACCGGCGGCATAAAGACGCGGTTCTTAACCTCGGTCGTACCGACCTTGATCGGACTAAAGAGCATCGGGTAGGCACAGGACTCCATACAGGGTTCCTTTCGTTTGAGCCGCTCGGCGGCAGTTGCTAACACACCTATCGTATCAGCAACTGCCGTATCTGCAGTCATACATGCCCAAGCGCCGTTCGACTAATGAATACCGCGGCCCAAGTCTTCGGCGATTTTGTCCACGCCCTTAAGTGCGGCACACGTCTTTTTGTTGGAGCAATGCCCTGTGCAAACGCCACCCTGAGCACAGTCGGCGCAGGTGCCCTTGCGGTAGATGCGCACGCATACCGCGACAAACGCAATACCGATAACAGCCAGAACAACAATATCGATAGGTGCCATAGCAAGCCTCCTCTAGTTAACCTCTACTTACTTTACCCCATTTTCCACCTGCCAAAAAGGGACAGGTTTATTTTGGTCGGTTTTATCTGCGGAAACGCCACATCTTACTTCTGGAGCAAAGCAATCTGTCCCCCATTACGCCAAAAAGCCCGAGTGTCGCTGGGACACCCGGGCTCGTGGAAAGGGGCCAATCCCTATTCGGACTTAAGCGGAAACTGCGGCGGAAGCAGTGTTGGTCTCGTCCTCGTCGGTCCATGCATGTGCAGGGATAGGGCGAAAGATCTGGAAGAGCATCGCAACCAGCAGAACGATGGCCACAATCGTCCAGATACCAAACTGTCCCAACACAAACAGGTTGTAGAACTGGTTGATGAACAGGCCGATCACCCAAGCGAAGGCGCACTCGTAACCGATGGCAATCGCGGTCCACTTGCCGGAGTCCATCTGGTTGCGGATAGTACCCATGGCGGCAAAACACGGAGCGCACAGCAGGTTGAACGCGCCAAAGGCAACGCAAGCGCCCATGGTGGGGAACATACCGGCAAACGCAGTCCACAGGCTCGGGTCGGTCTCGGCGGCATCAGCCACGGACAGCAGCGAGCCGGCGGTGGCGACGACGTTCTCCTTAGCCACAAGGCCCGAGACGGTCAGCGCAGTTGCCTGCCAGGTGCTAAAGCCGAGCGGAGCGAAGATCCAAGCGACCAGGTTACCGAGCATGGCAAGCACGGAGTAGTCCATGAACTCCTCGGGGATGCCGTCCATTGCAGGCAGGAAGCCAAAGGAACCGTTGTAGCTTCCAAAGTTGGAGAGGAACCAAACAACGACGGTGGATGCGAAGATGACCGTGCCGGCCTTCTTGATAAAGGCCCAGCAGCGCTCCCACACGTGCAGTGCCCAAGAGCGGATCGCCGGGAAGTGGTAGGCAGGAAGCTCCATAACGAACGGCGTCGGGCGACCGGCGAAGAGCTTGGTCTTCTTGAGCATAAGGCCCGAGGCGATGACGGCGAAGACGCCCAGGAAGTAGAAGAGCGGGCTGATCCACGCGGCGGTGGTGGAAGAATCACCGATGATGGAACCCATGAGCAGGGCGATGATCGGCAGCTTAGCGCCACAGGGAATAAACGTGGTGGTCATGACCGTCATGCGGCGGTCCTTCTCGTTCTCGATGGTCTTGGTGGCCATGACGCCGGGGACGCCGCAGCCCGAGGACACGAGCATGGGGATAAAGGACTTACCGGACAGGCCAAAGCGGCGGAACACGCGGTCCATGATGAAGGCGACGCGGGCCATATAGCCGCAGTCCTCCAGGAA
Source organism: Collinsella sp. SGI.241 (assembly GCF_050312955.1). Taxonomy (NCBI): domain Bacteria; kingdom Bacillati; phylum Actinomycetota; class Coriobacteriia; order Coriobacteriales; family Coriobacteriaceae; genus Collinsella; species Collinsella sp. SGI.241. The sequence continues at coordinate 70,167 of NZ_JBNPKM010000009.1, forward strand.
GGACAGCATCACAAAGAGCAGGAACATCTGCGGGACGAAGCCGAGGATAGCGCCCAGGCCGCCGACGATGCCGTCGCAGACCAGCGAATCGACCAGGCCGCCGTCCTCGGTGCCACCCGCCACAAGGGCATCGTGCACCACGGTGGTGATACCCGGGACATAGGGGCCGTACTGCGCCGGGTCAACCGAGTCGGCATCGTCGCCCGCAGCCTCGACGGCTGCATCGTAGGCGTCGCGGCCCTGACCGAGCACATACCAACCGTCGGTACCAAAGAGCTGGTCGTTGGTGAAGTCGGTCACCGTGCCGCCTAAGGTGGAAACGGCGATGTAGTACACGCAGAACATGATGACCACAAAGATCGGCAGGCCCAGGATACGGTTGGTAACCACACGGTCGATCCTCTCGGAGGTGCTCATCTTGGCCGGAGCCTTGGTGAGGCACTCGTCGATGATGTGCGCGATGACGCCATAGCGCTCACCGGTGATGATGGACTCGGCGTCGTCATCGCAGTCCTGCTCGCACTGGGCGACCAGCTCTTCCACGCGAGCGGCCTTCTCCTTGGTGAGGTTGATGAGCTTGCAGGCGTCCGCATCACGCTCAAACAGCTTGACCGCGTAGTAGCGACGCTTGTTGGCGGGAACGCTCGCCGGCAGGTTGTTCTCGATGTGGTCCAGAACGTCCTCGATGGAGGAATCGAACTTGTGCTCCGGCACCTGGCCCTTGGAAGCAGCGGACTTCTTAACCTGCTCGAACAGCTCCTTAATACCCTTGTTCTTAAGGGCCGAAATCATCATGACCGGACAGCCGAGCTTCTTGGAGAGCTTGTCCGTGTCGATCTTGTCGCCGTTCTTCTCGACCAAGTCGGCCATGTTAAGGGCAACGACCACGGGTAGGCCGGTCTCGATAACCTGAAGCGCCAGGTACAGGTTGCGCTCGAGGTTGGTGGCGTCGACCACCTGAACGACCACATCGGGCTCGCCGCTCATGAGGTAATCGCGTGAGCATTGCTCCTCGGGGCTGTAGGGGGAAAGCGAGTAGATGCCGGGGAGGTCCGTGATGGTAACGTTCTTGTCGCTTAGGAGCTTGGCCTCCTTTTTCTCAACCGTGACGCCGGGCCAGTTGCCAACGTAGCCGTTGGCGTCGGTAATCAGGTTGAAAAGCGTGGTCTTGCCGCAGTTGGGGTTACCCGCCAGCGCGACATGGATCTGAGAATCCGCCATTCAATCCTTCTTCCTTGTGAGCCCGCGCTGCTTTCTCCGCGCAGGCTGGATAATGTGCTTCAAAGTTGCTGCATTGAGTTAGATATTTCTAACTTTATCTGCAGAAATAAACGTCGTGGGCCCTTACTGGACCTCGACGACGGCCGCCTCCTCCTTGCGGATGGAAAGCTCGTAGCCGCGCACGTTGATCTCGACCGGATCGCCGAGCGGTGCAACCCTCACGACCTTGAACGAAGTGCCCTTGATGAGCCCCAGGTCCATAAGGTGGCGGCGAAGTGCGCCCTCACCGTGAAGCTTGACGATGGTAGAGCTCTCGCCCACCTTAACGTCACCCAACGTCTTCATCCTCTTATCCCCCTTTCGGATTTTATGAAATGCTGCAGATTAACCGACGGTCATGATGTGCATGGCAACCTTGGAATCGATGCCAAAGCGTGAGCCCAGCACCGTGACGATGATATTGGCGCCACTCGAGCTCACCACGTGAATCTCGCTGCCCTCGACAAAGCCGAGGTCCTTGAGACGGTGCTTTATGTCCTCATTGCCCTTTACACGAGACACGTGCACGGTTTCGCCCGCCTTTACCATCGAAAGCGGCATGGCCGGCATCTGCGGTCCGCAAGACATGAGTGAGCTCCTAACATCGGTTCGTCCTCAACATCGACGCGATAAAAGCTAACCGCGTCTATGTTCGACTTAGTAAACTAACACGCGGTTAACTTTTTGGAAAGGATCTCTATTCAGTTTTCGAAAAAGTTTCCCATACTAAACAAAGGCACCGCAAAGACGGTCTCTTTGCGGTGCCTTGTCATACCGATGTATGCAACAGAGGGGACTCTCCCCTTTTTACATTGTTCCGCTTAGAGCGAGAGATTTCTGATCGACGTGACGCACGAGGCCTCATCCGCGCCCGAAACACGAAAGACGACGCTCTCGCCGCACTCACCATAGAGGGCCATGAGTCCCATGATATCGCGGCCATCCGTGTGGCGATCGCCGATGCTGACCGACACGTCACTACGATGCTTGGCGATAATGTCATAGAGAAGCGCAACCGGGCGGGCATGTAGTCCCAACGGATCTTTAATCGTCTTTGTAAACTCGACCATGTCCCCTCCCGCAGCATCGCACATTTGGCCGGCCAAACCCAGCCACGTGGTAGTTATTGTAGCGTTAGATGCTTGTCGAGAGCGGGACGGAAACCACATCCCACTTCGAGTGTCAACGATGGGACACAGTTTCCGCCAGAAGGCTCAACCGGAAACTGTGCCCCATTATTTTGCCAAATTCTGGGCCGCGCTTTCCCAGAGGACCCCCTTTGGGAAAGCGCGGCCCATTCTGGACGCAGATTCCGGGACGCACTTTCCGCGACGTCCGGTCACCCTATGCCCTCGCAACGCCCGCGCATAAAAAACGAGGGAAGGCACGCGTCCTTCCCTCGTTAGAGACAATATGCAGCCGCTCGCCTACATCAAGCGCAGGCTGACGTCCTTGAGCTGGGCGCCGGAAACGGCACTCGGGGCGCCCGACATAAGGTCGGAGCCGCTGGCCGTCTTGGGGAACGCCATGACGTCGCGGATAGAATCGGAGCCAGTAAGCAGCATGCACACGCGGTCCAGACCCAGGGCAAAACCGCCCATCGGGGGCGCACCAAACTTGAGCGCCTCCATGAGGAAGCCAAACTGCGACTCGGCGCGCTCCTCGGTAAAGCCCAGGAGCTTGAGCATGGACATCTGCATCTCGGCGTTATGGATGCGCATGCCACCGCCGCCGGCCTCAAAACCGTCCATGACAAAGTCGTAGGTGCAGGAACCGGCAGCCAACGGGTCGGCCTCGATCTTGGCGATGTCGGTCTCGGTCGGCAGAGTGAACGGCTGGTGCTCGGCTGCATAGGCCTTGCGGTCCTCATCCCAGTGGAACAGCGGGAAGTTGACGACCCACAGGAAGTCGTGACCCTCGCGTTTGATCTCGAGTGCGTTGGCCATGTGAGAGCGCATGCCGCCCAGGATCTCGTCAGAGAGCAGGCGCGGGCCGGCGGCGAACATCACGAGGTCGCCAGGCTCGACGTTCATGCGCTCGCGCAGAGCCACCATCTCCTCGTCCGAGAAGAACTTGACGATGGGGCTGTTGATGGAGCCGTCCTCGCGGAAAGCGATCCAGGCCAGACCCTTGGCGCCAAACGTAGAGGCCACGCCGGCGAGCTTATCGATCTTGGCACGTGCCCAGGCACCGGCGCCCTTGGCGTTGATGGCCTTGACGACAGAGCCCTCCTCGTTTGCGGCAGTCGCAAAGACCTTGAACTTGGAGTTGGCAAAGATGTCGGTCAGATCGACCAGATGCATGCCATAGCGGGTATCGGGCTTGTCGGAGCCATAGGTGTCCATGGCCTCCCAGTAGTCCATGCGACGCAGCGGCGTGGGCATCTCGACACCCATGCGACCGAAAGCATCGGCCAGGACCTCTTCGAGTGCGCTCATGACGTCGTTCTGGTCCACGAAGGACATCTCGATATCGACCTGGGTGAACTCGGGCTGACGGTCGGCACGCAAGTCCTCGTCGCGGAAGCACTTGGCAACCTGGTAGTAGCGCTCGACGCCACCGACCATGAGCAGCTGCTTTAGGAGCTGCGGGGACTGCGGCAGGGCGTAGAAGTTACCCGGCTGAATACGGCTGGGAACGATGAAGTCGCGGGCGCCCTCGGGCGTAGACTTGAACAGGGAGGGTGTCTCGACCTCCATGAACTCACGGTTGTGCAGCGCCTCGCGAATGGCAAAGGTGAAGTCGGAGCGCAGCTTGAGGTTGGCCATCATCTCGGGACGACGGAGGTCCAGATAGCGATAGCGCAGACGGGTGTCCTCGCTGGTCTCGATGCCGTCCTCGATCTGGAACGGCGGAGTAACGGAGGTGTTGAGCACCTCGGCGTGGTCGGTCAGGACCTCGATCTCGCCGGTCGCGAGCTTGGCGTTGGTGGTTTCCTCGCCACGGGCGCGCACGACGCCGTGAATCTTGATGGGCCACTCGGGACGCATGGTCTCGGCGATCTTAAAGGCATCGCCGTCGGAGTGCTCGGGGTCGAAGGTAAGCTGCGTGATGCCCTCGCGGTCGCGAAGGTCGCAGAAGATAAGGCCGCCGTGGTCGCGGCGACGGCTCACCCAACCGGTGAGGGTGACCTCTTCGCCCACGTTCTCGCGGCGAAGCTCGCCGCAGGTACGGGTGTGCATGGAATGCTCGTCGATGGGACGGGTCTGGCTCATACCAGTGATCCTCCTTTATGGATCTGTGCCGCCCCGTGTCGTTCCGGGCGGCGTCGTACAGATTTGCCCAGCCTGCGTAAACCGCGCAGCCGGACATGGCGTTCTATCTTATCGCACCCGCGCCGATGTACCGCGAAAAAGTGGCTCCCGCTCAAAGACTTGACGGAGACGAAACAATTGACGCGGCCTGGCCGTCGCCAAGGCGCGCCGCGTGCGACAATGTGCCTACAATACAACCGCACTCGGAAAGGCCCACCATGACTGCACGCCTCATCGTTATGGATATCGATTCCACGCTCATCAACCAGGAGGTCATCGACCTGTTGGGCGAGGAGGCAGGCGTGGGCGGGCAAGTTGCGCGGATCACCGAACGCGCCATGCGCGGCGAGCTCGACTTTAAGCAGGCGCTCGAGGAGCGCGTGGGGCTGCTTGCCGGCCTGGACGAGAGCGTTTTCGAGCGCACCTTTGAGCGCGTGACGTTTACCCCCGGCGCACTGGAGCTTGTGCGCTCGGCGCACAGCAAAGGCTGGAAGGTCGGCGTGGTAAGCGGCGGCTTCCACGAGGTCGCCGACAAGATCGTAGCTGCCGCGGGCATCGATTTTTGCCTGGCCAACCGGCTGGAGGTCGTAGACGGCAAGCTCACGGGCAAGCTGGCGGCAGACATTGTGACCAAGGAATCCAAGCTTATCCAGCTACTGGATTGGGCGGTTGAGTGCGGTGTCGATATGGCCCATACCGTGGCGATCGGCGACGGTGCCAACGACATCCCCATGATCCAGGCCGCGGGCACGGGCATCGCATTTTGCGCCAAGCCCAAGACGCGCGAGGCCGCCCCGTTTGCCATCGACGAGCGCAACCTGATGCTCGCCATGGATATCATCCTGCGTGACTAGCCGATCCATCTAACAACAGAATCAAATTCCCTATATCTAGTTTCCGAACAATTTTGTCTTAGTGTTCGGAAACATACCCTTTGAGTGCTAGACTTTGCGCCGTCGAAGGGAACTTATATGGATAAGCGAGATCTAGAGCAGCTGCTGAGCGATGTTGCCGGCGGATCAGTCACCCCCGCCGACGCCCTTACGCGCATCCAAACGGCGCCAACCGCCGATCTGGGTTTTGCGCAGCTCGATCTTTCGCGCGGGGTGCGCCAGGGAGCCGGCGAGGTTGTCTACGGCGCCGGTAAAACCGCCGAGCAGATTGCCGCCATTATCAAAGCGCTGCGCGATGCCGGTCAGGAGCGCATCCTAGTCACGCGCTTGGACGCCGAAAAGGCAACCCGTACCTCGGAGCTCCTCGACAACGGTATCGACCTGGGATATGTCCCGAACGCCCAGCTCGCCCTCGTAGGCGGCAAGCCCTCCCCTACCGGTAACGGACGCATCGTTGTCGCCTGCGCCGGCACGAGCGACTTGCCCGTCGCCGAAGAAGCCGCGTTGACGGCCGAGTTCTACGGCAACGAGGTCGACCGCCTCTACGACGTAGGTGTCGCCGGCCTGCACCGTCTGCTCGCGCATGCCGAGGAACTTGCCCAGGCACAGGTGGTCATCGCCATCGCCGGCATGGAGGGCGCGCTGGCGAGCGTTATCGGCGGTCTGGTAAGCTGTCCGGTCATTGCCGTTCCCACCAGCGTGGGCTACGGCGCGAGCTTTGGTGGCGTAGCCGCGCTGCTCGCCATGCTCAACTCCTGCGCCAGCGGCGTTTCGGTCGTCAATATCGACAATGGCTTTGGTGCCGCCTACCAGGCAAGTCTTATCAATCATCTGAGCGCCGGAACACCCTGCGCCCGTTAAGGAGCATTCCATGTCCAACCATCAGCATACGCTTATCATCGACGGCACCTCGGGCATCAGCGGCGATATGACCGTCGCGGCCCTGCTCGACCTGGGCGCCAGCGAGGAGCACCTGCGCGAACAGCTCGCCACGCTGCCGGTCGACGGCTTTACGATCGCCGTCACGCGTGCAAACAAGCATGGCATCGACGCCTGCGACTTTGACGTTCAGTTGGCAGAGGAGCTCGAGAACCACGACCATGACATGGCCTGGCTCTTCGGCAACGAGGCAGCTGCCGAGCACACGCACGAGCATGAGCACCACCATCATGATCATGGCGAACACGAACACGAGCACTGCCACGAGCATTGCCATGAGGGCCACGGTCATGGCCACGAGGACCATCACCACGCCCACCACCATCACCACCGTTCTTTGGCGGACGTCACCGCCATCATCGACGGCTCACAGCTAAGCGATGGCGCCAAGCGTCGTGCCCTCGCCATCTTTACCGCACTCGCTGCTGCCGAGGCCAAAGCTCACGGCAAAACGCCCGACACCGTCCTGTTTCACGAGGTGGGCGCTGTCGACTCCATCGTCGACGTCTGCTCGGTCGCCATCTGCCTCGACGACCTGGGCATTGAGGATGTTGTGGTCGAGTCGCTCTCCGAAGGTCACGGCACCATCCGCTGCGCCCACGGCCTCATGCCCATCCCGGTGCCCGCTGTCGTCAACCTGTGCCAGGCAGGCAATATCGCCCTCACGCCTGCACCGGTCGCCGGCGAGCTCGTGACGCCAACGGGCGCCGCCATCGTCACCGCGCTGCGCACGTCCGACCAACTGCCCTCACGCTACCACATCGAAGCCGTCGGCTACGGCGCCGGCAAACGCCCCTACGAGGGTTGCTCCGGCACGCTCCGCTGTCTGCTCGTTCACGCGGACGCATAGCCATGGATGCCCGCAAGGCAAAAAGCCGCGCTGCCATCGTTGCGGCGTTCTCCGAGCTCCTGCGCGAAGAGGACTACGGCAAGATTACCGTCGGCGACATCATCGCTCGCGCCCATGTGGGTCGGGCAACGTTCTACGGCCTCTTTAAGAGCAAAGATGACCTGCTCGCTGAGTTCGTGTGCGATATCTGCACCCATGCCCTCGACGATGACGGTACACCCCTCAATGACCCGCTCGTACAGGTCGAGCATATCCTCAACAACCTCTGGGATCGTCGTCAGGGCGTACGCGCCCTCGTAGCCGGCGCCGGCTCGCGCGTCTTCGCCGACTGTCTCCGCAAGACCATCATGTCGCGCGCAGCCGAAACCGTCCCTGTCGACCCCGCAGGCCCCGCCAGTACCATGGATCGCAACTTCCTCCTCCACCACATAGCCTCAAGCTTCGTAGCCACCGTCCAATGGTGGGCCTGGCACAACTTCCAAGCCGACAAGGCCGACGTAGCCAAAGACTACCTCTCAGCCATAAAACCCCTCTTCACCTAAGCAAGGGGCTCATCCCAGAGCATCGCCCCAACCCAAGGCGCCCGCGCATCCCAACGTGTCACTCGCACTTCAACGCCCCCCAACAGCGACAAGCCCCTCCCATCCAAATTCAGAAATATGTTGGGTTGCTTGTACGAACGCAACAAAGACCCCGCAGCTGGCCGCATGGGGTGACTTCCCAGCGCATTCCGCAGGACGAAAGAACCCCCGCCGCACGAAGTGCGCAGCGGGGGTTCTTTCATGTCCGAGGACGCGCTGGGAAGTCACCCCATGCGGCCAGCGGACTACTATGCGGCCTTGGACTAGAACATGCCCAAGAAACCGTGCACAAACAGCGCGGCCAGAGCGGCACCGATAAACGGCGCGATGCCAGGAACGAGCAGGCCGTACTTCCAGTTGTTGTCAGCCTTGTTCTTGATCGGCAGCACCTGATAGGCCATGCGAGGACCAAGGTCGCGTGCCTGGTTCATGGCGAAGCCGGTGATGCCACCCATGCCCATGCCAACGGCCCAAACGATCAGGCCGACGCAGATAGCGAGCATCAGAACGTTCTCGCCGGCGCGGCTAGCGGCAGCAAGGATGGCGCTGATGAACACAAAGGTGCAGATAGCCTCACAGAAGAAGTTGCGTGCATAGTTCGTGCCCTCGGTGGTGGGGTTGGTCGAGAAGATGTTGCGCTGGGCAATGGGGTCAACAACGCCCTCGGAAGCCTTGAACTCATCGGCATACATAAACCAAGCGATTACGGCGCCCACAAAGCCGCCGAGCATATCGGCAATCATGAAGGGGATGCAGCTGCTCCACGGCACCAGACCGACGATGCACTGGGCAAGCACCATAGCCGGGTTCATGCACACGGCGCCGCCAAAGACAAACAGGCAGACCGAGATGCCAAAAGACCAGGTGGTGATGGCAAACATGTGGCCGGAGCCCTGATACTTGGTGCCCTTAAGCACGGTATCGCAGTGTACGCCCACGCCAAAGATGATCATGAGGGCCGTTGCGCCGAATTCGCAGAGGAGTTTGGTAAGCATAAAACCTTATCTTTCTTGTCGGTTACAAACGATTCGTTTAGGCCGCGCGCTAGTGCTGGGCGACGACAACGCCCAGGCCATCGGGAATGACGGCCACCTTGGCATCGGCACCCTTCATTTCAAAGGCGAGCTTGAGCGCCTCCTCGAGGGTGTTGACCGGCGTCATATGCATATCCTTGAGCATCTGGTGATCGCACAGGTCGGTGACCATGATCACAGGGTGATGCGCCAAGATGCGGGCAAAGATCTGGCTCGTCCACTGGTCGGGCAGGGTCTCGTCCTTAGGACGGTCGATGCAGGCGCGCTCAAACTCTGCCGGATCGTTGTCAGCGATGTTGTGATAGAAGCCCTCGCCACCGTGACCATCGGCGCAACCGGCGACATCGATGATCACGCCGCCCTCGGGAAGTGTGGCCTCGGCAGCGCACATGCCCTTCACGGCCTGATAGACGTTCTGATCGAGCGGATAGCCACCGTTGGTGGTGATGGCAATCTCGCACTCGACGGGCTCAACGCCGGCAAGGCTCTTCACGAACTCGCAGCCGGCCTCGTGCGCCTTGTGAATGTCGCCGGCAAAGGAGCCGATGACCTCGTGCTTGCCGTTGAGCACCACGTTGAGCACAAAGGCAAGGTGAGCCATCTCGGCAGCGGCAAACATGTCCTCGCTCACGTGGTTGTGGCACAGGTTGCCGGCGCGCGAATGGGAATCGTTCACAAACTGGCCGTTGTGGTTGTACATGATGGTCTTGTAGCTGGCGATGCCGGGCAGCACGGACTTGCGGCTGCCAGAAAAACCGGCAAAGAAATGCGGCTCAATAAAGCCCTCGGCAAGCAATAGATCGCAATCGGCGGCAATCTTGTTGATGATGCACTCGCCACCAGAAGGCAGGGTGCCAATCTTTTCCATCATGCTGTCGTCGGTCGCGACGTGCATGACAATTTCCTCGTTGGCAACGATCTCCTCGCCATACTTGTTGACGAGTTCCTCGTGCGTCGATGGACGATGCATACCCGTAGCAACCAGAATGCGAACGCGCGCCTCAGGCGCAGCGGAGTGGATGTGATGCAGCAGAATAGGCATCGTCACACGCGAGGGAACGGGGCGCGTATGGTCGGAGCTAATGATGACAATATCCTTCTTGCCAGCGCAAAGCTCCTCGAGCGAAGGCGATCCATAAGGGTTGGCAAGCGACTCCTCTACCAGCTTTTCCTGCGATTTTGCAGTCTTAAACTCGTTTTGGTGACCTTCCATCACACCCGCGAAGTTCTTATCCTCGAGCTCCAGATGCAATGTCTTGTGGTCAAACGGCAGTTCACATTCAAACAATGACGAGCGCCCTCTTCCTTTCAACTGACACACTAGATAAACCGTTGGAAGGATACGCTGATCACCGAAAAACGCTACCGTCCACCGAGTCGTTAACACAACGTTCATATTTGACCCACAATAAAACGGCCGCGATCCCAAACGGGACCGCGGCCTCCTGTCAAAGAAGCTATGGGCAGGGTGGATTACGCAGCGCCGAGGCAAACATCAATCCTATGGCATGCGCGTGTAAGCTATCTTGCATAAATAGGTCAATATACTGCATAGAATGACGTATTGGGTTTCGAACCGCAACATGGTAACCCCCTCCGGAGCGTGCATTTTTGCGAGTATTCAGCATCGCAAGATAAGATTTTCGTGTCAAAAGTCTTTCAAAAGGTAGATCGTCCTCATGACTCGTCCCATCTGGATAACATGCGGCGAGAAACCAGCCATATATGAGCATCGCCAAGGCCCAATTGTCTTGCAAAATCATCAACAAAGGCAGCGAGGGCCGGCTATGGCCTTATGCATCGATCTTTGGCTGCTGAAAACTCCGTTTTTTGCACGTCGCCCCAGGCACCACCCTCACCCAGCGGCCTTCCGCTGAAGCTGGACATCGCAAGGCCCGCCATAAGTTTACTTTTAGGCACACTCCGCAGGACGCAAGAAGCCCTCGCCGCACTCCACGCTATGCGCGAAGCGCGCCATTCTTCTCCTCAGCTTTAATTCCAGAGGACCGAGGACGAAGGGGCCCGACGGGTTTCCCTCTGAATGCATTCCGCAGCACGAAGCCCTTTCCAAACGCGCGAAGCGCGCCATTATTCCCCCAGCAGTAATCCGCCGAAGACCGGACATCGCAGGGCCCGCCATCAGTTTAC
>NZ_JBNPKM010000010.1:0-75819 GCF_050312955.1 Collinsella sp. SGI.241
TTGTTTTTTCCGATATGGATGGAACACTGTTGACGAGTGACAAGCAGATGAGCGACGCCACCTGGACGATGCTCGACGAGCTCGCACGTCGCGGCATTGAGTTTGTACCGTGCACGGGGCGTCCGCTGTCGGGCGTCTTTGAGGCCATCCTCGCCCATCCTGCCGTGCACTACGCAGTCTGCGCCAATGGCGCTAGCGTCTGGCAGCTCGACGAGGATGTGCCCACCGATGCCTCACGCGCCACGCGCATATTGAGCCGACCGCTCGACCGCGCCATCGCCCACCGCGTCCATAGCATTGCCGCCGGCCACGATGTGACCTTCGATATCTTCGCGGACGGGCGGTGCTTCCTCCCCCGCTCGCTCTACACGCGCCTGGACGAATTCTGCGGCGGAGATCCTCACATCGCGGCTTCGCTCAAGCGCACGCGAACGCCGATCGACATGGATATCGACAGCAAAATCGACGAGGTCGAGGTGCTCGAACGCATCGCCATGTACTGGCACGACTCAGCCGACCGCGATGCTATCGTGGCGGCGCTCGACACACTCGAAGGCATTGAGGTCACGCGTTCGTACGCCATGAATATCGAGGTCATGGGCGGGGGCGCCACCAAGGGAACGGCATTGGCTTGGCTATGTGGACATCTGGGCGAGCCTCTCGCCGACGCCTGGGCGTTCGGCGACAACATCAACGACATCCCCATGCTGCAGGCAGCGGGCCACGGTACGGCGATGATCAATGCCGAGCCCGAGGACCGCGAAGCCGCCGGCGCCATCACCGAATACGACAACGACCACGACGGCGTCGCCCGCGCCGTCATGGCCGCCCTCGCCTAGCAGCAGCAACCCGGCAGGGTAGCTAATTTGGGACGGGGCTTTTTTAGCTACCCTGGTCACAGTAGTCGTTGGGGGCACTCTTCGCGGGGCGCTGCAAGGACTGTCCCCATCTGCCGAATTAGGCGAGACTCTCCAGCACGCGACGGAGCTCCTGCTGGACGGCGTGGTCGCGGTTGCACCCCACCACGCGATCGGCGACTGCCTTGAGCGCGGGGCGCGCGTTTTCCATCGCGCAGCCCGTGCCGACAAAGCGAATGATCTCGTAGTCGTTCATCGAGTCGCCAAATGCCATGATCTCATCGCGCCCAATGCCGTAATGCTCCGCGAGCTGCGCGATGCCAGAGGCCTTCGACACGCCGGGCTGCATGGCATCGATCCACGCGTTGCCCGAAGGCGCAAAGGTAAAGAACTGGCCGAGCTCGCGCTGCAGTACGTAAGCGCTGTCCATAACGGCACCATCATCGCAAAAGATACTCGCCTTGATGATATTTACGCTGGGATCGGGCAGCTCCCAAATGCGCTCGGCATTGGGAAGGTCCTTATCCACCTCGCGCACGAACTTACTCTCGTCATCGAGCAAGAAGGACTTGGTTCGGTCAAAGAGTGCAAGATGCAGATTGGGAAACGTCGCGACGGCCTGGGCTAGCTTTCGAATCGCCAGGTGCGAATACACCTCACGGCCTACCATTTTGCCGTCGGCGTAGACCTGGGCACCGTTAGCTGCGACAAAGTCCATTTTGTCGCGAACGGGCGCAAAGAACTCGCACAGGCGATCGTAGCGGCGGCCTGACGACGCGGCAAAATGCACGCCATGCTCGCGTAGTGCCAGGATCAGTTCGTAGGTCTCGGGAGGCACCTGGCCATTTTCGTCAAGCAGTGTGCCGTCCATATCGGATGCAATCAGCTTAAACATAGAAAAGCTCCCTTCGGGCTTGCTGGAATCGAACGTGTATCCGATTCCAACGTACCCAAAGGGAGCTCAAATAAGACCCCGCAGTCATAAACGTTACATAGACCTGGCAAATAGCTCACGCGCACCAGAGAGCCCACGGTCGCGGCGTCAGGCGACACGCCAAAGAGTGTCCCCAGCGACTAGTCGTTTAAGAACGTCCCGATGATTAGTCGGCGTAGGTGAAGGTCGTGACGTCGAACATGCCCTCGGGGCGGATGCGGAGCGTCGGGATGACCGGCAGGGGCAGGAAGATGATGCCCATGATGGGGTCGAGCGGCGGCTCAATACCCATGGCGCGCGCCTTGACCATAAAGTCGTCGTGCTGCGCTGCGACATCCTCGGCCGTGCCCTCGCTCATCAGGCCACCGAGCGCCAGCGGAATGCGCGCCACGACCTCGCCGTTGCGCACCAGCACGTGACCGCCCTGGCCCACGGCCTCAACAGCAGCCATCATATCGGCGGCGTTGTCGCCCACCACGCACACGTTGTGCGAGTCGTGGCCGATCGTGGAGGCAATGGCACCACCGGTGATGGTGAAACCGCGCACCCAGCCGCGACCGATATGCTTGCCGACCAGGCCCAGGCCAGCGGGGCCGTCGCCGTCGACGCCCTCGGCTTGCAGCGACACGCCGCGGCCATGGCGCTCAATCAGCATAATGCGGCGCAGGCCCTCGGCGCTCTCGGGGCGAGCCATACCCGTGGTGGCCTTACCCGGCACCACGTCAATCACAGCCTCGCCCGGCTTAAAGGCATAGTCGAACACGTCGAGCGAAAGCTTCGGCAGCTTAACAGAGGCGCGCAGCTCGTCGGCAAGGGCTGCAACCTCAGCCATCTCGGGTGCGATCTCGCCCACAAAGGTGCCATCCTGCGCCACCAGAGCACCGGCGGCATATACGCGATGCGGGGCCGTGGCAAACGTCAGATCGTTGAGCACCAGCAGGTCGGCACGCTTGCCCGGAGCGATGGCGCCGCGGAGCTCATGCGGATCGCGGCAACCGTGGTCCAGGCCAAAGGCCTCGGCCGTGGAAAGGGACGCCATGGAGATGGCGACCACCGGGTCGATGCCGGCCTCGATGGCCACGCGGCAGGCGTTGTCGATCATGCCGGTCGAAAGCGCGTCGGAGGGAGCGCGGTCGTCGGTCGCAAAGCAGCAGCGGCGAGCACGGGCGGGGTTTTCCAGCAGCATAGGCGACAGGTTGGCAAGGTCATGGCTGCAGGTGCCCTCGCGCAGCATGACATACATGCCGCGGGATAGCTTGTCGAGCGCTTCCTCGGGAATCGTCGACTCGTGGTCGGCGATAATACCCGCCGCGGCATAGGCGTTGAGATCCTTGCCGGCAACAAGCGGAGCATGACCGTCAACCTGCTTGGACGGCGTCTGGTTGGCAGCATCGATGCGAGCGCAGGTCTCGGGGTCGGCCATAAAGACACCCGGCAGGTTCATCATTTCGCCCAAACCAAAGACGTCGCCCGGATGCTCGGCAAAAAACGCCTGCATATCGGCAGCAGTGATGACGGCACCGGCCTGTTCGTCGGGCAGTGCGGGCACGCACGAAGGCATCATGTACTTGATGGAGATGGGCGCGCGACAACCGTCCTCAATCATAAAGCGCAGGCCGTCTAGGCCGGAAACGTTAGCGATCTCGTGGCTGTCGGCAATAGCGGTGGTGGTGCCACGCGTCGCCGCCATGCGCGCATACTCGGCAGGGCGGATGTTCGAAGACTCGATATGCAAGTGTCCGTCAATAAAACCGGGTGCGAGATAGCGACCCTGACAGTCGATGACCTCAGCTGCCTCGTACGTACCAGCAGCGTCATCTCGACCATCGTAGAGAACACCGACGATCACGCCGTCCTTGACGGCGACGCTACCGGGCGCCACGCGCTGACCGTACACATCGACGATCTGTGCGTTGGCAAACAGCGTGTCGACGGGCACGCGGCCCTCGGCGGCATCGATCACAGACCTCATGACCTCAACGGACATACATACTCCTTTAACCGTAGAAAAAAAGCTGCGGAGCGGACAGACCTTCACCGCAGCAAGCCAATAGCCATTGTATGCCCAAACGATGGGCCAGCAATACGCCCCTCTGCTTAACGGCACACACCACTTGGCGCAATGGGGACAGGCTGCTTTGCACCAAAAAGAAACGTCCCTAAGTGCCGACCGGGACAACGCCGTAGGTGGAGGACGGACAGCGAGCGGACTCCAGAGCGAACAAATTGACATGAAAAGAGGACGGCATAGACCTTCTGGTCATGCCGTCCTCTTTGAATGACAAGTTGTCGCTCTGGTGCCCGCGCAGCGTCGACCGGTCCGCCGTTCGTTAGAACGGCGGAACTGAGGGCAGCGTCGAGCTGTTACGCGGTTTGGTAAAACCGCGTAACTAAATCAACTTAAAGCCCTTGCGCTTGCCCACGGAGAGGGTGTCGCCCAGCTTGAGGGCACTGGGGTCGATGTTGTAGCTCTTGGGAGCCACGGCCTTACCGTTGATCTTGACACCGCCGCCATCGATGTCGCGACGAGCCTGGCCGGCGCTGGCCGAAAGACCCAGGTCCTTGAGCAGGCCGGCAAGGTAAATCTGGCCCTCGTCGTTTACAGTCAGTTCAACATGCTTCTCGGGGAAGTCGGCGAGCTGGCCCTCCTTGAACACGCGGTCGAACTCGGCCTGAGCCTCGTCGCCGGCACCGGCGCCGTGGTAGGTGTCGCACAGGTCGCGGCCCAGAGCGCGCTTGAGCTCATAGGGATCGGCAGAGCCATCGGCCAGGGCAGCGTCGATCTTGTCGACCTCGGCCGGGGTGAGCGAGCTCGCCAGGCGGTAGTACTTGCCGATCATCTCGTCGGGGATGGACATGGTCTTGCCGAACATATCCTTGGGCGCGTCGGTCAGACCGATGTAGTTGCCATAGGACTTGGACATCTTACGGACGCCATCGGTGCCCTCGAGCAGCGGCATGGTGAGCGCGATCTGCGGCTCCATGCCCATCTTCTCCATGAGCTCACGGCCGGCGAGCAGGTTGAAAAGCTGGTCGGTGCCGCCCATCTCCACGTCAGCCTTGATCATGACCGAATCGTATGCCTGCATCACGGGATACAGGAACTCGTGCAGGGCGATCGGCGTCTGGGACTGATAGCGCTTGGTAAAGTCATCGCGCTCAAGAATGCGGGCGACGGTGAACTTGGAGCACACCTGCAGCAGACCGGCCAGGTCCATCGACAAGATCCAGTCGCCGTTGTGCACGATGGTGGTCTTCTCGGGGTCCAAGATCTTCATGGCCTGGCTCACGTAAGTCTCGGCGTTGGCCTCGATCTGCTCCTGAGAAAGCTGCGGGCGGGTGGAGTTCTTGCCCGAAGGATCGCCGATCAGCGCGGTACCGTTGCCGATGATCAGGGTGACGTTATGGCCCAGGTCCTGGAACTGGCGCATCTTGCGCAGGGGCACGGCGTGGCCCAGGTGCAGGTCGGGGCTGGTGGGATCGACGCCGAGCTTGATGTTGAGGGGCTCACCCTTCTCAAGCTTCTTACGAAGGTCGGCCTCGGGGACGATCTTCGCGGCGCCCGAGGTGATGATACGCATTTGCTCGTCAACAGACAGCATTGGGTATCCTCCTTTTGCTATAGCACCCTCGCCGAAAACGGCGGTGCTGGAAGTCCATAAACTCTCATATGATAACAAACTGACGCGACGCGGCACCTACGACAGGAAAATCCTCGTCCTGCCGCATGCGTCGATGGCAACTGGCAGACGTGTACCGTCACGATCGACCAGATAGCGCGTCTGCCGGCGACGCAAGCAGTCGCGGCAACAGGCCTGTCCCGTCGCATCGGTGGCACAGATGCCCTCGGCGGTCAGCAGGCAGTGCTCGCACACCATGAGCTCGGGACGATCGGTATCGACGGGGCCCAGGACGCCAGGACAGGCGGCAAGCTCGGCAACGCGTTTCGCATCGTGAGCGACAAGTTCGGCAGGCAAAAACACGCGCTGCGCCCCAAGCCCCCGCAACCAGGCGAGCGTTGCCCGGTTCGCACAGAACACCGGCGCTGCCACGTCAAAGACGACGCGCAGTTCGCGAGCTATCGCCACTTGTCCCAGATTACGACAGACGATGCGGCCGGCGCGCTGCATGAGCGACCGAGTACGCTCGATATCGCCCACACGGCAGACCTCGTCGAGCACAACAGTCGCATCGGACAAGTCGAGCTCTTCGTTCGGGTCCTGGTCCATCAGCTGCCAGGCAAAGACCAAGCGAGCGGCGACAGACTCTGCAGGTTCTTCCGGCTGCGTTCCGCTATCCATCAGAACGCCCGCAAACGGCAGCGTCTCGACAGCGCGTTTCGCAAGCACGACCGCATCGGCCTCGGCCCGCATGCGCTCCAGTGCCGCCGCCGTTTGCTCAAGCACACCAGCGCTGCGAATCAGATACACTTCGCAGCCTGCGTCGACCTTGCGCTTGCAATGGACAACGATGCGCTCCCCCGCCTCGGCATCCACCGGGCAGGGAACTTGCGGCCAGCGTTTAGGTACATCGGGACGCGCGTCGGCGCCCGGGTAAAACCTGATCTCGAGCGTATCGCCCGCCGCCACGGCGGCATCGAGCTCGACGGTCACTTCCTCGTGTCCCACGGCAACCAAACGGCCCACACGCACGCCCTGGTTGATCGCGCGTTCAAAACTCATAAGCTCCGCGCCCGAGCGGCCTCGCAGATACGCGTCGGTAAACCCGCGGTTAAACGACCTTCCCAGCTCACGTTCGAGCGCCCGCACGGCATCGGGATCCCACGCGCCATCACGCAGCATATCGAGCGCCCGGCGCCACGCCCGCACCACGTTGTAGACGTAGTCGGGGTTCTTCATACGCCCCTCGATCTTGAGCGACGCCACCCCGGCAGCAACAAGCTCGGGTAAATGAGCAATGCCCAGATAGTCACGCGGGCAGAGCAGACGATCGCCTTCGACGGCAACGACGCTCTCCCCAGCCTCATCCACCAAATCGTATGCCAGGCGGCACGGCTGCGTGCAGTCGCCACGCATCGCCGACCGTCCGCGCCGCAGGGCCGAAAACTCGCACGCGCCCGAATAGCCAATGCATATGGCGCCATGGCAGAACACCTCGATGGGCACACCGGTAGCGCAGAGCGTCGCAATCTCTGCCACGGTCAGCTCGCGCGCCGTCGTCACGCGCTCGACCCCCAGCTCGTCAGCCGCCAAACGCACGGCCCCCTTGCTATGGACGCCCGCTTGGGTGGACAGATGAATCTCGACCCCCGGAATTGCCGCATGCAGCGCGCGGGCTAGGCCCGCATCTGCCACGATCAGTGCATCGGCGCCCAGCGCATGCGCATGTGCCCCCAGTGCCACGGCTTCGGACAGCTCGTCGTCGAACACGAATACGTTGAGCGTCACGTACACGCGCACACCATGGGCGTGCGCCACGGCACACCCGCGCGCAAATTCGTCATCACTAAACCCGTGCGCACTCACGCGGGCGTTAAATCCGCTCAACCCGGCATAAATGGCATCGGCACCTGCCGCGATCGCGGCGAGCATCTGATTGAGCCCGCCAGCCGGAGCCAACAGCTCGGGCAGTGCCAGACCCGATGTTGGCGTCCCATTCCCGCATTGTCTGCTAGGCTCAGTCGCCCAAATCGCCATCGGCAAACTCCTTACCAAGGTATGCAATCGCTCTGTTAATTGCCGTCAACCAGCATACACGAGGCTTCGCGCGGCTCGATTGGTTTATCGTGTAATAACTTATGTCCATCCTGCCCGACGCACACCCGCCGCCTGGCACGACATACTTGGAGGTCAACATATGGGTCCTCGCCAACGACAGGGACACGGTCGCTCTAAGACGCACGCTCTGCCCGTCATCCTGCTTTCGCTTTTGGGCTTTTTGCTCATCGCGGGCATAGCATTTGGCATCGGTATGATCGGCAACGTCAACCGCTGGCTGTCCGACCTGCCCGACTACACCGACGCCAACGCCTATCTGGTCAGCGAGCCCACCGAGATTGTTGACTGCAACGGCAACAAGATCGCCAGCTTCTATACCCAAAACCGCAAGTCCATCACCAAGGACCAGGTCTCTCCGTACGTCCTGCAGGGCACGATCGACGTCGAGGACGAGCGTTTCTACGAGCACGGCGGCATCGACCTCTTGGGCATCGCGCGTGCCTCGGTGGCAACCCTTGCCGGCGGCCACGAAGGAGCCTCGACCATCACCCAGCAGCTGGTGCGCAACACCATCCTGCAGGAGGAGCAGTTCGACTCGACCATCGAGCGTAAGGTGCGCGAGGCCTATATCGCCATCAAGATGGAGGACATGTACTCCAAAGACGAGATCCTCATGATGTACCTCAACACCATTTACTATGGCCACGGCGCCTATGGCATCGAGGCCGCCGCCGAGACCTACCTCTCCAAGAGTGCTTCCGACCTCACCCTGAGCGAGGCCGCGCTGCTCATCGGTCTGCCCAACTCGCCCTCACAGTACGACCCCACGGTCAATCCCGACCTGGCGCTTTCCCGCCGCAATAAGGTGCTCGACAACATGCTGCGCCTGGGCCACATCACGCAGGAAGAGCACGATGCCGCGCAGGCTGAGCCCATCACCCTCAACGTGACCGAGATCTCGGGCAGCGGTGTCGACGTATACTCACAGCCCTACTTTGTCTCCTACGTTAAGCAGCTGCTCGAGCAGGAGTTCTCCACCGACGTGCTCTTTAAGGGTGGCCTGACTGTTAAGACCACCATCGACCCCACCATGCAGCAGGTGGCCGAGGAGGCTGTGCGCGCCCAGCTCGACACGCTTTCGCTCGATGGCCTGGACATGGGCATGGTTGTCGTTGACCCCAAGACCGGCTACATCAAGTGCATGGTGGGCGGCTACGACTACAACGCCGACGAGAATCACGTGAACCACGCTACGGCAAAGCGCCCCGTGGGCTCCACGTTTAAGGCCTTTACGCTGGCAACTGCCATCCAAAACGGCATGAACCCCAACGTCATTCTCAACTGCAACTCGCCACTCAAGGCCAAGGGCACCACGACCGAGGTGCAAAACTATGGCAACCAGAGCTATGGCAACATCACGCTTAAGCAGGCAACGGCATACTCATCCAACACCGGCTATATTCAGGTGGCCGAAGCCATCGGCAATGACAAGATCATGTCGCTCGTCAAAAAGCTCGGCATCGATCCCGCCAAGGACAATATCGAGGACGTTCCCGTCATGACGCTCGGCACCGGGTCCATCTCACCGCTCGAGATGGCATCGGCCTACGCCGCTTTTGCCAACGGCGGCTATTATCGCCAGCCGATCGCCATCACCGAGATCGACTCGCGTACCGGCTCGGTTCTGTACCAGCACACCGACAATCCCACGCGGGTGCTCACCGAAGGTGAGGCTGCCGCGGTTACCGACGTTCTATCCGGCGTCATGCAGGGCAGCGGCACGGGTGCCGCCGGCGCGCTGAGCGTCAACCAGCCCTATGCCGGCAAGACGGGCACCACTGACAACACCACCAACCTGTGGTTCTGCGGCTACACGCCGCAACTGGCATGCGCCCTGTGGACCGGTTATTCCGCAGGCGAGATTCCCATCCAAAAGTACGGTTCGGACCTGCTGGGCGACAGCACCAACCTGCCCGTCTTTAAGAAGTTCATGAACACCGTTCTTGCGGGCGCCGAGCGCGAGGAGTTCCCGACCGGAACGGCTCCCACGTACAAGAACAATAACGTCTGGAAGTTCTACGGCACAAACAACAAGAAGAAGGAAGAGGACGAGGATAAGGACGAAGACGAGGAAGAAGAGACGGAGACCACCGGCGGGAGCGGCAACGAGGGCGGCAACACCGGCGGCGAAGGCGATGGCGGCAGTACCACCCCTACTCCCGACCCCAGCCCCAGCCCCGATCCCAGCCCCAGCCCCGACCCTGGCCCGACCCCCGATCCCAGCCCTAGCCCGACCCCCGATCCCTCCACAGGTCAGTAGATAGCAAAGCGCCCGAGCAGCTCAAATGCTCGGGCGCTTTTTGCTGGGACATACATGGCATATCGCGCGCAATCGAGATGCCACGATAGCACCGTCACAAATAGGGCGTCGGCTCAAAACCGACGCCCCTGTATTTCCACCGTCTTAGCTGGCGTTGTATACGCGCGTAAAGCTATTTACGCGCGGCGCTGAGCTTGTTAATCAGCGCTTCGAGGCGTTCGCCATCCTCGGCAGTCTGAGCGATAACCAAAATCGTGTCATTGCCGGCAAGCGATCCGAGCACATCGGGCAGCTCGGCCGCATCGACAGCCGCGGCAATGCCCGAGGCGGTGCCGGGCTGAGCCTTAATCATAACCAGGTTGTCGGTGCGCAACACACCGGTAACCAGCTCGGAGACCATGCGCTGCAGGTGCAGGTCCTCAGCCAGAACATAGATGCCCTCGGGCAGTTTGCGCAGCCCCATATCGGCGATGTCACGCGAAACCGTCGCCTGCGTGCAATCAAAGCCCATGGCGCGGAGTTCGTCCACCAGCACGCGCTGCGTACGCACGTCTTTATTGCGCACGATATCTCTGATGGCATCCTGGCGCCCGTTGCGTTTTTTAGCCATATAAAACCTCACTCCATAGATGGCGAAGACAATCTATCAGTGATTGAATAGTTTAGCGCTATTTGAGGCTATTTGTGAATAAGAACGCATTTCGAAACAATTCTATGCAAATTATTTGCGAATATGACACAGCTAGGCTATCCTTGCGCCCGTTCTGTTCAAAAAAGCAGCCAGATGCGCATACATAACGCAGCGCATAGGCTTAACGTTGGCAATCGGCCCAAACAAAAGCCCAAGGCCTCGGCGCTCTCCCTTAAGGGCCACCGCCATCTGGCGGGTCCGCACGTCGTTGAGCATATCACGCAATCGTGCCGTGCGCTCAATTGAAGACACCCCATGGGGGCTCAGGCACAAATTCTCGATACAAGCAACCAAGCGGCCATAGTAAAACCGTTGGCAGGCCAGCTTTAGATGGTTATCGTCATCTATTGCGTCAAATGGCACGCAAAGCTCTTCAAGCGCCTTGGCGTCGTCGGAAAGTCGCGAGAACATGGTGGGGTCGAATGAATCCGCAACCGATGGCGCGGCCGTATGGAAACAAGCTTCGGCGCACCCAAATACGCGTTCCGCATGCGAAAGGGCAGGCGCCAAAAAGGCGATCGCACGATACGACTCGGCATGCTGCAGAGACAACTCAAACAGGGAGCGTTCATACATCACGCCGGAATGTTGACAAACCAGACCGCTCTCGACCAGCTTGGCCAGGCCTAAAGCCCGGTTTCCATCGTCGGCAAGGGCAATGGATTGCGCGTCCAACATACGAGAATGGCGTTCCCGATGCGTATCGTAGCGATCGAGCGACACCGAGGGAAATACGATATCTGCCGAGGTCTCACAAGCGACATCGAGCATTGCCAAAAACGCGTGCGGCGCAAACCACTCATCGGCGCTCATTGCGATAATGTGGGCCCCGCGCGAAGCGGCAAAACCCTCGCGAAGGCAAGCTCCGCTCGACGGATCGTCAACGTCTATCAAATCGATGTGAATATCTCTGCCCGCGGCAACATCGAGCGAATGACGAACGCCCGGCGCAGCGTTGCGACATGCAACGACAATCTGCATATCGTAGAGGTCTTGGTTTTGGACGCTTTCGAGTGCGCGCATCGCGTAGCTGGGCGAACCCTCCACAACAAGGATCACCGAAAGTCGCGGAAGCGAGCCACGTCGAAGCAAGTTATCCATCCTCTCGACAGCAATAATCAACTGCCGTTCATGGTACACCCCGGCAATAAACGCAATGAGTCGCCTGATGCGCTGCACGCCAAGAACAGATGTTGCACACGGCTCGCCCACACGAGCAGCATACTTAGATGGCTCTCGCTTCTCCCCTATTCGAGCGCGACGAGCTCGCCGGGGTCATAATCTACGCCCATAAAGGTAAGGCCGCACGCCGGCGCCGTGGGACCCGCAGCAGTACGATCGCAAGCGTCAATCACCTCGCGCATCCACTCGGGATCGCGGCGATGCATGCCGATCTCGACGAGCGTTCCCACGATGGTGCGCACCATCGAATGCAAAAACGCATTGCCCTCGATGGTAAACGTGAGGATATCCTCGCCAAAGGCGACCTCGTGGCCAAACTCGGCACGCATCACGCAACGATGCGTTGGCTTGCCCACGGCAGAAGCGACCTTACAAAAGCTCTTAAAGTCCTGTTCGCCCAAAAGCGCTGGGCAGGCGGCAGCCATCGCATCCACGTCCAAAGGATAACGATGCCACCATACCGCACCACGCGATAGCACCGGACGCGCATCGCGATCGGCAATGCGGTAGGTATAGGTCCGAGAACGTGCGTCAAAACGCGCAGAAAAGCCCTTACGGGCCTTGTAGACCTCATTAACGGCGATATCTTTGGGCAGCAGCGCATCCATAGCTCGCAGCCACCTGCGGCGCGTTAAAGCGAGCTCTGCGTCCGTAACGGGCACGCTGATGTATTGGGCCACCGCATGCACCCCTGCATCGGTGCGCCCGGCACACGTCAAATCGACTGAGCGGCGCAAGAGCGTCTCTATGGCAAGACGCAGCTCTCCGGCAACCGTCGTCTGCCCTGGCTGCTCGGCAAATCCGCTATAGGACGAGCCGTCATAGGCAACACGAAACACCAACGTGGCATCGAGCTCTGGAGTCAAATTGAAATCAGACGGCGCGGTCATGGGCGCTCCCAACAAACAAACAACGATATCGCGACAAAAAAAGAGGGGTACGCGAACGTACCCCTCGAATATAGCCTATGCAGACGAATTGTCTACTCAGCGGTCTCCTCAGCAGGAGCCTCCTCGGCAGCGGTCTCCTCGACAGCCTCGACCTTCTTGGGAGCAGCGGCCTTCTTGGGGGCCGGAGCAGCCTTCTTGGCCTTGGGCGTGCAAGGCTCGGTGACGAGCTCCATGATAACGATGGGAGCGTTGTCGCCCTTACGGGTACCGAGCTTCATGATGCGGGTGTAACCGCCGTTGCGATCCTGCCACATGCCCTGAGCAGCCTTGTCGAAGATCTCGGCAACGAGCTGCTTATCGCCGAGCTTGGCGATAGCCAGACGACGAGAGTGCAGGTCGCCCTTCTTGGCCCAGGTGATGATCGGCTCGACAACCGAACGCAGCGCCTTAGCGCGGGTCTCGGTGGTCTTGATGCGGTCGTTCTCGAAGAGGGCCTTGGCCAGGCTCTTCTTCATGGCCTTGGTGTGGCTCGCATCGGTGCCGAGCTTCAGGCCCTTCTTAACGTTGTGACGCATGGTCTAGTTTCTCCTCAAATATGCGAAGCATTAAGCCTTCAGGCTCAGGCCCATGGACTCAAGCTTGTCCTTCACTTCCTCGATCGACTTAACACCGAAGTTGCGGATGTTCAGAAGATCGTTCTCCGAGAACTCAACGAGCTGACGGACCGAGTGAATGCTGGCACGCTTAAGGCAGTTGTAGGAACGGACAGAAAGGTCCAGATCCTCGATCTGCTTGTCCAGCTCGGCGTTGTCGTTGGTGACCTCGGGAGCGAAGATCGAAACCTCCTCCTCGACCTCGGGGGTCTCGGCAAGGTTCATAAAGGCAGCCATATGCTGGTTGATGATATTGGCAGCCTGGACCACGGCGTCGCGCGGGGCGATGGAGCCGTTGGTCTCGATCTCGAGGACAAGGCGGTCGTAGTCGGTGTGCTGACCGACACGGCAAGCCTCAACGAGCTTGGCGCAACGGGATACCGGCGAGTACAGCGAGTCGACGTGGATCACACCGATGGGATCGTTGTCGCGCTTGTTGGCCTCGCCAGAGACATAGCCGCGGCCATAGCCGATGCGCATGCTCATGGTGAGATGGCCACCCTCGGTGAGCGTAGCGATGTGCTGCTCGGGGTTGACCAACTCAAACTCGGACGGAATAAAGAAGTCCGCACCGGTGACCTCGCAGGGGCCGTCAACCGAGATGGTGGCGGTCGCCTCGTCGGTCGTGCCGAGAGCCCTGAAGACAAGACCCTTGACATTCAGGACGATGTCAGTGACATCCTCGACCATGTTAGGGATGGTCATGAACTCGTGCTGCGCACCATCGATCTGAATAGCCTCGACGGCGGCACCCTCGAGCGAGGACAGAAGAACGCGACGCAGGGAGTTGCCCAGCGTATCACCGTAACCGCGCTCGAGCGGCTCGACGGAGACACGAGCAGACGTCTCGTTGATCTCTTCGACCTGAACCTGAGGCCTAATGAATTCTGACATGTATTACCTCCAGCCTCAGCAGCCCGGATGGACTACTTAGAGTAGAGCTCGACGATGAGCTGCTCGTTGATATCACCGCTGATCTGCTCACGCGTCGGCAGAGCGAGCACGTTACCAGACAGCTTCTCGATATCGACCTCAAGCCAGCCAGGGACCTCAAAGCGCTCGGAGGAAATCAGAGCCTCCTTGATGGGGAGGAGGTCACGGAACTTCTCGCCGACAGCGACGACGTCGCCGGCCTTGACGCGGTAGGACGGGATGTCCACGCGCTTGCCGTTCACGGTGAAGTGACCGTGGCGGACGGACTGACGAGCCTCTTTACGGGTGCGAGCGAAGCCAAGACGGAAAACAACGTTGTCGAGGCGAGACTCAAGGATGATCATGAGGTTCTCACCGGTGACGCCGTTCATCTTACGGGCCTTGTTGAAGTAGCCGTGGAACTGCTTCTCCAGAACGCCATAGATGAACTTGACCTTCTGCTTCTCGCGCAGCTGCATGCCGTACTCAGATTCCTTGCGACGGCGCTTGGGCTGACGGATAGATTCCTTCTTGCTGCTGTAACCGAGCTCAGCGGGATCGATCCCGAGCTGACGGCAGCGCTTAAGAACAGGAGTCCTGTCGATTGCCATATTGATACGATCCTTTCAGTTACACGCGGCGACGCTTCTTGGGGCGGCAGCCGTTGTGCGGGATGGGGGTCTTGTCCTGAATGCTCGAGACCTCGAGGCCAGCAGCCTGGAGGGAGCGGATGGCGGTCTCACGACCGGAGCCGGGGCCCTTGACGAAGACGGAAACCTTCTTCATACCGTGCTCCATGGCCTGCTTGGCAGCAGCCTCGGCAGCCATCTGGGCAGCGAACGGCGTGGACTTACGGGAGCCCTTGAAGCCCACCTGGCCAGCCGACTTCCAGGAAATGACGTTGCCCTGGGGATCGGTGATCGAAACGATCGTGTTATTGAACGTAGAACGGATGTGAGCCTGGCCCACGGAAATGTTCTTACGGTCCGCGCGCTTCAGACGGGCAGCGCGAACGTTCTTCTTAGCAGTAGCCATCTATCTAGCGCTCCTTATTTCTTCTTCTTAGCACCGATCTGACGCTTCGGGCCCTTGCGGGTACGAGCGTTAGTGTGGGTGCGCTGGCCGCGGACCGGGAGGCCCTTGCGGTGACGAAGGCCGCGGTTGCAGCCGATGTCCATAAGGCGCTTGACGTTCTGGTTGCGCTCACGGCGGAGGTCGCCCTCAACCATGATCTGGTTCTTGTCGATATACTCGCGGATGGCGTTAACCTCATCCTCGGTGAGGTCCTTAACGCGCGTATCCACGTTAACGTTGCACTCGACGCAAATCTTCGTCGCAGTGGTGCGGCCGATGCCGTAAATGTAGGTCAGACCGATCTCAACGCGCTTCTCACGCGGGAGGTCGACACCATTAATACGGGCCAACGTAGTCTCCTCTCTTAACCCTGACGCTGCTTATGACGGGGGTTCTCGCAAATGACGAGGACCTTGCCATGGCGCCTAATGATTTTGCACTTATCGCACATCTTCTTGACCGAAGGACGTACCTTCATCGTTCTTCCTTTCGGTAGCGCTCAAACTACTTCCCTACTATCTACTCGCCCAGCCGCAGGCGTTTAAAACTATGGCTGGTCTTCACACACAATCCGACCGTAGGTTGAGCTAAGCCTGCAGTCGGAAATAGAGTGCGTGTATGCGTGCCGCTATTTGTAGCGATAGGTGATGCGGCCGCGGGTCAGGTCGTACGGGGAAAGCTCCACGACAACCCTGTCACCGGGGAGAATACGGATGTAATTCATTCGAATCTTGCCAGAAATGTTGCACAGAACCGAATGACCGTTCTCGAGCTCGACCTTAAACATGGCATTAGGCAACGGTTCCTTTACCGTACCCTCGAGCTCAATTGCGTCTTCCTTCTTCACAAGCAATCATCTTTCTCTAGAAAACGACAGCGATTGAGTATTCTACAACACGTATACACGCATCGTAATAACTTCGTAATGGCTCCACAACTACGTGGAACTTGTTACATTTGAAATGTAAAACAAAGCCGTTCCCTGATGCCCAAGATCGCCTTGAAATGAGAAGGCATAGACCTTGGGGTCATGCCTTCGAAATTGAAAGGCGAGGTTGGGCATCAGGGGGCGGCGACTTTTACATTTCTCCGCCTTGGAGCGAACACCAGGATCCTTGCGCATCCGTGGTGAGAATCACCGGACCGTCATTGGTGATGGCGACGGTGTTCTCGTAGTGCGCGGCGGGCAGGTGGTCGTTGGTGGTGACGATCCAACCGTCGGAGCCCGTGCTCACATGGTTGGAACCCATCGTTACCATCGGCTCGATGGCAATGACCATACCGGCCTGGAGGCGAACGCCCCTCCCCTTCTTTCCATAGTTAGGAACGTTGGGGTCCTCGTGCATCACGCGGCCAATGCCATGACCCACATAGTCACGAAGCACGCCATAACCGTGAGACTCGGCGAGGGACTGGACGGCATAACCAACATCCCCGATATGGTTACCGGGAACAGCCTGCTCAATGGCAGCCTTAAGGCAATCGCGCGTAACCTCGCACAGGGCCTTGGCCTCGGGCGTAGGGGTGCCGACGAAAAACGTCCATGCGTTATCGCCAACCCAACCGTCGACAACGGCTCCCGTATCGATGGAGATGATATCGCCATCGCGCAGGATCATATCGGGGTTGGGAATACCGTGGACCACGGCATCGTTGATCGATGCGCAAATGGTCCCCGGGAACCCGCCGTAACCCTTAAAGGCCGGGGTGCCGCCATGCATGCGGATAATCTGCTCCGCGAGCTGATCGAGCTCAAAAGTCGAAACGCCGGGGCGCACCATGGCTCCAACGTGGCGGAGCGCCATCTTAGATAGCGCTCCTGCCTTCTTCATCTGCTCGATTTGCGTTGCAGACTTAATCTTAATCATAGACCGAGGGCCTCTTTGACATCCCCGTATACGGTCTCGCGAGCCTGGTCACCGTTGACCGACTTGAGCAGACCCTGGCCACGATAGTAATCGACAAGCGGGCTCGTGGACTTCTCGTAGACGTCGAGACGGTTCTTGATGGTCTCGGGCTTATCGTCGTCGCGCTGATACATCTCGCCGCCGCATTTGGGGCAGGTAACATCGGCAGCAGTGCCGGTGTAACCGCAGGCGCGGCAGGTGCGACGCGAAGACAGACGATCGATGATGACCTCGGGGGCCACGTCGACCAGAAGGGCACAGTCGATCTCGCGACCCATGGCGGAGAGCTCGGAATCGAGCGTCACAGCCTGGGCGGTGTTGCGCGGGAAGCCGTCGAGGATGAAGCCCTGCTGGGCGTCATCGGCGGCAAGGCGCTCCTTGACAAGGTCGATCACGAGCTGGTCGGGAACGAGCTCGCCAGCGTCCATGTACTTCTTAGCCTGAATACCAAGCTCGGTGCCACCCTTGACGGCAGCACGCAGCAGGTCGCCCGTGGAGATGTGGGCGACGCCAAACTCGGCGACGAGCTCCTGTGCAACGGTGCCCTTACCGGCACCCGGAGCTCCGAGCAATACGAGGTTCATGAGCAATCCTCCTCTAGCCTATTTAAAGAATCCATCGTAATCATACATCTTGATCTGGCCTTCGAGCTTGTCGACCGTGTCGAGCACGACGCCGACCATGATGAGGATGGACGTGCCGCCAAATGCCTGGATCAGCTGATTGCCCGTGAAGGAGAAGATGATCGAAGGCACGATGGCGATGAGCGCCAAAAAGACAGCGCTGGGAAGCGTAATCTTGTTGAGCGCGTTCTTGATGTAGGCCGCGGTAGCCCTACCCGGACGAACGCCCGGAATAAAGCCGCCCTGCTTCTTAAGGTTGTCGGCCGTGTCATCGGGATTGAACACCATGGAGGTGTAGAAGTACGCGAAGAACACGATGAGGACAACGTTAAGCACCCAGTTGAGCCAACCGGTCGAAAGCGCAGAGGCAACTGCCTGAATCCAGCCGATGCCGGGGAAGAACACGGCAACCTGAGCCGGGAAGTACAGCAGCGCCGAAGCGAAGATGATCGGCACGACACCCGCGGTGTTGACCTTGATGGGCAGGTAGGTGGTCTGGCCACCCATCATGCGACGGCCCACGACGCGCTTAGCGTAGGAGACCGGAATGCGGCGCTGGCCGCGCTCAAGGAAAACGATCAGCGGGATAACCAGCAGGATGATGGCGCAGATGATCACCATAGTGATGATGCCACCGCCATTGCCCTCGGTGCTGGAGAAGATCGCCTGCGGCAGACCGGCCATAATGTTCGCAAAGATGATCAGCGACATGCCATTGCCGATACCGCGCTGGGTAATGAGCTCACCAATCCACATGATCAGCATGGCGCCCGCGGTGAGCGTGCCGACAATCATGAGGTCGAAGATGATCTCGGGAGCGGCGGCGCCATTAAAGCTGATGCCGAAGCTCTTAAAGAGGAAGAGGTAGCCCACGGAGTTGAGGATTGCCAGAGCCAGGGTGAGGTAACGCGAATACTGCGTAATCTTGGTCTGACCGACCTCGCCCTCGCGGGCAAGCTCATGCAGGGAAGGCACAACGGCCTGGAGCATCTGGAGGATGATCGAGCTGGTGATGTAAGGCATGATGCCCAGCGAAAACACCGACACATAGCTCAACGCGCCGCCAGAGAAAAGATTCAGGAGGGCCATAGCACCTGCGGCGACCGAATTGTTATCGGTCGAGAAAAGGCCCAGCATCCCCTGGAAGGGAATGCCGGGCACAGGAACGTGCGCACCAATGCGGTACACGACGAGCATAGCTATGGTAAAAAGAATCTTTTCGCGCAGTTCTTTGATGCGGAAAGCATTCTTAAGACCATTTAGCACGGCAGCTCGACCTTTCCGCCGGCGGCCTCGATCTTGGCCTGCGCAGAAGCGCTGACCTTGTCGACCTTGACCGTGAACTTCTTGGTAAGCTCACCATTGCCGAGCACCTTGACGGGCTCGAACTCGCTCTTGGTGATGCGAGCGGCCTTAAGAGCGGCACCGTCGATCACAGCGCCATCCTCGAACTTACGCTCGAGACGCTCAACGTTAACAGCGGTGTACTCGATACGACGGGGGTTGCGGAAG
Source organism: Collinsella sp. SGI.241 (assembly GCF_050312955.1). Taxonomy (NCBI): domain Bacteria; kingdom Bacillati; phylum Actinomycetota; class Coriobacteriia; order Coriobacteriales; family Coriobacteriaceae; genus Collinsella; species Collinsella sp. SGI.241. Next base: position 19,234 of record NZ_JBNPKM010000010.1, read on the forward strand.
CCCGGAAGCTTGGGCAGGCGCATAGCCAACGGAGTCTGGCCACCCTCGAAGCCGGCACCCTTGGTGCCGCCAGAGCGAGAGCCCTGGCCCTTCTGGCCGCGGCCAGAAGTGGTGCCGTGACCCGAAGAATTGCCACGGCCAACGCGCTTGCGGTTCTTGGTGGAACCGGGCGCGGGAGTAAGATCGTGAAGCTGCATTTGCTACTCCTCTACAATCTCGACAAGGTGCTTGACCTTGAAGATCATGCCGCGGACGGACTCGTTGTCAGTAATCTCGCGAACCTCGCGGATCCTGTGGAGACCGAGGGCACGGACAGTACGGACCTGGTCCTGCTTGCAACCGTTGGTGCTGCGGACCTGCTTGATCTTGATGGTGTCAGCCATGCTTAGTTCTCCTTACCGACGAACATCTCGGAGACCGTCAGGCCACGGCGAGCCGCGACGTCCTCAGGGCTGGAGAGCTCCTTGAGGCCCTCGACGGCAGCCTTGATGATGTTGAGGCCGTTGTCGGTACCGAGGGACTTGGACAGGACGTTCTTGATGCCAGCAAGCTCAAAGAGGGGACGCACAGCGCCGCCGGCGATAACGCCGGTACCCTCGACAGCGGGCTTGATGATGATGCGACCGGCACCAAAGTGGCCGATAACCTCGTGCGGAATGGTGCCCTCTTCGGTCACCGGCACGTGGAACATGTTCTTCTTGGCATCGAGAGACGCCTTGGAGATGGCCATGGGCACCTCAGCGGACTTGCCCATGCCAACGCCGACGTTGCCCTTGCCATCGCCAACGACGACGAGAGCGACGAGGCTCATGCGACGACCGCCCTTGACGGTCTTCGACACGCGGTTGATGTAAACGACGCGCTCCTCGAACTCGGAGGCCTCGCGCTGCTGCTTCTGATTACGAGCCATGTGCTACATACCTCCTAGAACTCGAGACCGGCGGCACGAGCACCGTCGGCGAGGGCCTTGACGCGGCCATGGTAGATACGGCCACCGCGATCGAAGGCGACCTTGGTGATGCCGGCCTCGATGGCACGCTTGCCAACGAGCTGACCGACCTTCTCCGCAGCCTCCTTGTTCGAGGTGTGGGTGCCCTTGAACTCGGCCTCGAGGGTCGAGGCAGAGACGAGCGTCAGGCTGGAGCCCTTGCTGTCGTCGATGATCTGGGCATAGATGTTGGCGTTGGTACGGGTCACACGAAGACGCGGACGCTCGGCGGTACCCGAGATCTTGCCGCGAACACGACGCTGACGACGCTTGAGGCCTTCCAGCTTCGCCTTATGCTTGTTCATACGTAAACTCCTAAAAAGGTTGATCTTGCCAGCACCTAACGGGGTGCTGGTCTTATGCGAGTGAGTCGGTTACGACTACTTGGCGGCCTTACCCAGCTTGCGGCGGATGTGCTCGCCAACGTAGTGGATACCCTTGCCCTTGTAAGGCTCGGGAGGACGATGGCCGCGGATCTCAGCGGCGATCTGACCGACCTGCTGCTTGTTGATACCCTTGACGTTCACGTGGGTGTTGTCGGGAACCTCGAAGGTGATACCCTCGGGAGCCTCGACGATCACGGGGTGCGAGAAGCCCAGGGAGAACTCGAGGTTCTTGCCCTTCTGCTGCACGCGGTAACCGACGCCGGCGAGCTCGAGCTTCTTCTCGAAGCCCTCGGAAACGCCAACAACCATGTTGTGGATGAGGGCGCGGGTGAGGCCGTGGCGGGCACGGGTCTCACGCTCGTCGTCGGGACGGGAAACGGTGAGGACGTTGTCCTCGATATTGATAGCGAGCTTCTCATAGACATCGAGCTCGAGCTGGCCCTTGGGGCCCTTGACGACAACGTTGTTGCCGTTGACTGCCACTTCGACTCCGGCGGGAATCTGGACAGGCTTATTACCGATACGAGACACGGTGATCTCCTTTCCTTCTACCTACCGAGCGAATTACCAGACGTAAGCGATGATCTCGCCGCCGACGTTGTGCTTGCGAGCATCGCGGTCGGTCATGACGCCATGGCTGGTGGAAATAATGGCGGTACCAAGGCCACCGCGGACACGGGGCATGTCGGCAACGCCGGTGTACTTACGCAGGCCCGGCTTGGAAATGCGGCGGATGCCGTTGATGACCTTAGCCTTCTTGGGACCATACTTAAGCGTGATGTGCAGAGTCTTCTGGGGAACGGTGTCCTCGACATCGTAGCCCTCGATGTAGCCCTCCTCGTGCAGAACACGAGCGATCTCGACGAGCTTCTTGCTGCTCGGCATGGAGACCGTGGCCTTGTTCACAGAGTTAGCGTTACGAATGCGCGTAAGCATATCTGCGATCGGGTCTGTAAGGTTCATACAGATTCTCCTTCGTTCTTGATGAACACGTGCTCTTGGTTCTTCGCCGCCCTTAACGGCAAAGCCTAACTAGCACGTTTTCCCTGTTCCAAACGGATGCTTGAAACGCTGGTAGTGACTTACCAGCTGGCCTTCTTAACGCCGGGAAGCTCGCCCTTGAGTGCAAGCTCGCGGAAGCAGACACGGCACAGGCCGAACTTGCGGTACACAGAGTGCGGACGGCCGCAGCGCTGGCAGCGCGTGTACTCACGAGTAGAGAACTTCTGCTTGCGATTGCACTTGACGATCATCGATGTCTTAGCCACTTATATCCTCCTCACATAGAGTATTGTTCGCCCCAAGCGCCGCCCCCTTGTGGGAACGGCGCTTATAGGGCAGGTGAACCTATTTCTTGAACGGGAAACCAAAGGCGTCCAGAAGGGCCTTGGCCTCCTCATCGGTGTTGGCGGTGGTCACGAAAGTGATGTCCATACCACGCTGGTGATCGACGGAGTCAAAGTCGATCTCGGGGAAGATGAGCTGCTCGGTGACGCCCATGGAGAAGTTACCACGGCCGTCGAAGCTCTTGGCGGAGATGCCGCGGAAGTCGCGGATACGGGGGATAGCGACGGAGGTCAGACGATCGAAGAACTCCCACATACGGTCGCCACGCAGGGTAACCTTGCAGCCGATCGGCATACCAGCGCGCAGGCGGAAGGTAGCGATGGACTTGCGGGCACGGGTGATCATCGGCTGCTGGCCGGTGATGGCGCGCAGGTCGCGCACGGCACCGTCGATGGCCTTGGAATCGGTAGCGGCCTCGCCGACACCCATGTTCACGACGATCTTCTCAAACTTGGGGATCATCATGACGTTCTCGTACTGGAACTTGTCCTGAAGCTGCTGCTTGACCTCGTTGTTGTACTTGGCCTTCAGACGCGGCACATACTTCTCTTCTGCCATTGTTCACTCCTTCTTGGGGTTTTAAGCACGGGGCGTGGCCACGGTGGGTTGTCCTCGTGCCTCCTGACTGCATCCGCGCCGCTCATGGCATTTCGCGGTTTGGACTCGACGCAGCAGGAGCCGACAAAACAATCGGTACTATACGCGCATTGGGTGCGTATTTCCAGAAAAACATCGTCTGCCTGCACAACTCCACAACTCCCCCGCACAAATGGGTCCCAAAAAACAGTTGCGGTGAAATAGGGACTGTTTGACGGCTTAACCGGCTTAAACAATCCGTATTTCACCGCAACTCATCGGCTTCCTCTTGAGGCGTGAAGCCGCAGACCGACGCGATGATGATAGCGGGCGTGACGATACCCGCGAATGCCGCCAGTACATGCTGCAGTGCATGGGGCAATACCTGCACAAACGAAACTTTTCCCGTACGTTCGAACAGGGCGTCCCCTGCCACCGACTCTGCCATTTGCGCCTCCCATACCCTAGGCAGCGGCCCTATGCCGCCCAACGGGCGGACATTATAGGGCATATGGCACAAGTAGCATTTTGACCCGCATGCGGCAGAGGGCTGGGGTAGCTAATTTGGGACGGGGCTCTTTTAGCTACCCAACAGCGAGCGAAAATCATCGAGCAGGCAGGGTAGCTAAAAGAGCCCCGTCCCAAATTAGCTACCCCTGGGATGCGACTAGCGCTTGCGGGGGACGAGCTTGGTGCGACGCAGATGGATCATCTCGGCGGCGATGGAGATGGCGATCTCTTCGGGGTCCTCGGCCTGAATGGCAACGCCGATCGGCAGGTGCAGCTCGTCGATCTGGTCCTGCGTAAAGCCCTCCTGCTCCAAGCGAGCCCGCACAAAGGCCGTCTTGCGGCGCGAACCCAGGCAACCCAAATAGGCGGGCTTGGCGCGCAAGGCCTGAATCACCACATCGATATCGGACTTGTGGCCCGCCGTGGCGACGACTACCAGATCGCGCGGACCGATGGAGCATTGCTCGTCCAGGTTCTTGTAGTCGACCAGACGACGGTCGTAGACGCCGGGCACCCATTCGGGCGTCAACGTGCCGGGGCGGTCATCGCACGCCACGACGGCAAAGCCCGCCGCCGTGAGCACGCGCGCCGTCGCGGCGCCCACGTGGCCGCAGCCAAAGATGTAGGTCAGGCCCTCGGGGCAGAGCGTCTCGATGTGCGCCGGGGGAATCTCGGAGGCGGCGTTGGTGTAGGTGACCTTACTCTCCTCTTCCGTCAGCGAAAGCCCGGGGCAGCCCACAATGGTGCGGCGCGACTCCTCGCCATGGTATTCGGCAGCGTCGCTTTCGAGCGCGCTTGCGATAAACGGTTCAAAGTCGATGACGAAGTCGCCGATGCGTCGATACGCCAAGACGTCGGCAACCGACTGGAACAACGGCGCCTGCGATACATCCAGGTGCAGATAACACAGGCAGATGGCTCCGCCGCAGATCATGCCGGTATCGGAGTTCTCGCCGCCCATGGTGTAGCGGACCAGGCGCGATTGCCCTGCTGCCAACAGCTCGCGCGCCTCGTCCAGCGCAAGGAGCTCAATCTTACCGCCGCCGATGGTGCCCGCTTGGCTGCCATCGGCAAAGACGGCCATCCAGGCGCCCACGCCGCGCGGCGATGACCCTGCCGTACCGGCCACGACCACGAGTTCGCACGTCTCGCCAGCACGCAGAGCGCCAAGCGCAGCATTCACCACATCGAGCTTTTCCATCGTCGCTTCCTATCCCCTAAAAACGTCGGTGAACATGGCGAGTGCCTCGAGTACGCCGCCGCCGACCGACGTCGCCTTGTCCGAAATATAGTTGATATAGCTGGCATCGCCGCGCGGATCGACATCGGCACATTTAAAGCCCTCGGTCACCAGAACGCCGTCGGCCAAAAGCCCGCGCAAGCAGCCGTCAATCTGCGTGACCATGGGAGTGTCGCCCGCATACCCGATCACATCGCCGGCACTCACGATGTCGCCAATCGCGCGGTGGGACCTAAACACACCGGCGGCGGGGCTGTGGATAACGCGCTCCTTGCCATAGCCGGCGATGACACCCGGCACGCCCGTATTGGGCTGGGGCGAGCCCTGGGTGATGACACGGCCGAGAAAATGCCCGCGCATGGTCTCGACCACGGCATCGCAATCGACCGGCGCGGTAAAGCCCGGCCCCACGGCGATGACGACAGGCGCCATATCGCGCGTGGTGCCCAAGTTGCGCTTAGCCAGGATCGCGTCGACCACGGCAGCGGGCTTAAGTTCGCCGAGCATCTTGGCCTGGGGATCCACCACAACGGCAACATCTCCGGCCTGGGTAATTGCAAGCGCCTCTGCCGGCGTCTGCGCCAAGCGGGCGCGAATGCCCTCGACCTCGACCTCGCCCAGGCGAATGGCCTCGCAAAAACTGATCGTGCGACGGATACACGTGGGAACCGCGATATCGGCCATGACAACCGACACGCCGGCGCGCACCAAACGGGCGGCGACGCCCGTGGCGATATCGCCGGCGCCGCGAACATAAACGAGCATTTCCGGGGCACCTCCCTGTGCTACGGTTTGAGCAGAGCAAAAGCGGTTCGACCGCTACTCTGATGATTATTTATTATCACAGTATTATACGGCGGTGAACAGATGGAAACGGTTAGCGGCAATCTCGCCTCGGCGCTCAGGATCGAGCCGGGCATTACCGCGATTATCGGCAGCGGTGGCAAGTCGACCTTGCTAAAGGCGCTCGGCCTTGAGCTTATGCGCGCGGGCGGCCGCGTGCTCCTCTGCACCACCACGCATATGTTTCCCGTCGCCGGCGTGCCATGGGACGGGACGGGTCGTCGCCTGGACGCCGCACCTTGGAAGCCGGGCGCCTCGCATGCCCCCGGCTGCACCTGCGAGGCCTGCGCGGGCCTTGCGCGCGGAAGCATCTGCCAAGCAGGTATCTTGGACCCCGAGACGGGCAAGCTCTCCGCCCCCGCCGAGCCGCTCGGCGATCTGGCACAGCGCTTTAACCACGTCTTGGCCGAGGCGGACGGCAGCAAGCGGCTCCCGCTCAAGGCCCACGCCGCCTGGGAGCCGGTGATTCCCTCTGGCACGGCCAACATCGTCTGGATCGTTGGCGCCTCGGGGCTCGGCAAGCCCATCAACGAAGCCGTCCACCGCCCCGAGCTCTTTTGCGAGCGTTGCGGCTGCGAGCTCACCGATACCGCCACGCCCGAGCGCGTCGCCCAGGTGCTCAATGCCGAGATGCAGGCGCTGAGGCTCGACGCCGCGCACGTCATACTCAACCAAGTCGACGCGCTCAGCGACCCCACGATGGCCGACCGCTTCGAGGCTGCCCTCGGCCGCCCCGTCGTCGCTACCAGCCTCCAGGGGTAGCTAATTTGGGACGGGGCTCTTTTAGCTACCCCATGTTGAGAGAAAAATCATCAGGTAGGCAGGGTAGCTAAAAGAGCCCCGTCCCAAATTAGCTACCCTGGCGGCACCCCCTGCTAGCGGGGCACGTAGCAGGCCGCAACGTGTTCTGAGACGCGGCGCTGGCCCTTGGCGGTGTCGACATCCCACAGCTCGTAGGCACGTGCCTCGACCAACTGGATATCGGCACGGCCGCGCAGCAGCGACGATCCGCCGTCCTTGCCCTTAAGCCCCATAAGGTTAGGAAAGAAGCTCGCGGGGAACAGCACCGGAGAGGCCGGCTCGCCGTTCAGGGCAAGACGCACGGGCGCGACACCGCCGTTGGCCTTAAAAGCACCGGCGAGTGCCTCAAAGGAATCCGAACTCACGAGCGGCTGGTCGCCCGGCAAAAAGAGGCAGCCCCTCCAATCGCGATCGGCTCCCCAAGTAAGGCCGGCGCGCACGCTCTCGCTCCTGAGCGCGCCATCATGCAGCACGCACGGGCAATGCTTGTCCTCGCAAATCTGAGCAACCTCGGGCCAACGCGTCGAAACCACAACGTCAAAGCCCCGGGGAACCGAATCGATGGTCCGGGCAATCAGCGGCTTTCCACAGATGTCGGCAAGCATCTTGTTAGAGCCAAACCGCTTGCCCTCGCCCGAAGCCATAATGACGCAACCAAGTTTCATGGCGATACCTCCCCTGAAGCCATCGTACCCATAACGCGCGTCGCGGGGCATCTACATCGAAAGCGCTTATCCCGCGCGCCCACGATGCAAAAAGAGGGCACCCCGCCGTTTGGCAGAGCGCCCCCTTTACATGGTTTACCTCAGCCCAGCTTTAGGCCTGAAACCAACGGACGGCGTTGCGCTCATAACGCAGCAACGCTTTCGTTATTTGCGAACAAGTGGGGTTTATGGCAAAGTGTGCCCAAACTAATTTTTAGGAAGGCACCGATGACCCCCGCACAGATTGAGTTTTATAAGCGCCTTGCACACGGCCTGGCGCTCCAGTTTGGCCCCAACTGCGAAGTCGTCGTCCACGATCTGGAGACTGAGGACGTGGACCACTCCATCGTAGTGATCGAAAACGGCCATGTAAGCGGACGCAAACTGGGTGACGGTCCCAGCCATATTGTGTTTGAGTCCATGCACGAGGACACCACCGACGTGCACGACCGCGAGCCATACCTCACCAAAACCGCCGATGGCAAGTTGCTTAAGTCCTCGACCATCTTTATCCGCAACGACGAGGGCAAGCCTGTCGGCATTTTGGGCATTAACTTTGACATTACGCTCATGAAAGCTTTTGAGCGCTCGCTCGATGCCTTTACCGGCACCGACGGCACGGGCTACACCGAGCCCGAGCCCATTACCAAAACCATCGGCGACTTGCTCGAAGATCTACTGCGCGAGTGCGAGCAATACGTGGGCAAGCCCGCAGCCCTTATGACCAAGGATGAGCGCATTCGCGCCATTGGCTACCTCGACCGTCGCGGCGCCTTCCTCATTTCCAAGTCGAGCGAGCGTGCCTGCGAGTTCTTTGGCATCTCTAAGTACAGCTTCTATAGCTACCTCAACGAGGCAAAGGCTGCCGCCGGCGACAAATAGTCAGTGCGCCTGCGCCCCTCCCCTTTTGGGCGCGAGTTCTGGAATGCACGAATCCAAGACTCGGCCGCAAGGCAAGTTCCATATAATCGAAGGACTAGACAGTTCGAAAGGATGGAACAAGATGGGGTCGAGCAACGCATCGCGCAACGACCGCGGAGGCTTCGCTTCTGCCGCCAGGCATGCGAAACGCGCGTTTGACGAGGGCGAAGACGATCTGTTTGCGTTGAGCCTCGACGACGTGATGAGCGACCGCCCCGGGACCGCCGACGAGCCCATGGGCGACGGAACCCATTCGGCAGGCGATCCTTCCGAGACGGCATCGTTTATCGCCGCCGCGCAGCATCTTGCGCCCGAACCGCCCGTTGCAGATCTCGACGACTTTGCGACCCGTCAGTTTGCCTTCGATTCCTGGGCTGATGCCGATCTGGACGAAACATCTGCCGGCGCGCCGACGCTCGGCGAGCCGGTAAACCCGCTTGTCGCCGCGTCCGCTTCCGAATACGAGCCGGACGACCATGCGCAAGCTATGCCCACATCCTCATACACCGATAGCCACACTGACAACGGCGATTATTATGGCGACTACTACGCCGCGGAAGAGGCGCCGCGCTTTTTGGATTTCAATCCAGTAGCAAAGATTATCTTTATAGCGATTGTCGTGGTGCTACTTGGCGTCATTGCGTTTGAGGGATTCCAGCTGTTCCGCAGCCCCGTCGAGTCCGAATCGGCAACGCAGCAAAAAGAGGACGACAACGACTACCTCGACGTCAACAACCTCAAGGGCGACCCCAACGACGGGGACGAGTAGCGAGGGCTGAGGGCGGCTGAAACGTCCATATGTAGCACCAGCTTCTACGTGCTGTTTTGTTATCCGGTTACACTTTTCCGAATGTTGAGACCGTCAGATTCGACACTTTTCCGTACTTTTGAGGTGCCGATTCCGACACTTTTCCGTACTTTCTTACGGCTGATTTCGACACTTTTCCGGATGTTGGCCGAATAATTGCCGCGTAATCAAGCGCCGTCTGCACATCATTTCGCACGCGGCGCTTGATTTCTGTCCGCGCGCGCTGATAGACTCCATCGTGCCCGCAAGGAACGGGCGCGTTTTATCCAGAGTCGGGGTAGAGAGTTGGCTCCACGATCCCGACGCCAACCGGCCAAGAGGCACGGTGGCCCTGCCAACATCGATGAAAGGAGTCCGTATGGACAATTTCTCCGTGCGCAGTGAGCGCAACTTCCACAACCTGGCAGCCAAGCCAAAACGAATGCATCTTCTGGACGCACCGAGCGGCTATGCCTCGGCCATGGTTAAGAGCAGCCTCTCCCACCAGATGCGCTTTACGGTACAGAAGCTCGAGGAAGAGCTCTGCGCTGCCGACAATCCGCATGTGTTGCAGATCAAGCTGCTCGGAAACGACTCGCGCGAGCCGTCGAGTTGGAAGTTGTTTGCAGACGGCATGTGCGTTGCGGACGGCTCGGGTGACTTTGCCCGTGAGTGCTTCTGCGAGGGTGCAGAGGTGTTTTTGGACCTGTGTCGCGATGCCGTGCGCGCGGCCGAACTGCACCAGTGGAGCCAGAGGGAGTACGAGCTGCTGAGCGCCGCGCGTGGGATCGCGGGGATGTAGACAGGCGGATGAGCCATCGATGATTTTGAGCTGGCAAGGGTCGGGAATTAGATTCCCGACCTTCAACCTAGCATTGCTTTATGAGATCGAGCACCGCGGGGATATCGTCAGCGCTACGGAGTGCAACATAGGTCGGCATACCCGGCCCAAATCCGCCCTGCGTGCGTTTGTCCTGGCACATATCCTCCGGGTCAATCAGCTCGTCCACACTCTTTGCCAAGCCAACGGCAATCCAGCCGCCGTTGCTAGTCCTGCCTTCTAACACGGCATGCAGTTTTCGCTTGCCCGACCTGAAGCCTACATAGTACTTGGCTATATAGGACTCCCACGAAGGGTTGCCACCCAGAACGGACTCGCGTATCTCATCGAAAAGTTTCTGGTTGAGTCCGCCTTCAGCAAAGGTGGGGTGATTCTCCTGCAAAGTCCAGACAGGAGCCTCGTCAGACTCCCCACGAGAGGGGCGATACTTGTCGACGACATCTGCCGGAAGATCGGGGTACTTCCATATCTCGCACGCTTCTTTCGCCAGCTCGTCCGCGCGCTGCCCAATCTCTTCCTCACCCCATTTTTCATGCGAGACAATCGATTTGTTTAGGTAGAGCGGGCTGCACTTAAATCCGACGTCAGGCAGATTGATCTTGTCCGAGAACGACCGGTTTGAGTACTCCTGGTTGTAGCCCGTCAGCGTAAGATTTCCCAAGTTGTTGCACAGCCTGTCGTGGACGTCTTCCCAGTTCTCACCGAGCGATTCCTTCCAGCCGTGCTCATCATCGATCGTCTGGGGCATGATGTGCTCGATCTGGTATTCGTCGGCTGAGATGGGCTCCTTCGGGTGGTGCCAGTTCTCCATGCGTTCCAGGTAATAGCGCTTTTTGGAGAAGCGGTTGTAGCAGTCACGCGTCTTAAACTCCTCGACAAAATGCTCGTCTGTCGGAAAGTATGCGGTCATACCGCTGCTGTGGATAAGGAGCATCGCCGTAACGTACTCCTCGATATCGTCCTGCTGCTCGAGATTGCGATACATGCCGGCAAAGAAATTATTTAGGCCCGTGGTAAGTCTGCCGCAAACCGCTCGCCTGAACAGAAACGACTCGATAGTCTCGCAGATACGCAAAAACGCATTGCGGCTTAGCCCATTCCCCTCGTAAACCGAGTAAAGCAACATTAAGAGGGGCCTTATCTGCTTCACGTCGAGGCTTACGATTCTGCCGAACACTCGGCGCAGTCCGTCGTCCTTCTCCTTACCAAGGAACAGGCTGGCGTATCTATGTGCATACCCGCGCAGCTCCTTAAGCAGGCCCTCGGTGTCACCATCGTAGTCGTCGGCGAAATAGCGCTTAAACTCGTAGTAGGCCTCGTTCTCCTTCGGCATCCTATTGGGAACTTTAAGCCACAGCCAGTACCAGATAAATGCATTGAACTCGTCCTCGCCGCCTTTTCCGAACAAGCGCTCGAGTGGATGCCAGTAACCCTCGTAAAGCTTGGTCTGTTCGTCGTTGGGAAGCGACATTAGAACGTAGTTACGGATGAGGTCAATGGGCGTGAGAGGCTTGCCCTTGGAGTTCATGGACTCAAATATGAGCTGGGCATTGTCAACGCCAGCGGTGAGCTTAGTGTCGATGACCTGCACGCGGTTTAGCCCCGCCCAAAGCCTTGCCGGATCAAATGATTTACCACGCATCTTCTCGCGGAAGAACGCATGGTTCTCGACGATCCGATCCGATTTTTCATCCGGCACGGGAGACCCGGATACGATGGAGAACAGCGTCTCCTTATCGTCCTGCGAGAGCACCAGCTTGTAGCGCGCCAAGCCGTTGTAGTCATCATCGTTAAAGAGATAGTTCTTCCGAAGCGCTGAGATCTTGAGGTCGCCAAGGAAGCCGGCCTTGTCGGGGTTGTTCTCCAAATAGTCAGCCAAAGCTGCAATCATCAACGAAAACGTCGTCATGCGCTGCTGTCCGTCGATCAGAAGCACGCGCGAAATACTCGTGGCAGAGCTCTCGGACTCGGGGATATAAAGCATTGACCCCACGAAATGCGATACGCCATCACGACCCGCTCGCATGACGTCATCCCAAAGCACCTCGCACTCTTTTACACTCCACGAGTAAACTCGCTGGTACACGGGAATGACGAACTGCATCTTCGCCACGCCCATAAGGTCGAGTAGATTTGCCTCGGTTGCTTTCATTTACGCTTGCTCCCTTTTCTTGTTTACGCCGCTTGCAGTCAGTCCTCCACTGAGCGGAGGGCGCTAAAGACGAGAGCATCGAAGCACTGAAGCAACAGGGATGCTCATATCGTTAGATTTTACAACGTAGGCAAACGCTGACGCCGTCATGCCGGCGCGCAATCGTTGCACGCCACTCCCCAAAATCATCCGATGTCAAAAGACCGACACTTGTGTATGTCTTTTGACATTGCCACAGTCTTACGGGCTTCTTGCCTCATATGCCAAGAGCGGACTTCTGGATCGCTGCCTCTCCCGCCTAAAGGAGCTTGACAAGAACTGATCGAAGGGCAAATAAGACATCGAGCAAGTCGCCGTCACGCTCATCGCGCCTCACAAAAAGATGGGTAAGCACGGCGTCATCTTGATCGATGGCGATACTGGCAGGGAATTGTAGCCAGATCGCCCGGACCTATTCGCCGCCCGATGCTAACAAGCTGCTGAGCGACTCGCGCTCAGCAGCGGCGCCAACACGCTTCTGCATCTTCTCGATCTGTTCAAGTGTTGAGGACAAATACTTGAGACCCTTCTTCAGTTGCTTAAGCAACCTGTCATCCCTGCGGTTCCCCTTTCCATTCTCCTTCTCGACATCTTCCTCAACACCAGTGATGCTACGCTGCACGGCCTCGGCTGCCTTCCACACCAAAATGGCCCCTTCATGCGGGCAGCGGTCAGTTGCCACATCAAGAAAAGCAAGGAGCCTCGAACATTCGACGAGCACGAACTGCGCGTAGTTCTCCCCCATCGATGCCGCCAAGGCAACGCCGCCGGAACCCAATAGACCAAGCGCGGCGCCGCCGCCCGTAATCAAAGCAGTGCCACCGGCCATGCCCATGCCGCCGGCGGCCAAGGCCCCACCGCCAGCTGCAGCAAGGCTCGCATTGACAAGCGCAGCCCCGTGAAGGCCGACAAACGAGCCTCCAAAGATACCGACAGCAATATCCGGAGCGAGTACCGCGGCCGCCCCTCCTGCGCCTACGGCCGCCGCCACGACAATGACGCCGCCCACCAATAGCTTTGGCAATGTACCTGAAAGCTCGCGGAAGCGTGTCCCGCAACGTTTCTCTAGGGAACGTACGGCGTCCAAATCAACTGCGTCTTGTCTCCTGGGAAATTCATCTTTAACCCAAGACCCACTCTCCTTCAAACCTTTGTATTCCTTCTTCTCTTCATCTCCCAACTGCGAATAGGGACAAAACTCGACTAACTCCTGCGCAACCAGCAAGGCGCGTACCTTACCGCCTCGCTGCCGTGAAATAGCCTCAAGGGCTCCGTACGCGTCCTCCTCGCTCAAAAAGTAGCCGTCTTCATCAATGCCTAGGCCATCCGCGACCGAATCCTGCCACGCGCGGGCCCAGCTCCTCTTTTGCCCTTTGCGCACTTCGTTCTTCTCGTTCCCGCAGTCGTAGTTGATGGCGGCAAGCTTCAGCGAGAAGGCAATCCTCGTCGTTTCTCTATCTAGGCTATAAAAGTGGAATCCATCGAAGATATCCTGGCGGCGCCTGGCGCGCTCGGCCCAAGCCTCGGACATTTCCTCCGCCATATAGCCCCAGTCGGCATGGAGGGCAAACGCAAGGCGTCCAACTCCAATGTAGTTTATTCGCAAGAAGAACTTCTGGGCGAAACCGACCTTGTTCCCCTCGCATTCGATACCCGCCCTGACCGCCGCCGTCGCCAGATTTGCCAGAACGAACGAAGTGCTCGAAACCGTGACCATGCGAGTGAGGGCCCTACTGTTATAGGGCATAAAATGCGAAGCCTTGAGCTTGCGCAAGCCGGAGGCATCACTCACTTCGCAACGTTCTAGCTCGGCCTTGAGCCTTGAAAGCATGTAGAGACAACGAACGATAACCTCGTTGGCCACGACTGCTGGCACCTGGCTTAAAGCCTGATCGAGAAGACCGACTTCTGTCCGAAGGTCGAAGCGAATGGGCTTGCCGTCCTCGGTTTTGAACGCCGTTCCGTTAAACAGCTTTGAGATCCATTGCTGAATGCGAATATCCTCGCCCTTATAGGCAATCTGCATGTCTTGAAAAACAGGCAGGGAGGAGAGCTCCTTTAGCAGGGACAGCACGACGCCGGGAATGCCCGTCCCCTTACCGGGGTTTGAACTAGACCCCGCCATGTCGCTCACGAGATGCATCGCCCAGAACAGAGTGCCAAACGCGATCTTCTCTGGAACGTTCCTGCCTACAAGAGGGCAGTCGGGATCGAAGGCGGCGGCAGGCAGGTCAAAGGCGACAAACCGGCCGGCCGTATCGGTACCATAGCCTTTGCACGTGAATTGCGAGAGGATCGAACACGCAAGGCCAACCAAGCTCGGGTGGTGCGAGAAATCCCGCAGATGATGTTGGAGCCCGCCGCCAAACTCGGCAGTCAGCTTGTCCGTGGCAAGAGGAAACTCTTTCTCTAGAAAGCGAATAGCGTCTTCTAGAGTTGCATCCGCCTTTGTCATACCCGCAGACTTGGCAATCGTAAGAACGAATTTGCCAACCTTCTCGTCGCCCCACTCTTTGGCACCCTCTAGGTTGAAGTCTTTCTGCCAAAGGATATTCAACGCGCCCGTGAGGAGCCCGCTAACGGCCGCAAGTTCATAGTCGAGCTTCGTAGCCTTTTCAGCCTGAGGGTCAAAATCAAAGAGGACCTCCTCCCCATCGGGAGCGTCCTTAAAACCAACCAGCACAGCGCTACCGTTCAGCGGCACAGATGTAACTTTGGGCAGTTGAGGCATGGCGTAAACTATCTCGCCACCACTAAAAACAAGTTCGTCTGCCATACCGATTTCCTCCTGCAAACGCGTAAAATCAGATTACTCTACGCCGCCAAATCCCTCTTCGTAGAAGTATTCGAAAATCTCGGTGATGCAGTTGCTCAGAACCTCGTCGGGATAGTTCGCCACTGGCAGCCTGTACATCTCATTGTGCACGATAACGCACACAGCGTCACGGGTCTCTGCCTATCCGTCCTGCGAATCATGTTAGCAAGCCGCTCTTCGATAATGGAAGCCATCTCGATGTCCACGCTCATGACCTGCTTGGTCCCAGCGTGTGTCAGCACGTCCTTGAGCAGGATCCCAAACGCAGTCATCTGCTGCTGATCCTAGAATCCTTCGCGCAACCATTCCGTCCGCTTGTCGCCAAATGAGCCCCCTACCTCCCCTCCGCCTTCAGCTTCAGCAGCAGGTCGCCCAGCTCGGGGCACTTGCTAGAGAGGCACGTCTGGACTCGCTCGCCCATCCCCCACCGCTGGCGGACTTCCTGGGCGCGCGGGCTCACGTGGTAGTCCCCGTCCATCACCTGCTTGAGCAGCTTGGCGGTCACGCGCGCATCGGCTAGGGCGCTGTGAGCGTGGCCCGTCGACTCGTCGAACTCAATGCCAAACCACATCGCCGCGTCGCCCAACGAAACGCGCCCATGGCTGCCCACATCCATGATCGAGGTGTAAAACGCCTGCAGGTCGGCCCAGTCCGTAGGAAATGCGGAAAGGTCGATGTGCTTTGCCTGGCACTCGGTCAAAAGCTGTCGACGGTCCGTCCCGCTCCAGCAAACCACCTGGGCGGAGTATCGACCGATCCAATCGCTGAGCCTTTTGATCACCATGTAGAGCGGATCGGCCATCGCGGTGTCCACGGCCGATATCCCCGTGAGCTCGCGGACGGGATACGCAACGCCTTCGGTAAATTCCGTCTGCACAAACTGCGAGAACTCGCCCATAACGTTGCCGTGGTAATCGAGCTTGACGGCGCCGACCTCGATAATCTCGTTGCGCAGCCCACGGCGCTGGCGCTGCTTTGGCACCGGCGCAAACTCAAAGTCCAGCACGATCTGGCGCGCAAAGTTCGTCGTATCGATAGCCGAGATACCCGGCGTCTTTTCAGCTGACACGGTTATGGCCTCTCTCCGTTGCCTGCCGCTTGCTACATAGGCGGCTACATTGCCGTAAGGATAGACGCCCGTGCGGACATGAAAGCGCCCAGCGCGGCCACCCGGCACCTTTGCGTAAAGCCGCGCTTTGAGATGGTCAGATCGCTGTTATTATCGAACATATATTCGTATTTATGGCTGCAGTTTGATAGACTGGTTATTGTTGACGGCAGTTCCATGTGCCGGGCAGCGCCCTCCATGCGACGGGAGGTGATGCCCATGACCGATCTGATTGATTTCGTGAAGCTCCTGACCTCTTTGGTCTCGCTCCTCACGGCGCTTATCGGACTTACCGAGGCACTCAAGCAGTGTTCGAAGCACAAAAAGAGGGGTCGACGCCGTTAAGGCATTGACCCCTTGATCAAAGCAACGGCGCTGCCCAGCTATCACCCTTGGGCTGCCGTCGACTTCATTCTACCCACGGTTGCCAGGTTTAACAAATGAATTTTCAGTAACGAGGCCTCGGCGCCCGCTCCTGCGTTCGCTCAACTCGTCGCTCTACTCCAGCCACCACTCAACATCCACGGAGCACTCAACCGCAAATGCTAAAGACCACGCGATCGGGCAAAGCCCCGTCACCAACAACACGGGGCGGACCCTCAGCTTCCTTTACGTTATAGCTAGCTATATTATACTTTCCGATAATATAGCTAGCTATAACGTAATTCGACAAGCGGCGCACGCAAAAGGGGCGGTACACCACCGCACACGGACCGTTCCGGAAGCTCCTGACCGCTCTGGTCTCGCTCCTCACAGCGCTCATCGGACTTTCCGAGGCACTCAAGCAGCGTCCGAAGCATAAAAAGAGGGGTCGACGCCGTTAAGGCATCGACCCCTTAATCTAAACAACGACACTGCCCAGCTCTTCACCACTTGGGCTGCCGTCAGCCTTATTTTACCCACGGGACAAGCCCTTTGAAGTGCGGCTTGGCGCCGCATGACGTCGGCGGACGAGGCGATGCGTCCGCCGACGAATAGCACCGAATTGGTTACTTCTTGCTCTCGGGCAAGACCAGATCCACGGCAGCGTCCTTGGCGGCATCGATGTGCTGAGCCATGACCGGCGTCTGCGGAAGGATCAGGTTGAGCACGATGGCCATGATGGCGGTGGGGGTTACGGCATTGGAGCCGATGACGGTGGACACCCAGGTGGGCATGCCCTCGCCGGCAAGGCAACCGCTGGCCATCCAGATACCCAGGCCAAAGACGACGGAGGTGCCGACGATGGTGGTAGTGCGCTGCGTAAGGCCCTCGCGGGTGAACATGCGCACGCCGTTCATGGTGATGGTGCCAAAGACGCCGACGGTCGCGCCGCCGATGACAGGCTGCGGGATAGCGGAAAGGACGGCAGAAAGCTGCGGGAACAGGCCGGCGATGGCAAAGACGGACGCGATGATCACAAAGACCCACTTGTTGACGACCTTGTTGGAGCAGATGATGCCCACGTTCTGGCCAAGGGCGCTGGTGGGAAGACCGCCCAGCAGGCCGCCGCCGATGCGGCGGAAGGGAGCGAAGGCCTGAAGGGCCGTGTCGATTGCCGAAAGAATGAGCGCCACCTGAATGATGTCGGTGCTCTTTCTCATTCTCAATAATAATTTTTTGTTATCAGACTATTTTTCAGCTGAGACAACGCATTTCCGCAGGTCAGGAAAGTGTCTGGTCAAAATAACATCTAACTTTTCTTTTGGTCGACCGCTTACCGCCAAAATCCTACCGTTCGTCTGTATTACGCAATGTACCTGCGAATATACGAGTCAATAGACACCGTGTTACCATGAGAAAAAATTGTTATGAAACTTCCGATTTCATCCAAAGGAGTTGCCCGTGAACGAGACTGTACGTCGCTTTTTGCCGATGGTCGATTTCCTGGAGCAGATACTCGGCAAAAACAGCGAAATCGTGCTGCACGATTTCTCGGATCCCGACCACGCCATCGTCGATATCCGCAACGGCATCGTGAGCAGCCGCAAGGTCGGCGGTCCCGCCACCGATCTTGCACTCAAGATCATGCACGATCCCAAGTATCGCGACCTGCCGTTTATTACGGGCTACGAGGGGCGCGGTGCCGGTGGCAAGGCGTTGGAATCCGCAACGTACTTTATTCGCGAGGATAACGAGATCGTCGGCATGCTCTGCGTCAACACCGATCTTTCCACGGTACGCTCCATCAACGCCATGGCTCAGCAGCTCATGGCCTGCTTCGACGCTGCGCCAAGGCAGGCGGAGCCCGCGTCTATCGAGGTCGAAATTCTTTCGGAGTCTACACAGGAGCTCATCGACCGCAGCATTTCCGAGTTGCTCGAAAGCCGCGGCCAGGATGTCGCCTCGCTTGGGCAGGCCGATCGCGTGGACGTTATTCGCCACCTTAACGGCAACGGCGTATTTATGCTCAAGGGCGCTGTTGCCTGCGCTGCCACCGCGCTGGGCATCTCGGAGCCCAGCGTCTACCGCTACCTGCAAAAAGTTCGCAAGGAGGGCTAACGAGCAAAATGGAGCGCGGGCAGTCTTTTTGGGACGGGGCTATTTTAGCTACCCTCCCTCTGCCCACGATTTCGATGAGCCGCAAGTAAAATCAATCCTGCATATAGGGGTAGCTAAAATGGCCCCGTCCCAAAAAGACTGCCCTTGGTGGCTCCGCAAGCGATCCGTCACGTGACAAAAGACCCTGCAGCTCACACGCGCTGCAGGGTCTTTTTGCATGTCATGTTTAGTTGTTGCCAACGCCTTAGAGAGCGGCGACGACCTCGATCTCGACCAGACCGCCAGCCGGAAGAGCGGCAACCTGGAAAGCGCTGCGCGCGGGGAACGGGGCCTCAAACTTGGAGGCATAAATCTCGTTCACGGCGGCAAAGTCGGCGATGTCAGCCAGGTAGACCGTGGTCTTGACGACATCGGCAAACGTAGCGCCGGCAGCGGTCAGCAGGGCTTCGACGTTGGCGAGGGACTGCTTGGCCTGGGCCTCGATGCCCTCGGGCAGCTTGCCGGTCGCGGGATCGATGCCCAGCTGGCCGGACAGGAACACCATGTTGCCGGTCTGGATACCGGGAGAATACGGGCCGATGGCTGCGGGCGCGTTATCGGAAGACACGACGGTCTTGCTCATGTTTTTCTCCTTACGATCAAATAGAGAGCGTGAGCGCGGCGTTCGCACCGGGAGGCACAGTTCGGTCTGAACACCGCGCTTGATTGGGATAGTAGGGGATGATTTCGCCAGCTGCAAGATAATTATCAGAATTCGAGAATATTTTATCGCCCAACGGTTTCCCCGAACCGCTGAACGGTTCTCCACGGGGTCAGCCAGCCCAGGCTGCTGAAGACTTTGTCCTGCTTAGGCTGCGGGCATCGCCCTTCGCGCCGCCGCCACTATACTTTTGAATATCTGAGCATTTTGAAAGGCAGGATATGACCGCAACCGCCAGCCGAACCACCAACCGCAGGCCCGAGCTTCTGGCCCCCGCCGGAGGCCCGGAGCCCTTTGCCGCCGCGCTCGCCGCCGGGGCAGACGCCATCTACTGTGGCATGGGCAGCTTCAACGCCCGCCGCAAGGCCACCAACTTTACCGATGAGGCTTTTGAGCAGGCCTGCCGCGCTGCGCACCTGGCCGGCTCGCGCGTCTACGTCACGGTCAACATCGTCATCAAGCAGTCCGAGATGAACGATGCACTGCAGCTCATCCACCGCTGCTCCACGCTGGGCGCCGACGCTTTTATCATCCAGGACTGGGGCCTGTTCTTTGAGGTCAAGCGCACCATGCCCGGCATCGAGACCCATATCTCGACCCAGGCGAACATCCACGATGACCGCGGAACCATCTGGTGCCGCGAGCAGGGCGCCGACCGCGTGACCCTCTCGCGCGAGCTTTCCATCGACGAGATCGCCGCCATCCACGACGCCGCGCCCGACGTTGACCTGGAGGTCTTTAGCCACGGCGCCATCTGCTTTTGCTACTCGGGCCTGTGCCTGCTGTCGAGCTTTGCCATGGCGGGCCGCTCGGCCAACCGCGGCATGTGCGCTCAGCCCTGCCGTCTGCCCTACGAGCTGATCGACGAGAACGGCCGCACGCTCTCCCCTACCGGTCGCGAGCGCGCGCTATGCCCGCGCGACACCAACACTTCACAGCTTGTTCGCCGCCTGTATGACGCCGGCGCCGCATCGCTCAAGCTCGAGGGCCGTATGAAGGCGCCCGATTACGTGTACTCCATCGTCGATGTGTATCGTCATCAGATCGATGACATGCTGGCCGGGGCCGTCGTAGATAAGGACGAGGACGCCGCTCGCCAGCGCCAACTCAAGCGCTGCTTTAACCGCGACTTTACGCACGCCTATCAGGACGGCACCTCGGGCGACGAGATGATGAGCTACGAGCGCTCCAACAACCGCGGTCAGATCGTGGGCACGGTGCTGGGCAGCCGTCTGGCCAACCGCGACGTGCGCGGGCTCAAACCCGACGACCGTCGTCGCCGCGCCGCCATCGCCCGCATTGAGCTGTTTGAGCCCGTGGGCAAGGGCGACCTGTTGGAGCTTCGTCACGACGATGAGTTCGACCAGTTCCTGACTACCATCGCCGCCTATGATGCCGCCGCCGGCGACATCATCGAGTGCCGCGTGCCCCGTAGTATGCCCGAGGGCTGCCGCGTGCGTGTGATTCGCAGCCAGCGCGCCATTGACGCTGCCGGCGCCGCGCTCAAGCGCGACGTGCTGCGCCGCCGCGCCGTAGACGTGTCCGTCGCGGCGCGTCTGGGCGAGCCGTTTACCGTCACGCTCACCTGCTGCGACGACCCCACGCTCACCGCCACCGCCACCGGCTTTACCGTCGAGGCCGCCAAGACCCGCGCGGTTGAGGCGTCCGATCTGGTGGAGCACGTCGGGCGTATGGGCTCCTCTCCCTTTGAGGCCGCGAGCTTTGATGTGGCGCTCGATGAGGGCTGTGGCATGGGTTTCTCCGCTGTGCACAAGGTGCGCGCCGCCGCTTGCAAGGCGCTCGAGGAGGCCATTCTGGCGCCTTACGAGGAGCGCGCCCACACGCTCGAGCTGCCGGCGATTGTCACCAGTGATTCCCGCCCCGCGCCCGAGCACTACCGCGATGAGCCACAGATCTGCGCCACCGTCACCTCGCTCGAGGCCGCCGAGGCAGCGCGCGCGGAGGGAGCCGCGCGCATCTACATGACCACCGACGCGCTCGATGCGGCCGAGCTCTCCCCCGCCGATGCGTTTGAGCAGGGTATTGTTCCCGTGCTCGATGAGGTCTGCCACGCCGTCGACCACGCGCGCGTCGACCCGTGGGTCGTTGCCGGTGCCACGGTCGCTATTGGTAACATCTCTGAGCTTGCCCTGGCCGCCCAGGTTGGTGCCACGGCCGAGATTCGCTCTTGCCTGCCCGTGCACAACACGCCTTGCATGGAGGCACTCGCCGAGCGCGGAGCCGGGGCGTTTTGGCTCTCGCCCGAGATCACGCTCGACGAGATTATCTCGCTTGGTACCTCCGCGCCCGCGGCCCTGGGCATCACCGTTTTCGGCCGCCCGCGCGTTATGACGAGCGAGCACTGTATCCTGCAGGTGGCCAATGGCTGCATCCACGATTGCGCCCACTGCCGCCTGCGCGCCCGCAAGCTGTCGCTCAAGAATATCGACGGCAAGGTCATGCCGGTGCGTACCGACATCCACGGCCGCTCGCGCCTGTACGACGCCTACCCCATCGACCTCACACCGCAGGTTCCACAGCTGCTCGACGCCGGCGTGCGCCGTCTCATGGTCGACGGAACCCTGCTCGAAGCCGATGAGATTGGCCGCGCCGTCGCACGCGTCCGTCGCGCCGTCGAGGCCGCGCAGGCCGGCCGTAAGCCCGCCGCCCGCCTGCGCGGCGCCACTTCGGGCTGCATGTTTGTGGGAATTAGCTAACCGAAAGGCTTACACGTGAACGAAGAACCCCAAGTCCTCTACTGCGACGCCTGGCTCATGGCCATCGATAAGCCCGCCGGCATGATCGTCCACGGCGACGGCACCGGCGAGCGCACGCTTACCGACTATGCCAGCGACCTTTTGCTGGCGATGGGCGACGGCTTTGCCGCGACCGACATGCAGCCGCTCAACCGCTTGGACCGCGACACTACCGGCGTGGTGTTGTTCTCGCTCGACAAGCAGACGCAGCCCGCCTTTGACCAGATGGTCATCGACCACGCCTTCGAAAAGCACTATCTGGCGCTCGCCGAGGGCAAGATCGACTGGAAAGAAAAGCTCATCGACAAGCCCATCGCCCGCGATCGCCACGATAGCCGCAAGATGCGCGTCGGCGCCAGCGGCAAGCCGTCGCAGACGCGCGTGAAGGTGCTCAAGCGCCTTAAGAGCCGTCGAGGCCTGCCCACCCGTTCGTATATCGATGTTGAGCTGCTCACGGGCCGCAAACACCAGATCCGCGTGCACCTGGCAAGCGAGCATCATCCCCTGGTTGGCGACGACCTGTACGGAACGCCGCGCCCCTGTGGCCTCATGCTCCACGCCCACAGCGTATCCTTTACCCATCCCGTAACCGGCGAGCACATCTACATCGAAGCCCCCTGCCCCTGGGAGCCCTAAAACCTGCCAAAAAGGGACAGGTTTATTTTGGCAGGTTTTATCTGGGCAAACGTCAAGCAGCCACGATGGCTCAGCCGCGGCCCCAAAAACATCTCGATCTGTAACAGTTAGAACCCATTTTCCGGTCTATCTGTTACAGATCGAGACATTCAAATCCCCCTCAAGGGAAAATCTCGATCTGTAACAATAACTCGGCAAAATCGGTCCCAGATGTTACAGATTGAGACAAAGGGATGGTGCGGTTCGGAAGTATCTCAATCTGTAACATCTAACTCACTTTTAACGGTCCAGTTGTTACAGGCTTAGACAAACCGGCGGACAACGAAAGCGGCAACGCCTGTGATGGACGTTGCCGCTTTTCTATTGAGAAAACTACTCGGTTTTCGTTACTAACCACCACAATGGGGACAGGCACCTTTGTGATGGTTTTGGCTTTGTCCCGTCGCTAGACCGTGATGACGTTGTCCATTGCCCGGTACTTGGCGGGCACCTCGCCTGCGGTAATTATCGTTGCGTCGCGAAAGTCCGCGAACTTGACGGGCGCCACCATGCCAAATTTACTGGCGTCCGAGATTACAAAGCGCTTGGCCGTATGGCGCATCGAGATGCGCTTTACTTGCGCCTCCTCGATATCGGGCGCCGTGAAGCCCTGCTCGGCGGCAATGCCGTTAGAACCCCAAAAGCCACAGTTGAAGTTGTAGCGGTCTAAGGTTGCCAAGGCATCGGGGCCAACGAGTGCTTCGGTCTCGGGCTTGAGCTCGCCGCCCAGCACCACGGTACGCATGCCGCGCAAAGCGAGGTGCTGAGCATGGAGCACGGAATCGGTCACATAGGTGACATCTTCAAGGTGTGGAAGATGCTCGATGAGCTTGAGCGTCGTCGAGCCCGAGTCGATGTATACAAAGCTCTCGGGCTCCACCAGCGCCGCGGCGCGGGCGCAGATACGCTCCTTATCGTCGTTATGGAGGTCGCTGCGCTCATTGAGCGTTAGGTCGCGCGTCACGTGTGCGCGCTCAAGACTCGTCGCTCCGCCGTGGACCTTGGCGATACGGTGTGCTCGATCGAGCGTCTGCAGGTCGCGCCGAATGGTAGACGCCGTTACGCCCAAGGTATCGACAAGCTCTTGCACAGTAACCGAGCCAGTCTGCTGGACCATTGACACGATCGCGTTGAGCCTATCCTCCGCAAGCATCGCTTACTCCTCCTCGGGGTACACGACTCCCCAGTCGGCGCGGAGCTTGGTCATAAGCTCCATAACATCAGAAGCATAATCCAGAAGCTCGCGCTTCGAATCATCGCCGGCAACGGCCTTCTCCAGGTCGGCCATCTCGTAGCACAGGGCGTAAGCCTCGGTGCCGGTGTGGACCTCCTCACGGCGCCCGTCCGCAGTCCACACGATGGTCGCGTGATCGGCGCGAGGATACTCGTTGACCTCGATATAGCACTTGTCAAAGCTGATGACCGAGCGCTTGGGTTGCTTGGAGTGGAGCGTAAGGCTCACCACGCCCAGCTGCTGCTCGGCATTACGGCAGACGATGCCGCCCGCAACGTCAACGCCGGTCTCACAGGTGTTGCCGAGCGAAACGACCTCAACAGGCTGGCTTGCCATAAAGAGACGCATGACGGACAGGGCATAGACGCCAATATCGAGCATGGCACCGCCGGCGAGACTACGGTTGTAGAACCGGTTGGTCAGGTCGCCGTATTCCTTGTAGCTGCCAAAGTTGAGCTGAGCGAGGTTCATGCGGCCAAACTCGCCGGCATCCATGCGGCGGCGCAGCTCCCGATACAAGGGCATGTGGAGCACCGTGGTGGCGTCCATAAGGACCACGTTATGCTCGTCGGCAATGGCACGTGCTTCGTCGAGCTCGGCGGAGTTAAGGGTGATGGCCTTCTCGCAGAGCACGTGCTTGCCAGCTGCCAGAGCGGCGCGCAGGTAGGTGATATGCGTGTTATGCGGCGTGGTGATATAAACGGCGTCGATGTCAGGATCGACGTAGAGGTCCTCAACCGTCTCGTACACCTTCTCGACGCCATACTGCTCGGCAAAAGCCTGGGCCTTGGACAGCGTGCGGTTGGCGACGCCCGCAAGCTTGCGGCCGGCAAGGGCGAGAGACTGGGCCATCTGATTGGCGATAACGCCGCACCCGATCACAGCCCAACGAAGCTCGGGAGCCGTAAAGATGTCGTTAGGGAACGGCTGATCTTGGACCGAGGCAAACGCCGCCTTAGCGGCTGCTTCGGCGTCGAGCGGAGCCTGTTTGGAATCTGTCATCATGTACCTCCTGAGTTATCGGAAGTTCTTCATTTCCAACAGCCTTATATTCGCACAAATTTGCGCGCATTTGCTTGTATTTGCGTGTTTATTTGTTTATCGGTTATTATTAAACCATAATTAGCAGATATTTGCGCGGCTATGCGCATTATCGCGCAAGACTCTGTGCGTAAATACGCATGCATCGATCGTTATGATGCAGAAAAAGGCGGAACACCAAAACCCCTAAAGGCAAAGCAGGCTGTCTTACTCTGCCCCCTAGGGGCATCAGACATCAAAAGACCATCCCTAACTGCCGGCACATAGGGACTGTCCCAGGCTGCCGAAACCTGGGGGCGTTCCCCGTACGACGCTTTCGTGGCAAGACTGTCTCCATCAACTAGCCGTTAAAGAACGTCCCCAACGACTAGTCATTTATGTCTGTCCCCAATGAGTATGGCCACTCATTTAAGTCTGTCCCCAATGAGTATAGCCACTCATTTATGTCTGTCCCCAATGAGTAGGGATAGAAAAAGGCCCGGGTGCCGTGGCATCCGGGCCTTTGCTAGCAACTTAGATGTTGCGGGCAGCTTAGAACTTGTGGCCGCACTTCTTGCAGACGCGCAGCTTGTTCTTGCCGTCCTTCTCGTGACCGACGCGGGTAACCTTACCGCACTCGGGGCAAACGAGATTGACGTTGGAGGCATCGATAGGAGCCTCCTGCGAAACGATGCCGCCCTGCTGGTTGGCAGCGTTGGGCTTGACGGCCTTCTTGACGACCGAAACGCCCTCGACAACGACCTTGTTCTCGGCAGGGAGAGCACGCAGGACAACGCCCTGCTTGCCGCGATCCTTACCAGAGAGAACCTGGACCTTATCGCCCTTCTTGATATACATATATCTCCCCTAACTACAGGGTCTCGGGAGCGAGCGAGACGATCTTCATGTACTTCTTGTCACGAAGCTCGCGAGCGACGGGCCCGAAGATACGGGTGCCGACGGGCGAACCATCGTTGTTGATGACAACGCAGGCGTTATCATCAAAGCGAATGTAGGAGCCATCCTTGCGGCGGATCTCCTTAACGGTGCGAACGACGACGCAACGGACAACGTCCTTCTTCTTGACGTTGGCGCCAGGAGTAGCCTCCTGGACAGCACCGATGAACACATCGCCGATGCCTGCATAACGACGCTTGGAACCGCCAAGCACCTTGATGCAGCGAATCTTGCGAGCGCCGGAGTTGTCGGCGACGTTCAGCATGGTTTGCATCTGAATCATGGTAGATGTTCCTCCGAACTAAGAACCGAAGAGAGGTGCGCAGCCTTTATGCGGCCCGTGGTATGCAAGCCAGGCATACGCACATCTTCGGAAACGTACAAGTCGTAAGAGCGACTGCTTATTTAGCGCGCTCGACGACCTCGATGAGGCGCCAACGCTTCATCTTGGACATAGGACGGGTCTCCATAACGCGGACGGTATCGCCCACGCCAGCCGTGCACTCCTCGTCGTGAGCGTGCAGCTTCTTGGAGCTGGTCATCATCTTGCCGTACTTGGGGTGACGCTTGCGCTCGGTGATGGTGACAACGATGGTCTTGGCACCGGAGACGGAGGTAACGACACCCGTACGGACCTTACGCGAGTTACGCGAATCAGTCATGTTCTCTCCTTAGGTCCTACTCGGCGACAGCGGACTTCTCCGCTGCGATCTCGCGGGCGCGCTGCTCCGTGAGGACGCGAGCGATGTCCTTCTTCACGGTGTTGACGCGAGCGGTGTTGTCCAGCTGGCTGGTGGCCATCTGGAAACGAAGGTTAAAGAGCTCGGCGCGCATTTCCTTCAGCTTCTCAACGAGCTGAGCGTCCGAGAGCTCACGAATCTCTGCGGGCTTCATTAGTTCTCCTCCTCGGCCGTCTCTGTAGCGGCAGGCTTAGCGACGATCTTGGTCTTGATGGGGAGCTTGTGCTGCGCCAGACGCAGAGCCTCGCGAGCGACCTCCTCGGGCACGCCCTTGACCTCGAACATGATGCGGCCGGGCTTGACGACGGCCACCCACTCCTCGGGGTTACCCTTACCAGAACCCATGCGAGTCTCGGCAGGCTTCTTAGTGATGGGCTTATCGGGGAAGATCGTGATGTAGACACGACCACCACGCTTCATGTAGCGGGTCATGGCAACACGAGCGGCCTCGATCTGACGGTTGGTGATCCAATGGGCCTCGAGAGCCTGGATACCAAACTCGCCGAAATGCAGCTCGGTATTACCCTTGGCCTGGCCCTTCATGGAGCCACGCTGCACCTTGCGGTGAAGAATACGCTTAGGGGCAAGCACTACTGACCCCTCCTCTCGGAGTTACGACGACGAGGACGGGAAGAGCCCTCGAGTGCAGGGTTGGGAACAGGCTGGCCCGGGAGCTTCTCGCCCAGGTAGATCCAGACCTTCACGCCGCAGGCACCCATGGTGGTGCTGGCGACAGCCGTGCCGTAGTCGATCTTGGCACGGAGGGTGTGCAGAGGCACGCGACCCTCACGGTACCACTCACGACGGCCCATCTCGGCACCGCCGAGACGACCGGAGCACTGGATACGGATGCCCTTAGCGCCGGCCTTGCGGGCGGACTGGACAGCCTTGCGCATAGCGCGACGGAAGGCAACGCGGCCCTCGAGCTGCTCAGCGATAGACTGAGCAACGAGGTTGGCGTCGAGCTCGGGGCGCTTGATCTCGACAACGTCGACGGAGAGCTGGCCCTTGGAGACGCCAGCGACCTTCTCGAGCTCGGTGCGAAGGGTATCGATCTCGGCACCCTTCTTACCGATGACAACGCCGGGGCGAGCGGTGAAGATAATGACCTTCACCTTGTCGCCAGCGCGCTCGATCTCGACGCGGGAGACAGCTGCGCGGGAGAGACGCTTCTCGAGGTACTTGCGGATCTCGAGATCGTTACCGAGGGTCTTAGCGTAATCCTTCTCTGCGAACCAGCGGGAGCGCCAGTTCTCGGTGATGCCAAGACGGAAGCCGGTGGGGTAGACTTTCTGACCCATACAGCTTTACGCCTCCTTTCGAGGAGCAACGACGACGGTGATGTGGGAAGTACGCTTCAGAATGCGAGAAGCGGAACCCTTGGCGCGGGGACGGATGCGCTTAAGCGTCGGACCCTCGTCAACATAGGCAGCAGCGACAACCAGGTTGTCGGCACGCAGACCGTTGTTGTTCTCGGCGTTCGCAACGGCGGAACGGAGAACCTTCTCGACATCCACGGCGACGGCGCGGTCGCAGAAGTGGAGGATGTCGAAGGCCTGAGCGACAGGCTTGCGGCGGATCAGATCGACCACCAGGCGGGCCTTGCTGGGGGAAACACGCACGTACTTAGCGACGGCGCGAACCTCGGTGGCCTCAGTTTCAATAGACTTAGTTGCCATTTACGGTTAACCCCCTATTTGGCCTTGTGGCCACGGAACGTACGAGTCGGCGCAAACTCGCCGAGCTTGTGACCAACCATGGACTCGGTAACATACACGGGCACATGCTTGCGGCCGTCGTGGACGGCGATGGTGTGACCAACCATCTCGGGGAAGATGGTGGACGCGCGGGACCAAGTCTTCACGACGTCCTTCTTGCCAGCCTCGTTCATCGCGGTGATACGCGAGAGAAGGCGAGTCTCCACGAACGGGCCCTTTTTGAGACTTCTGCTCATAAGTGCTTTCTCCTAAAACTCGGTATCCGAAATTACTTCTTACGGCGACGAATGATGTGCTGGTTCGAGACCTTCTTCTTCTTGCGCGTACGAAGGCCCTTCGTCGGCTTACCCCAGGGGGTAACAGAGGGACGACCAGAGGTGTGGTTCTTGCCCTCGCCACCGCCGTGCGGGTGGTCGACAGGGTTCATAACGGTACCGCGGACGGTCGGGCGCACGTTCATGTGACGCTTACGGCCGGCCTTGCCGATGACGATGTTGGCGTGATCAGCGTTGCCGACCTCACCGACGGTGGCGCGGCAGGTAACGAGGATGCGGCGCATCTCAGAGGAAGGCATACGGACGATGGCGTACTTGCCCTCCTTACCCATCAGCTGGCAGGAGTTACCGGCGGAACGGGCGATAGCGGCGCCCTTGCCCGGCTGGAACTCGACGGCGTGGATGAGCGTACCGACGGGGATGTCGGCGAGGGGCAGAGCGTTGCCCGGCTTGATGTCGGCGTCAGAACCGGACATGACGGTCTGACCGACCTCGAGGCCCTTGGGGGCCAGGATGTAGCGCTTCTCACCGTCAGCATAGTGCAGCAGAGCGATGCGAGCGGAACGGTTCGGATCGTACTCGATCGTGGCAACCTTGGCGGGCACGCCGTCCTTGTTGCGCTTGAAGTCGATCACGCGGTAACGACGCTTCACGCCGCCGCCCTGGTGGCGGGTGGTGATGCGGCCGTTGTTGTTACGACCGGCCTTCTTGGGCAGGGGCTCGAGAAGAGACTTCTCGGGCTTGGTGCAGGTGATCTCGGAGAAGTCGGAGATCGTCTGCCAACGCCTGCCAGCGGAGGTCGGCTTAAGGTGCTTTACAGCCATTACAATCCCTTTCAATAGGTATCCGTTAGCCATCGCAGACAGGGATTCGAGGTTCTGCCTCGGGTGCGATGACACCGGACGTATACACGGTTCCGGGCGTGTCCATTTTATACGCCCAAAACCTTGAGCTCTCGCCTCCCCTATTTGGGAGGCATGAGCTCACTCAACAGCAGCGAGTCTTAGGCCTGGTTGCCAAAGACCTCGATGGTGTCGCCCTCGGCCAGCGTAACGATGGCCTTCTTCCAAGAACGGGTCTTGCCGGCGACATAGCGCACGCGCTTGGTCTTGGGCTTGACCGTCAGGGTGTTCACGCGAACGACCTTGACGCCGAAGATCTCCTCGACAGCGTCCTTGATCTGATACTTGTTAGCATCCTTGGCGACCTCGAACGTGTACTTGTTCTGCTCCATGCCGGAGAAGGAACGCTCGGACACGATCGGACGGATGATGATCTCGTGGGCGGTCATTTATGCAAGCACCTCCCCGAAGTGAGCGGCGATGTCGGCGGGCATCAGCACAGCGTTGTTGTTGACGAGATCATAGGTGTTGGCCTCGTCGGCAGTGATGATGAACGTCTTGGGAATGTTGCGGAACGACAGGTAGGCGTTGACGTCCTCATCGCGAACGATGATGGTCAGACGCTTGCCCTCAAGGCCAAGAGCCTTGAGCATGGCAACGGCAGCCTTGGTGGAAGGCTTCTCGAAGCCGTAGTCGTCGACGAGCACGAGCTCGCCATCGGCCAGCTTGGCGGACAGCGCAGAGCGCATAGCCAGCTTGACCTCCTTGTTGTTCATACGCTTAGCGTAGGAACGGGGCTTGGGGGCGAAGACAACGCCACCGTGACGCCACTGGGCAGCACGGATGGAACCCTGGCGGGCACGACCGGTGCCCTTCTGACGCCAAGGCTTCTTGCCGCCACCGGAAACCTCAGAGCGGCCCTTAGCGGACTGGGTGCCCTGACGCCAAGAGGCCATCTGGCACTTGACGATGTGGTGCATAACGTGGATGTTCGGCTCGATGCCGTACACCTCAGCGGCGAGCTCGGCCTCGGCGACCTTCTTGCCCTCGCTGTTCTTTACTTCAAACTTTGCCATTTAAGTGTTCTCCTTGGTATGACGCTGGGCTAAATGGGCTGGGCCCTTAGGCCATACGGATGGCGACGAGACCATTCTTGGCACCCGGGACAGCGCCCTTGACCAAGATGAGGTTCTGCTCGGCATCGATGCGGACAACGGAAAGGTTCTTGACGGTAACGCGCTCGTTACCCATGTGGCCGGCCATCTTGACGCCCTTGAGGACGCGCGCAGGATAGGCGCACTGACCGATAGAACCGGGGTGACGCTGGAAGTGAGAACCATGCGTCATAGGACCGCGGCGCTGACCCCAGCGCTTGATGCGACCCTGGAAGCCCTTACCCTTGGAGGTACCGATGACGTCGACCTTCTCGACATCAGCGAAATCAGCGACGGTGACGACCTCGCCGACCTTGTGCTCCTCGCCGTTCTCGACGCGGACCTCACGAAGGAAGCGGACAGGCTCGACGCCAGCCTTGGCGAAGTGACCAGCCATGGGCTTGTTCACGTTCTTGGCCTTGATGTCGCCGAAACCGATCTGGACGGCGTCATAGCCGTCGGTTGCCTGAGTTTTAACCTGCGAGACAGCGCAGGGGCCAGCCTGGATGACCGTGACGGGAACGACGTTGTCGTCCTCGTCCCAAACCTGGGTCATGCCAATCTTGCGGCCGAGAATCATGCTGATCAAGATATGATCCCAACTCTCGCGTGGTCTTGGGACAATGCGTACACCACCGAGCGTACGCCCCTAGAGGACCACTACTTACACGACGTGCTCCCCAGCCTTGTATTGCGTCCGAACTACCTGACAACCCTATTAAGCAGGCATTTTGTCCAGCCAGAATACTCCCCTGGTTACACACAGCTGTTTAGTATACACGGCTGCGGGCGTATCCATCGAGATTCATATTTCACTCACATTGTTTACGCAGGTAAAGTGCGTGGAGTCGCCTGGGCTTGGCAGAGGGGCGGCGAAATATATTAAGTTTGCTGCTCTACAGTCCTGCGCAAGACGGAAAGCACATTAAGTGCTTTCCTTTGCGTGCGGAACTCGCGACAAACTTAATATATTTCGCCGCCCCTCTGCAAGCTCGGGAGACGACACGTTGATGTCTGCTTAACCCTGCTCGCTCAGGCTAATGACATTGTTGGGGACCCACAATTTGCTGCAAGGTGAACTTGCATTGGGGCGTATCGTCCTCTTCTCGCGCATCGTCGAAATCGAAGATCATAATGGCGCAGTTGGGGAGTTTTGCTGGGAGCTCGAAGCCCTCTGGAGCTGCAGCCTTGATGAATTGGCGGCTGGCGCT
Organism: Collinsella sp. SGI.241; assembly: GCF_050312955.1. Taxonomy (NCBI): domain Bacteria; kingdom Bacillati; phylum Actinomycetota; class Coriobacteriia; order Coriobacteriales; family Coriobacteriaceae; genus Collinsella; species Collinsella sp. SGI.241. The sequence continues at coordinate 51,055 of NZ_JBNPKM010000010.1, forward strand.
GCCGTGGCTTACTGCTAGAAGGGTTTCGATGCCCTCGGCGCCCATGAGATTGGTGAGGGTGTCTACCATGCGTTCTTGCAGCGCGCGGCTTCCTTCTCCTCCGAAGGGGACCAAATCCTCGCCCGGATCCCAAACGTCGGTAGGCAATGCGTCGTGCGGGCCTTCCTCGAAGGTCCCATAGCCGCGCTCGATGATGCCTTCGCAGGGCTCGACAGTAGCATCCGGACCGAGGATCTCGCATGCGACGAGACTTGCCGTGTCCATGGCTCGGCCTAAAGGCGATGAGACCACTTTGTCGGGAACGACGCCGTGGGCTTTGAGCCATTCGGCTGCCGCTTGGGCCTGTTGACGGCCCAAATCGGTAAGCGGTGAATCACAGCGACCCTGGACGAGCTTTTTTACGTTGAATTCCGTCTGGCCGTGGCGGAGCAGATACAGCCTCTTCATATTCTCCCCTTCTGTATAACGTGCTTTGCCGGCGCAGACCTACTCGTGGGTATGCCCTACGTAGTCATCGTCGATCGTAATCTTGGCAATCGACTTGGGATATTCCGATTCGACCCTCTGGGCCAACGCGTGCTTGAGCTCATCGGCCCCCATGCCCAAATCCGAGGGACGCACACAGTCAAAGATCACGTTGGTGTGCGTAGGACCCGGCACACAGCGCAGGTCATGAATCGAAAGGCGGCTATCGATCTGTTGGGCCATGGCGTGAATGCGCAAGCGCATGCTCGCCACCTTGGGGTCATCGGTCACGATGGGATCGTAGTGAAGCGTGACAATCATGTCGTCTTCGTCCCTAAATGCCTGTTCAATGTTATCGAGCGTGTCATGACTTTCCAGCGGGCTGGCCTCGGCCGCCATCTCGGCGTGAGCGCTTGCGAACTTCCTGCCCGGACCGTAGTCGTGAACCATTAGGTCATGAACGCCCAAAACGCCAGGGTAGCTCAAGATCTTGCCGCGAATATGTTCGACCAGCTTGGGATCGGGCGCCTGACCCAAAAGCGGGCTCACCGTATCCTGGATGAGCTCAAAACCGCTCCAGCCAATATAGGCGCCAACGGCAAGGCCGACCCAAGCATCAAGATTGATATGCGTCACCTGCGAAACAATTGCGCACGCTAACACGGCGCCTGTGGCAAGGACATCGTTCTTGGAATCTTGCGCGGTCGCATGCAGCGTCTCAGACTCAATACGGTCACCGAGCTTTTGGTTGAGGGCCGCCATCCACAGTTTAACAACCATCGAAAGCGCCAAGACTGCCACCAGGGCAAGCGAGAACTCGACGGGTTCGGGGTGGACGATGCGCTCAAACGAGGTCTTCACCAGTTCGAGGCCGATGAGCAGCACGAGCGCCGCCACGACCAGACCCGAGAGATACTCGTAGCGGCCATGGCCGTAAGGGTGCTCGGGGTCTGCCGGCTTGCCCGCCAGCTTAAAGCCAAGCACGCTCACGATGTTTGAGCTGGCATCGGACAGGTTGTTCATGGCGTCCGCCACAATCGAAACCGATCCCGACAGCACGCCAATTGCACCCTTCGCAGCGCATAGCGCCACATTGGCGAGAATACACACCACGCCCGCCAACGTGCCCACGCGCGCACGGTCGCCCTGCGCACGACGAACGATCCACTCGACCATCTATATCTGCCCCCAACAGTTTTACTCATACACCCGTTTGTCGAATAGCTCAGTAGTGTAGACCCTTTACCCCATCGATACAAAAAAGGCCGCAACCCTTAGGGCTGCGGCCTTACAAATCGCACTATCGAGCAAAAAGCTTAGAGCTTGATGTCGATGTCGACGCCAGCGGGGAGATCGAGACGCATGAGCGAATCAACGGTGCCCGAGGTGGGGTCGAGGATGTCGATGAGGCGCTTGTGGGTGCGCATCTCGAACTGCTCACGGGAGTCCTTGTCCTTGTGCGGCGAGCGGATAACCGTGTACAGGTTGCGCTCGGTGGGCAGGGGGACAGGACCGGAAACGCGAGCGCCGGTCTTCTGAGCGGTCTCGACAATGAGCTTCGCGGACTGATCGACGACCTCGTGATCATAGCCCTTGAGGCGAATGCGGATCTTCTGGGTAGCCAACTTAAACCTCCAAAGAGTGCGAGAGATGTTCTCGCGGATTACGTAACAGGGAGCTCGAACTTAGGCGTTCTTGCTCATGACCTCGTCCACGATGGACTTGGGCGCAGGCTCATAAGAGTCGAACTGCATCGTGTAGGATGCACGGCCCTGGGTCTGGGAGCGAAGGTCGGTAGCGTAACCGAACATCTCGCCCAGCGGCACCTTGGCACGGATGAGCTTGGTGTTCTTGCGATCCTCCATGCCCTCGATCTTGCCGCGGCGACCGGAGAGGTTGCCCATAACGTCGCCCATGTACTGCTCGGGGGTCTCGACCTCGACAGCCATGATCGGCTCGAGCAGCTGCGGATCGGACTTCTTGAGGGCGTCCTTGATAGCCATGGAACCGGCGATCTTGAAGGCGGCCTCGGAGGAGTCGACCTCGTGGTAAGAACCGTCGAACAGGGTGACCTTAACGTCGAGGACCGGGAAGCCGGCGATAACACCGGTGTTCAGGGCCTCCTGGATGCCCTTGTCGATGGACGGGATGTACTCCTTGGGCACGACGCCGCCGACGATAGCGTTGACGAACTCGTAGCCGAAGCCCTCCTCCATCTTCTCGAGCTTGATGACGGCGTGGCCGTACTGACCGCGACCGCCGGACTGACGGACGAACTTGCCCTCAGCCCTCTCGACGTCGTGACCAGCGGTCTCGCGGTAGGCAACCTGGGGCTTACCGACGTTAGCGTCAACCTTGAACTCACGGAGCAGACGGTCAACGATGATCTCGAGGTGCAGCTCGCCCATGCCGGCGATGATGGTCTGGCCGGTCTCGTGGTTGGTGGACACCGTGAAGGTCGGGTCCTCCTCGGCGAGCTTGGTCAGAGCCAGGGACATCTTGTCCTGCTCGGCCTTGGTCTTGGGCTCGATGGCAACGTCGATAACGGGCTTGGCGAACTCGATCTTCTCGAGGACGATCTCCTTGCCCTCGGCGCACAGGGTGTCACCGGTGGTGGAGTTCTTGAAGCCGACGCAGGCGACGATGTCACCGGCGCAAGCGTCGTCACGGTCGATACGCTCGGCGGCGTTCATCTCGAGGATGCGGCCGAGGCGCTCGCGCTGACCGTTGGAGGCGTTGACCACGTAGGAGCCGGACTCGGCGCGACCGGAGTAAACGCGGACGTAGGTGAGCTTACCGACGAACGGGTCGGTCATGATCTTGAAGACCAGGCCGGAGAAGGGCTCGTCGAAGGAGGGATGACGCACGATCTCCTCGCCGGTTTCCGGATCGGTACCGGTGACGGCCTCAACGTCGAGCGGGCTGGGCAGGTAGTCGACGACAGCGTCGAGCAGCTCCTGAACGCCCTTGTTCTTGTAGGCGGAGCCCACAAAGACGAGGTTGAGCTCGTTGGCCAGAACGCCCTTGCGAAGAGCAGCCTTGAGCTCCTCGACGGTGAAGTCCTCCTCCATGAGGATCTTCTCCATGAGCTCGTCGTCAAAGCTGGCAGCGGCGTCGAGGAGCTCCTCGCGCTTGGTGGCAGCGATGTCGGCGAACTCAGCCGGGATCTCGTCCATCGGCTCGGGGTAGGTCATGCCCTTCTCGTCGGCCTTGAAGTCCCATGCAGTCATGGTGACCAGGTCGATGACGCCCCAGAAGTTGTCCTCGGCGCCCATCGGGACCTGAGCGGCCACGGCGTTGGCGTCGAGACGATCCTTCATGGTCTCGATAGCGTTGAAGAAGTCAGCGCCCACGCGGTCATACTTGTTGATGAAGGCGATGCGGGGAACGTTGAAGGTAGAAGCCTGACGCCAAACGGTCTCAGACTGGGGCTGGACGCCGGCAACGGCGTCGAAGACGGCGACAGCGCCATCGAGGACGCGCAGGCAGCGCTCGACCTCGGCGGTGAAGTCAACGTGGCCCGGGGTGTCGATGATCTGGATGCGGTAGTCCTTACCGTCCTTGTTCCAGAAGCACGTGGTAGCAGCGGAGGTAATGGTTACGCCGCGCTCCTGCTCCTGAACCATCCAGTCCATGGTGGCAGCGCCCTCATGGACCTCACCGATCTTGTGGGTCTTACCGGTGTAGTAAAGAATACGCTCGGTCGTGGTGGTCTTACCGGCATCGATGTGGGCCATGATGCCGATGTTACGGGTATCGGAAAGCTTGTGCTTAGCCTTAGCCATGTTAGTTCCTTACCTTAACTTACCAACGATAGTGAGAGAACGCGCGGTTGGCCTCGGCCATCTTGAAGACGTCCTCACGCTTCTTGACGGAAGCGCCCAGGCCGTTGGAAGCGTCCAGAATCTCGTTTGCGAGACGCTCAGCCATGGTCTTCTCCTTGCGAGCGCGGGAGAAGTTGACGATCCAGCGGATGCCCAGAGCGGTGGAACGACGGGAGTTGACCTCCATCGGGACCTGATAGGTAGCGCCACCGACACGCTTGGGCTTAACCTCGAGCGTGGGCTTGACGTTGTCCATAGCCTTCTTGAAGGTAGCGAGAGCGTCGCCACCCTCGGACTTCTCGGCAACGATCTCGAAAGCGGTGTAAACGATGCGCTCAGCGGTGGCCTTCTTGCCGTCAAGAAGGACCTTGTTGATGAGCTGAGTCACCAGGCGGTTGTTGTAAACGGCGTCAGGCTGAACCTCACGACGATTAGCTGCTGCACGACGCGGCATGTGAAATCTCCTTAAGTGTCTACCGTGCGGCGCTTAGGCGGCACACGGCGAAAGTATCAAAACGTTATCTGGCTTATTTGGCCTTGGGGCGCTTAGCACCGTACTTGGAACGGGCCTGCATACGGTTCTGGACCGGAGCAGCATCGTAGGCGCCACGGATGACGTGATAACGGACACCAGGGAGGTCACGAACACGACCGCCGCGGACGAGCACGATGGAGTGCTCCTGCAGGTTGTGGCCCTCACCCGGAATGTAAGCAGTAACTTCGATGCCGTTGACGAGGCGAACACGGGCAACCTTACGAAGAGCCGAGTTCGGCTTCTTGGGGCTCGTGGTGAAGACGCGGGTGCACACGCCGCGCTTCTGGGAGTTGTGCTGCAGAGCAGCGTTCTTGGACTTCTTGGGCGCGGAACGACGGCCCTGGCGAACCAGCTGGTTAATAGTAGGCAAAGCGTACTCCTTCTCGAATGATTCCAGCTTTCTGTAAAGTGCAACGGCTTGAATCGAGGGGTCAGCATCCCCCTACGAAACACGCAGTTCGATAGGATACGTGCCGTTAGCTGTGTCGTCAACAGACCACGCCGCCGGGCGTATCCTAAAATAGCCACATTTCCGCAAAGCCTACACAAAAGGAATCCCCTCCTGTGCGCGAGGGCGGATTCCCGGTCCGGGCGGCCCAGGGGTTAAGTTTGCTGCTCTACACTCCTGCGCAAGACGGAAAGCACATTAAGTGCTTTCCTTTGCGTGCGGAACTCGCGACAAACTTAACCCCTATGCCGCCCGTCCCGGGAATCCGACGTACTCGTCGGGGCAACGTTCCTCAACAAAAAAGACCCGCTCCCCTGTTGGGGAGCGGGTCTTTGGAAGGGCGGTTAACGTACTAGGAAATTACTCCCCGTCGTTGTCCTTGGCCTCTTCGGCATCGTCGGTGTCCACGAGCTGGTTGAGCAGCTCGTCGAGGGAAGCCATGTCCTCGTTGATGGCACCGTTGGCGGAAGCCTTCTTGTCGTCGATCGGGGCGCCCAGGAGCTCCTCGTCGGCATCGGCGTGATGCGTCGGAGCGGAGGTACCCAGCAGGATATCGTCCGGACCGTCGGGGCTAAAGACCATCTGCAGCAGCTGCGAGAGGTCTTCCTCGTCGGCAACGTCGTCGTTGTTCTCGAGGATGTAGAGCAGGTCGTGGGCCTCGAGGCCGTCACGGAGCTCCTCGATCGCCTTGGCACCGATGCCATCGATGCGCAGCAGATCCTCCTCGGACTTGCCAACCAGGTCGCCGACCGTCTCGATGCCGACCTCGCTGAACTTGTTGGTCCAGCGCTGCGACACGCCCAGGTCGTCGAACAGGTACAGGCGAGCCTTCTCGGCGGAGATGGTGTGGCCGTTGCGGGTGAACGAACCGTCGGCACCGCCAAACTCGTCGTAGCCGGCCCAGTCGAGCTGCTGTGGGAGCCGCTCGTCCAGGTCCTTGAGCTCCACGGGAGCCCACTCGGGCAGCGACTTGGCGTTGGGCGAAGCCGGACCATCGATGTCCACGTAGCCGTCGGCCGTGCGATACGTCAGCTTGGCGTTAGCGTACGGCTTGAGGCCGGTACCAGCCGGAATCTTCTTACCGACGATGACGTTGGACTTAAGGTCGAGCAGGTGGTCGACCTTGCCCTCAATAGCAGCCTCGGTAAGGACGCCGGCGGTACGGATGAACGAAGCGCTCGACAGCCAGGAGTCGATGTTGGACGCAACCTTGAGCGTACCCAAGATGACGGGCTCAGCCACGGGAGCCTGACCGCCCAGACGGGCAACGCGCTCGACCTCGTCGGCGAACTCGTAGCGGTCGACGTACTGACCAAGCAGGTACTTGGAGTCGCCGGGGTTGGTGATCTGAACGCGACGCAGCATCTGACGTGCGAGCACCTCGATGTGCTTGTCGTTCAGGTCGACGCCCTGGCTGGTGTAGACGTCCTTGACGCTCTCGACGAAGGTGTGCATCGTCGACTCGATGTCGGTCAGCTTGCGCAGGTTGCGGAAGTTGACGAAGCCCTTGGTGATCTGGTCGCCGGCGCGAACCTCGCAGCCGTCCTCGATCTCGGGCATAAAGCGCACCGAAGCGGGAACGCGACGCTCGTCGAGGACACGGGTGTGATCCTCGGAGTCGGTGAGCGTCAGCACGTACTCGGACTTCTCGGGCTTAATCGAGAGGTGGCCGGAGTACGGAGCCAGCTCGGCCTCGCGACCCAGGATCTTCTCGTTGACGTTGCCGACGATATCGAACATACGGCTGACCGTAGGCAGACCCTGCGTAATATCGTCGACGCCAGCGACGCCGCCGGAGTGAATGGTACGCATCGTAAGCTGCGTACCGGGCTCGCCGATGGACTGGGCGGCAATAATGCCGACTGCGGTACCGATGGCGACCGGACGACGGGTGGAAAGATCCCAGCCGTAGCACTTCTGGCACACGCCGTACTTGGAGCGGCAGGTGAGCAGCGCGCGAAGCTTGACCTTCTTAAGGCCCGCATCGACCATCTTCTGGATGTCGGCGACCTTCTCGATATAGCCGTCCTGCTCAAAGAGCACGGTGCCATCGGGAGCCACGACGTCCTCAATGAAGCAACGGCCGACAAGATCGGTGTTGAGGTCGGTGGTGCCGGGGATGATGAGGTTGTAGGTGACGCCCTCGTGCGTACCGCAGTCCTCCTCGCGGACGATGACGTCCTGGGCCACGTCGACCAGACGACGGGTCAGGTAGCCAGAGTCCGAGGTGTGGGATGCGGTATCGACCAGGCCCTTACGGGCGCCGTAGGTCGAAATGAAGTACTCGAGCGGCAGCAGGCCCTCGCGGAAGTTCGCCTTAATGGGAAGGTCGATCGTCTCGCCGGACATATCTGCCATCAGGCCACGCATGCCGCCGAGCTGACGCAGCTGGGTCTTAGAACCACGGGCGCCGGAGTCGGCCATCATGTACAGCGGGTTCTCCTCGTCGAACATGTCGAGCATGAGCGCTGCGACCTTATCGGTACAAGCGGTCCACTCGTTAACGACTTCGATGTGGCGCTCCGTCTCGTTGATGAAGCCCTCCTCGAAGTACTCGTTGATCTGGTCGACGTTGGCCTGGGCGCGGTCGAGCAGCTCCTGCTTCTCGGCAGGGATGAGAGCGTCCCACACCGAGATGGTGAGGCCGGCGCGGGTAGCGTAGTGGAAGCCGGAGTACTTGATAGAGTCGAGGATCGGGCCGACCTTGGCCTCGGGGTAACGATCGCAGCAGTCGGCAACCAGCTTGGCCACATCGCCCTTGACCATCTTGTAGTTCATGAACTCGTAGTCTTCGGGCAGGCACTGGCGGTTGAAGATGATGCGGCCGATAGAAGTCTCGAAGCGTGCGGTCTTGTTACCGGTGACATCGTAGTCGACGAACTCGTTCTTGCCGTTCTTGACGCGGAAGATACGGGTGCCGTCCTCGTTGATGACGTTGGCGTTCTCGGCGGACACACGGACCTGAATCTTGGCCTGCATGTCGACCTCGGAGCGGCAGTCATAGGCGTGCAGCGCGTCGTCGAAGCTCGAGAACACGTGGTTCTCGCCCGGCAGACCGTCGCGGACCTGGGTCAGGTAGTACACACCAATGATCATGTCCTGCGAGGGGATGTTGACCGGCTTGCCGGACGCCGGCGAGCGCAGGTTGTTCGCAGAGAGCATGAGCACGCGGGCCTCGGCCTGAGCCTGGCTGGACAGCGGCACGTGGACAGACATCTGGTCGCCGTCGAAGTCGGCGTTGAAGGGCGCGCAGACCAGCGGGTGCAGGTGGATAGCCTTGCCCTCGACCAGCACCGGCTCAAAGGCCTGGATGGACAGACGGTGCAGGGTCGGTGCACGGTTGAGCAGCACGACACGACCGTCGATGACCTCTTCGAGGATGTCCCACACAAAGGTGGCACCGCGGTCGATAGCGCGCTTGGCGCCCTTGATGTTCTCGACCTTGCCAAGCTCGACCAGGCGCTTCATGACGAAGGGCTTGAAGAGCTCCAGCGCCATGGTCTTGGGCAGACCGCACTGGTGCAGCAGCAGCTTGGGGTCGGTAACGATTACCGAACGGCCAGAGTAGTCGACACGCTTGCCCAGCAGGTTCTGGCGGAAACGACCCTGCTTGCCCTTGAGGGCCTCGGCGAGCGACTTGAGCGGGCGACCACCACGGCCAGAGACCGGGCGCCCACGGCGGCCGTTGTCGAACAGGGCGTCCACGGACTCCTGGAGCATGCGCTTCTCGTTGTTCACGATAATCGCAGGGGCGTCCAGGTCGAGCAGGCGCTTGAGTCGGTTGTTACGGTTGATCACGCGACGATACAGGTCGTTGAGGTCGGACGCGGCGAAGCGGCCGCCGTCGAGCTGGACCATCGGGCGCAGATCGGGCGGAATGACCGGGATGACATCCAGAATCATGTTCGCGGGGCTGTTGCCGCCCTTCAGGAAGGCGTCAACGACCTCGAGGCGCTTGACGGCCTTCTCGCGCTTCTGCTTCTGGGAGTCCTCGTCGGCGATGATGGCCTTGAGCTTCTCGGCCTCGGAGGGGAGGTCGATGGCAGCGAGCAGGTCGCGGACGGCCTCGGCACCCATGCCACCCTTGAAGTACATGGAGTAGTAACGGGTCATCTCGCGGAACAGCGGCTCATCGGAGATGAGGTCGCGCTCGGTGAGCTTCATGAAGGCGTTGAAGGCGTCCGTGCGGAGCTGCTTCTCGTCCTTGCACTCTTCCTCGATGTCGACGATGCCGGAGGCGATCTCCTCGGGGGTCAGCGGTTCCTCGTCGGAGAACTCGTCAAAGTTCTCGGGGTTGCCCTGCTCCTTGAGGGACTCGATCTGGCGGGCGCACTCGGCGTCGATCTCTTCCAGATCGGCGGCGAGCTCCTCGCGCAGGTCGTCAGCGTCGGCCTCGCGAGCCTCGTAGTCGACCTCGGTGATGATGTAGCTGGCAAAGTACAGAACCTTCTCGAGGTCCTTGGACTTGATGTCGAGCATACGGCTCATCGGGAAGCTCGTGGGGCTCTTGAAGTACCAGATGTGGGACACGGGAGCGGCGAGCTCGATATGGCCCATGCGGTCGCGACGCACCTTGGCCGAGGTGACCTCGACGCCGCAGCGCTCGCAGACGATGCCCTTAAAGCGGATGCCCTTGTACTTGCCGCAGGAGCACTCCCAGTCCTTGGCGGGACCGAAGATCTTCTCGCAGAACAGGCCGTCCTTCTCGGGCTTGAGGGTACGGTAATTGATGGTCTCCGGCTTCTTGACCTCACCGTGCGACCAGGAACGGATCTGGTCGGCGGAGGCAAGGGAGATCTTTACCGAGTCAAATTCAGTAGCTTCGAAATCTGCCACAGTCAACTACTCCTTATCAGTGGTCGTGGCGGCGACAGCCTCGGGCGCCTCGGCGGTCTCGGCATCCTGGGCCTCGACGTCGGCGTCAACGCCGGCGAGCGCAGCCAGGTCATCGAGGGCAGAGGTCTCCTCGGCGGTCACGGGGGCGGAGGCGTCCTCGTCGGCATCGTGCATGGGCTCGATGTCCAGTGCGAGGGAACGGATCTCCTTGACGAGAACCTTGAAGGACTCGGGGATACCCGGAACCGGGACGTTCTCGCCCTTGACGATGGACTCGTAGGTCTTGACGCGGCCCACGGTATCGTCGGACTTGACGGTCAGGATCTCCTGCAGGACGTTGGAAGCACCGTATGCGTACAGTGCCCAAACTTCCATCTCGCCGAAGCGCTGGCCGCCGAACTGGGCCTTGCCGCCCAGCGGCTGCTGGGTAACCAGGCTGTAAGGGCCAGTCGAACGGGCGTGGATCTTGTCGTCGACCATGTGACCGAGCTTGAGGATGTAGGACGTGCCCACGGTAATGGGCTCGCGGAACTCCTCGCCGGTGCGGCCGTCAAACAGGCGGGTCTTTCCGCGCTCGTCAAGCTGGGTGACAAACTCGGGGCGCATGTGATCGCCAAAGGCAGCGGTGGCCTTGTTGAGCATATTCTTGTTGGCACGACGGATGACCTCGGCGATCTCGTCCTCCTTGGCGCCGTCGAAGACGGGCGTCGCGGTAAAGAACGGACCGGGGACGTACTTGTCGGAATCGGCATCCTCGGTATCCCAACCGCAGGCAGCAGCCCAGCCAAGGTGGCACTCGAGCAGCTGGCCGACGTTCATACGCGAAGGAACGCCCAGCGGGTTGAGGATAACGTCGATCGGGGTACCGTCAGCCATGTAGGGCATGTCCTCGACCGGCAGAACGTTACAGATAACACCCTTGTTGCCGTGGCGGCCGGCAATCTTATCGCCCTGCTGGATCTTACGACGCTGGGCGACGTAGACGCGCACCTGCTCGTTGACGCCGGGGGCCAGGTCGTCGCCGTTCTCGCGGCTAAAGCGGACGACGTCGATGACGCGGCCGTAAGCGCCGTGAGGCATCTTAAGGGAAGTGTCGCGAACGTCATGAGCCTTGGCACCGAAGATGGCGCGCAGCAGGCGCTCCTCGGCAGTCAGAGCGCTCTCGCCCTTAGGGGTAACCTTGCCGACCAGGATGTCGCCAGGGCCGACCTCAGCGCCGATGCGGATGATGCCGTCCTCATCGAGGTTGGCAAGCATGTCCTCGGAGAGGTTCGGGATCTCGCGAGTGATCTCCTCGGGGCCGAGCTTGGTATCGCGGGCGTCGATCTCGTGACGGGTGATGTTGATGGTCGTCAGCAGGTCCTCGGCCACCAGGCGCTCGGACACGACGATACCGTCCTCGTAGTTGAAGCCTTCCCACGGCATGTAGGCCACGGTGAGGTTCTGGCCCAGTGCGAGCTCGCCGTGATCGGTCGAAGGACCGTCGGCCAGAGGCTCACCCTGCTCAACGGTGTCGCCGACGCGCACGAGCGGGCGGTGGTTGATGCAGGTGGACTGGTTGGAGCGCTGGTACTTGGCCAGGTGATACTCGTCCATGCCGCCGGCATGCTTGACGATAATCTTGGAGGCGTCGGCAAAGATGACCTCGCCGGCGTTCTTGGCCAGGGTGACCTCGCCAGAGTCCAGGGCGGCGCGACGCTCCATGCCGGTACCGACATAGGGAGCGGCGGGGTGAACCAGCGGCACGGCCTGACGCTGCATGTTGGCGCCCATGAGCGTACGCTTAGCGTCGTCGTGCTCGAGGAACGGGATCAGCGTGGCTGCGACGGAGAGCATCTGGCGCGGCGAGACGTCCATGTAGTCGACATCCTCGACGGGCACGTCGGCGGGAGCGCCGAAGGAGCCGTCGAAGTCGCGGGTACGGGCGATCACGGAATGCGGACGGACGATCTTGCCCTCGGCATCGGTCGTGATGAACTCGTTGGTCTTGGGATCGAGCGGCGTGTTGGCCGGCGCGATAACGTGCTTCTCTTCCTCGTCAGCGGTCATCCAGTCGATCTGGTCGGTGGCAACGCCGTTCTCGACGCGGCGGAACGGGGCCTCGATGAAGCCATACTCGTTGACGCGGGCGTAGAGGGCAAGCGAGCCGATCAGGCCGATGTTGGGGCCTTCGGGGGTCTCGATCGGGCACATGCGGCTGTAGTGCGAGTTGTGAACGTCGCGGACGGCCGTCGGCACGTTGGTGCGGCGGCTGGAGCCCGACTTGTGGCCGGCAAGACCGCCAGGGCCGAGTGCGGACAGACGGCGCTTGTGGGTCAGACCGGTCAGAGGGTTCGCCTGGTCCATGAACTGCGAGAGCTGCGAGGAACCGAAGAACTCCTTGATGGAGGCCACGATCGGGCGGATGTTGATGAGCGACTGCGGGGTAATCTCGTCGATGTCCTGGGAGCTCATGCGCTCACGGACGACGCGCTCCATACGGCTCATGCCGATACGGAACTGGTTGGCGACGAGCTCGCCGACGGTGCGGATACGGCGGTTGCCAAAGTGGTCGATGTCGTCAACCTTGAAGCCCTGCTCGCCGGCAGCGAGGGACAGAAGGTAGCGCAGCGTAGCGACGATATCCTCGTCGGTGAGCACCGTGACCTCTTCCTCGGTAGTGAGGTTGAGCTTCTTGTTGACCTTGTAGCGACCGACGCGGGCCAGGTCGTAGCGCTGCGGGTTGAAGAGCAGGCCCTCGAGCAGGCTGCGGGAAGCATCCACGGTGGGAGGCTCGCCCGGGCGCAGGCGACGGTAGATCTCGATAAGAGCATCCTCGCGGGTGAGGGCGGTATCGCGCTCGAGGGTGCGCTTGATCACATCGGAGTTGCCGAGCAGCTCGATGATGTCGTCGTTGGTGACGGCGATGCCAAGGGCGCGCAGGAACATCGTGGCGCTCTGCTTGCGCTTACGGTCGATGGAGACCATGAGCTGGTCGCGTTTGTCGACCTCAAACTCAAGCCAGGCACCGCGGGACGGGATGATCTGAGCCTTGTAGATCTGCTTGCCCGAATCCATCTCGGAGCTGAAGTACACGCCCGGGGAACGGACGAGCTGCGAGACGACGATACGCTCGGTACCGTTGATGATGAAGGTGCCCTGATCGGTCATCATGGGGAAGTCGCCCATAAAGACGAGCTGCTCCTTGATCTCGCCAGTCTCCTTGTTGGTGAGACGGACGTCGGTCAGAAGCGGAGCCTGATAGGTCATATCCTTCTCGCGGCACTCCTCGACGGTGTGCGCGGGGTCGCCAAACTGATGCTCGCCGAAGGTAACCTCGAGAACATGGTTCTGGCTCTGGATGGGGCTGGATTCCTTAAACGCCTCACGAAGGCCCTCGTCCTTAAAACGCTCAAAGGATTCCCTTTGAACAGAGATAAGGTTGGGGAGCTCCATGGCCTCCGGGATTTTCCCGAAGCTGACGCGCTTGCGCTCAGTGGCAGTGTATGCGTAGGTCACCAGGTTTTTCCTCCTTCACGGAAATGCTCGGTGGGTTGGCGAGGCATAGCTTCGCCAGTTATCGCAACCTAATAGTTTATCAGGTACCGACCGTTGGGCAAGAAAAGCCTTGACGCGATTGAGTTTTTGGAGTAGCAAAGTTTTTCGACAGAAAATACGCAGGTAGATGTACTTATATCGAACATATGTTCATATATTTTCTGTGAACAGAGTTGCTGATGCGCGTCGCTGAATGGCGGAATGGGGACGAAGGCTGATCGGGCGGAAACTGTGTCCCGTTTTGAGGCCTCAAACTGGGTCGTAGTTTCCGATTGAGCCCTGTTTGGGAAACTGTATCCCGTCCTGAGTCGATATTCTGGGATGCGCTTTCCGCTAGGGTCCTCAGCCGGAAAGCGCATCCCAGAATTCGACCAAATTGTGGGTCGCACTTTCCGGAGCTAAGCGGCAGTTCGCAAAAAAACGGGTGCAGACCGAAGTCCGCACCCGTAAGCGCTGTTTACTTGCGCATCAAGCCGCCGCGCTCGTCGATGGCATCCCAGAAGGCATCGGCAAAGCGAGGATCGCTTGCGGCCATAAGGGCGTTGGTGGCCATCCAGCCAGAAGGCGTGCCGGTGTCGTAGCCCGACAGAGGATCGATGACGACGGCGTACATGGCCTCGCGGTCGAGCGAACGGGCCATGGCGTCGGTCAGCTGGATCTCGCCGCCCTTGCCGGCCTGCTGGTCGGCAAGCAGCTCCATGACCAGCGGGCTCAGCAGATAGCGTCCGACGATGTAAAGGTTAGAAGGCGCAGCCTCGGGAGCAGGCTTCTCCACCAAGCCGCCGATACGCCACACGGCGCCAGGCTCGGCATCGCCAACGCCCTCGGCGCCCTCGAGGGAGCCCACGCGCTCGCCGGCGATAACGCCATAGCGGCTGACCTCCTCGGGAGCACACGCGGCAACAGCGATAACCGAAGCGCCGCCATGCTCCTTGGAGACGGCAAGCATCTTGTCGCAAATGTCATGGTTGGGCACAACATAGTCGCCCAGAAGAACCAGGAAGTTCTCCCCCGCCACAGCATCGGCCGCCGAGCGAATGGCATGGCCGAGGCCCTTGGGCTCGTACTGATAACGGAAATCGACCGGCATACCGCCAGCGTGGGCGACGGCATCGGCATAGGCGTTCTTGCCGCGCTCGCGCAGCAGGTTCTCAAGCGAACGGTCGGGCTGGAAGTAGCTCAGCAGCTCGGGCTTACCGGGAGAGGTAACGATGATGGCGTCGTCGACCTCCTCGGGGTCGAGTGCCTCCTCAACGACGTACTGGATAACCGGCTTGTCGAGCACCGGCAGCATCTCTTTGGGCGTGCACTTAGTGCCAGGCAGAAAACGCGTGCCTAGACCGGCGGCGGGGATGATTGCCTTCATATTATTCAAGGATCCTTTCGCAGGCGCAAAGCGCCCCAAGCGTGCGGCACGGCGGCCGCAGACCAAATTGCGATACCGAAGTATCTTACCGCCGGAGACATACGTCGCCGTAAGGCAAACGCAATTCTTCAGCAGGTCAACGCAAATTATTGCTCGAATGGTGCAATTTTATGCCCCAGCGGTAACGGGATTGGCACGGCGAAGACAGCGGTGTTCTGCGTGCCGAGCAATGGGAATGAGGGGCCAAAACAAAAAAGACGGGGCTCGCAATGCGAACCCCGTCTGCAAAGAAATCTGGCGAGAAAGCCTGATTACTTGAGGGTGACAGCAGCGCCAGCAGCCTCGAGCTTCTCCTTGGCAGCCTCGGCGTCCTCCTTCTTGGCGCCCTCGAGAACAGCCTTGGGAGCGCTCTCGACGACCTCCTTGGCCTCCTTCAGGCCAAGGTTGGTGAGCTCACGGACGGCCTTGATGACCTGAATCTTGTTGTCGCCGAAGCCCTCGAGCACGACGTCAAACTCGGTCTTCTCCTCGGCCTCAGCAGCGCCAGCAGCGGGAGCGGCGACAACAGCGGCAGGAGCAGCGGCGGAAACGCCGAAGGTGTCCTCGATAGCCTTAACGAGCTCGGAAGCCTCGAGAAGGGTCATTTCCTTAAGAGCATCGATGATCTCATCGGTGGTAAGCTTAGCCATTTCTAAGTCCTTTCGGTTTCCGTGTCTGTGCACGGAGATCAGTTAAAACACGGCGCGAATGCGCCAGGGGTGCGGCGTTGCCGCCGCGGGTGAAAACAGCGACTAGGCTGCCTTCTGCTCGGAGACCTGCTGGATCGAACGAGCGAGACCAGAGGAAACGCCGTTGACGCAGACAGCGATGTCGCGAGCGAAACCGGAGATGAGACCGGCGATCTGGCCGAGAAGCTGGTCCTTGGTGGGCAGCTCGGCGATAGCCTTAACATCATCAGCGGAAACGGCCTTGCCGTCGGAGATACCGCCCTTGATCTCAAGGACGCCCTTGGACTTAGCGGAGAAGTCCTTAAGGGCCTTAGCGGCCTCGACCGGCTCGGTCTCGTAGAACACATAAGCGACGGGGCCGGCGAGAATCTCGTCGAGCTCGGGCTGCTCCTGGTTCTTGAGAGCGATCTTGACCAGGTTGTTCTTGTAGACCTTCATCTCGGCGCCGCACTCGCGAAGCTGATGACGCAGCTCCTGAGCCTGCTTAACCGTCAGACCGTTGTAGTTGACGACGAACAGACCGGCATTCTCGGCGATACGGGACTCGATCTCTGCAACCTTGTCGATTTTGTACTGCTGGGGCATGAATTACACCTCCTCGAATTCTTTCCGGGCACGGTCCGCCACAAGGACGTGACGGGGGCATGTCCAAAAAGAAAGCCCCCGCGCTGCATGAGCGACGGGGGCGAGAAGACATATCTACTCGACCACCTCGGCTGGCGGGATGTCCCATTAAGCTCGCGGGCAATGCCCGTTTGCACCGGCTGTCTCTGGCAGCGGATTCGTGCGTGAACCGAAAGTATTATGGCGGGGACCCCGGCTTCGGTCAACGGCAACCCTGGCTGCACACAATTCCACCATCTCGGTCGCGCCGCCAAAGGCCAGGCGCAAGCTTTTCGCTCGGTCAGGTCCTGGGCTCGCACGAAGAGCACATTTAGTGCTCTTCGGCTCGTGCGGAATCTACGAAAAGCTTGCGCCTGGCCTTTGGCGGCGCGACCTGTGTTGACTTTGGGGCAGCCAGGGTTGCCGTTGGCCGACGCCCCCACGCATAACCCTTATGTCGGTGGGCTGATGTGTTGCGTCCCTGAGGACTACAAAGTCGAAATGAAGGTGGACAGGCGGCGGAGGCCTTCGTCCAGATCTTGGTCGGAGACGCAGTAGCTTAAGCGGACGTGGCCTTCGGTGCCGAAGCAGTCTCCGGGGACTAGGGCTACGTTGGCTTCTTTGATGGCTTTGATGCAGAAGTCTTCGCTTGTTAGGCCGAATTGTTTGATGCTGGGGAAAGCGTAGAAGGCGCCGGCTGGTTCCACTACGTCGAGGCCCATGGTGTCTAAGGCTGCGAGCACGCGTTCGCGGCGGGCTCGGTAGACTTTGAGCATGGGGGTTGGGTCGACGGTCAGGGCTCGGGCCGCGGCGTCCATCTCAAAGGAGACGGCGCTCGATACTAGGTATTGGTGAGCCTTTGCGATCTCGGCGATGACGGGGGCTGCAGCTGCGAGCCAGCCCAAGCGCCAGCCGGTCATAGCCCATGGCTTGGAGAAGCTCTCGATGACCACCGTCTGCTCGCGTAGCTCCGGGTGGCGCTGGGCAAAGCGCTCATAGCCATCCACATAGACCAAGCGGTTATATACGTCGTCGCAGATTACGTAGATGCCCGCTTGCTCTGCCACGTGTGCCACGGCGTCGAGCGATGCCGCGTCGAGGATACAGCCCGTAGGATTGTTGGGCGTGCAGATGACGATGGCCTTGGTCGCCGGGGTCACGCAGGCGCGAAGCGCTTCCTCGTCAATCTGAAATTGCGCGGGCTCCGTATCCAAAAAGACCGCTTTGGCGTGGTTGGCCACGACGATGCTCTCGTACAGGCCAAAGGCCGGAGTGGGGATAATAACCTCGTCGCCGGGGTTGAGCATGGCCATAAATGTTGCCGACAGGGCCTCGGTCGCGCCGTCGGTCAGGATGACCTCGTCGGCCGAAAACGTAAGGCCCGCGTCTCCCATGTAGGTAGACAGCGCCTCGCGCAGGGCGGGACGGCCGTTGTTGGGCGGATAGTGCGTGTCACCGCGGTCCAACGAAGCAGTCACTTCGGCGCTAATCACATCGGGCGTGGGAAAATCGGGCTCGCCAAGCGCGAGCGCGATGCACCCCGGATGCTGGGCGGCGAGCGCGTTGATCCGGCGAATGCCGGAGGGCTTGAGCGTGGCAAGCGAGGTGTTCATGGGCAGTCGCATGGCATTCCTTTCGTAAGGGTTGCACTAGGATAGCGCGCCCGCGCGCCACCAGACGATGTAACCTAAACGGAAACCAACCGGAAAGGAGATGGCATGGAGACGACCGCACGCGGCGATGTACCAAAAACGCTGCAAACCATTGCGTATATCAGTATTCCCGAGAGCGCCGATCTTGAGTTTTTGCTTTGGGACCTGCAGGATGCCATCGCCGCCTATGCTCAGCTTTCCGGCACCGCGCTCCCCCGTCCGGTTGATTTGAAGGCAAATGACACCGGTGTAGTCAATGGCATGGTGTTCGCTGTTGATGATGCATTTGATGATGAGGCGATGATCGCTGTCGAGCAGATACTCGATCGCTTCGGGGATACAGAGACACGCGTCTATGTCGTCGTCCAGGCCCTGTCAAAAAACAACAAGCAGGCGGACGAAGTCCTCGACCACCTGTACCGGGCATGTATTCTACGCGACCTGCCATGGTGCGGTGGCGTTGTCATCTGCGCCGGCAGCGGTATTGCGGCGCTTCGCCACTCCCCGCGTATGGGCCTCTTACGCCGTCCATTTTCCGAAGCGATGGATAAGCTTGTAGGCGCTGTGCGCATGGGCTGTTCCATTGAACATGCGCAGCTGCTTGGCGGCGGCGATGCCGATAGTGTCGATGTCGACGGCATGGTGCGCGTCAAGCCCGCCGTGCCCGCACCAATCTGGCATGCCATCATCAAACGCCTCGGCGCCCATGCTCAATCAAGGATCTAGATTACCGTGCGGTCCAGTCAACTGCCTCGCGCCAGCGCTCGACAAGCCGCTCCAGGCGCCAGGCCGCGTTAGCGGGACTAGTTGACGGCAACACGACAGCGGACAGACCCGTCCGCTCCTGTAGATAGCGCTTATAGAGGCGCCCCGCCGTACCTCCGTTGCATACCACCCGCTCGATGGGCGCAGCTCCAGTGATGCGTTCGATATATGCCGGCACAACGTTTTTGATGCTCGCGTCGCTCGACCCCTTAATGTCGCAGCTCTCGACCACATCCCACAGGGCCACACCACCGTTCAACAGCATGGATCGCTTGGCGGCAATAGAGGCGTCGAGCGTCGCGGGCTCGCCGCCCACCAAAAGGTCGCCCTCGTTGGGTGGTACAGGCACACCAAGGCACGCGGCCATCACGCGCCAAAAGCGATTCTGAGGGTTGCCGTAATAAAAGGCATTGGCGCGCGAAAGCACCGAGGGAAACGATCCCAGCACCAAAACGCGCGAGTGCTGGTCAAACACGGGCTCAAACTCATGCTCAATATGTTGATAGCCCTCGTCTGACGCCGCCATGACCTAGGCCCTCAACAGATAGCGCACCTCGTAGGGCGCAAGTTCAAGCGCACCCGTCAGCTCGACCGTGGGTGCATCGTCGGCAAGTAGGTCGACGAAGGAGCCGTTGAGTTCGCCGGCTCCAAAGGTATAAGGCTCGTTCACGGCATTGACCGCCACGAGCACCGTCGCGTCGTCGCAGGCGCGCTCGAACAGCAGCTGCTTGTTCTGGATCACCACGTTGCGATAGGCACCGTAGTTGAGGGCGCGTGCCGCCGCGTCGTCGGCCGAGCGCAGGTGCGCAAGCTGTGTGACGAACGCCGTCAGCTCGTTGGGTGCAGGCTCATCGAGCGCAGGGCGCAGCGCCCAGTCGCCATCGGGGCCGCCCTTTTCGCCAGCAATTCCCCACTCGCTGCCATAGTAGATGCACGGGATGCCCGGCATGCCAAAGAGCATGCCATAGGCGGGACGCAGGCACGACTTGTCGGTAAGGATGCTCGCCAGGCGTGGCACGTCGTGGTTGTCGACAAACGACAGCAGGTGCTTGCCGCGGTAGATGCACCACGGGTCGCCGCCAAACTGACGGTGCAGCGAGTGGGCGATCTCGAACATGTTGATCGAGTTAAAGCTGGAGTACAGTCCCTTGTAACACTCGTAGTTGGTGCAGGAGTCGAGCATCTCGTCGTTGACGATCTGGTTGTAGTCGCCGTGGAGCGTCTCGCCGATCAGCACAAAGTCGGGCTTGAGCTCACGGGCAAAGGCGTGCAGGCGGCGCATAAAGTCGCGGTCGAGCATATAGGCGACGTCCAGGCGCAGACCGTCGACGCCAAAGACATCGGCCCAGCGGCGCACGGACTCGAGCAGGTAATCGACCACGGCGGGGTTTTGCAGGTTGAGCTTCACGAGCTCAAAATGGCCTTCCCAGCCCTCGTACCAAAAGCCGTCGCCGTAGCACGAGTCGCCGTCAAAGCTGATGTGGAACCAGTCCTTGTAGGGCGAATCCCACTTGCGCTCCTGCACATCGCGGAAGGCCCAAAAGCCGCGGCCGACGTGGTTGAAGACGGCGTCGAGCACCACGCGGATGCCGTGGGCATGCAGCGTCTCGCACACGGCGGCAAAGTCGGCGTCCCCACCCAGGCGACGGTCGATGTGGCGCAGGCTGCGCGTGTCGTAGCCATGGCTATCGGACTCGAGCGGTGGGTTGATGAGCACAGCGCCAATACCTAGTTCCTGCAGGTAGTCGGCCCATTGGGCGATTTTCATGATGGGGGCATCGGGGTTGGGCGCGTCGTTGGCAGCCTGGGCAAGCTCATCCTCGGCAACGGGCGCGGCGTTTTCGCGCGGAGCTCCACAAAAGCCCAGCGGATAGATCTGATAGAACGTCGTCTCGTATGCCCACATAGCAACCTCCCGGTAAGCTCAACACAACGACATCCATTGTATGCCCGGCTTGCATCCTCTTCCCCAAAATAAGTTGCGGTGAAATAGTTCCCGCTTGGACCTTCAGGGGCCTTAAACAGGAACTATTCCACCGCAACTGATGAGGAAACGTGATTAGGCGACGGGCTTTGCGCGGCGTATGGCCGGGAACATCACCGTGATGGCGAGGATGACGCCCACGACGGCAATCGCCCCGCCCGCGAAGCCGATCCAGGCGATACCGGGGCCCGAAACCACGGCGCCGCCGATCGCGGTGCCCGTGCCGATACCCAGATTAAACAGGCCCGAGAAGATCGACATGGCGACAGCCGACGAATCCGCGGGCGTGTACTTGATAAGCTCGGCCTGAAATGCCACGTTAAAGGCCGTGGCGCAGCAGCCCCACAGCACGCAGACGGCAAGCACTGCTGCGAGCGACGATGCGGCCGAACCCATTAGCAGCAGGGCCGCTGGCACGCCGGAGAGTGTGATAGCCAAAAACGGGAAGCGGTGCCCGTCGAACAGGCGGCCAAACAGCCAGCTGCCCACCAGACCGGAGCAGCCAAACGCCGTCAGCGTCATGGTAATGGCGCCCGCGTCGACGTGCGCGACCTGCGCCAGGAAGGGCTCGATATAGCTGTAGCCTGTGTAATAGCCGGTCGCCATAAAAACCGTGACCGCGTAGAGCGCGATGAGGAACGGGTTCTTGAGCAGCTCGGGCAGCTGTTTAACGGCAAAGCGCTCACCCGCCGGCATGGCCGGGAACACCGCTGCCTGGTACACCACCGCGGCGGCAGAAAAGGCCCCGACCACGGCAAACGTCATGCGCCAGCCCACAGCCAGCCCGATGGCGCGGCCGATCGGCAGGCCAAAGATCTGCGCGATGGACGAGCCCGTGGCGATCATGCTGATGGCGAGCGCCCCGTGACGGGTGTCGACCAGGCGCGAGGCCATAATCGAGGCGACCGACCAGAACACGGCATGTGCGCAAGCGACCACCAGGCGTGCACAGACCAAAATAGGATAGGTGGGCGCCACGGCGGACAGGAACTGACCCAGAGAGAACACGGCGAGCACGCCGAGCAGCATACGCTTGAACTCAAAGCGCGAGGCAAACACCATAAGCGGCAGCGACAGCAGCATGACGCCCCAGGCGTAGACCGAAATCATGATGCCTGCCTGGGCCTCGGTGAGCGAGAACGATACGGCAATATCAGTCAGAAGGCCGATGGGCATGAACTCCGATGTGTTGAACACGAACGCGCAGCAGGCGAGCCCGATAAGCGGGAGCCACTGCTTGAGCGAGATGCCATCTTGTCTTGCCTGAGTCATGTAGGAAACCTCTCCGATTGTCTTGGGCGGTGGGCGATTATATAGCAACGGCCCCGCATCCGTCAGCACAGATGCGGGGCCGCAATCAACAACTCAATACACAGAGGTTGCGCCGTCAATAAATAGCTAAGCCAACCCCAGCAATATGCCCGCCGAATGCACGATAAACGCCACAATCCAGGCGACCGTCACCTGAAACGCGAACACGGCAACGGCATAGCGCGCGCCCAACTCGCTCTTGACGGCACCGATTGCCGCCACGCAGGGCGGGTACAGCAGCGTAAAGACCAAGAACACGTAGGCGGTAAACGGCGAAAACATGGTCGACAGCGCCGCGGGTGACGTTGCATCCAAAAGCACGGTGAGGGTCGAGATGACGCTCTCCTTGGCGATAAGTCCGGTGACGAGCGCCGTGGATGCACGCCAGTCGCCAAAGCCAAGCGGTGCCAACGCCGGCGCGATGATGCTACCCAGACCGGCAAGTAGACTCTGCGACTGATCGGCGACCACATTAAAGCGGATGTCAAACGTCTGGAGGAACCAGATGACCACGGTGGCGGCAAAGATGATGGTAAAGGCCTTGGTAATAAAGTCCTTGGCCTTATCCCACGCCAGCATCACCGTCGTCTTGATGCTCGGCAGGCGGTAATTGGGTAGCTCCATGATAAACGGTACCGGGTCGCCCTTAAATGCCGTGCGGTTGAGCACCAAAGCCGCGATGCAACCGACCGCAATGCCAATCAGATAGAGCGAGACCATGGCTGGGACCGTCGCCTGCGGGAAGAATGCTCCGCACAGCAAGCCGTAAACCGGCAACTTGGCCGAGCAGCTCATGAACGGCGTGAGCATGACCGTCATCTTGCGATCATGCTCGGATGGGAGTGTACGGGTCGACATGATAGCCGGCACGGTGCAGCCAAAACCGACGAGCATGGGCACAAAGCTGCGGCCCGACAGGCCAAAGCGACGCAGCACCTTATCCATGACAAAGGCCACGCGCGCCATGTAGCCGGAGTCTTCCAGAATGGAGAGGAACAAGAAGAGCACGACGATAATCGGCAGGAAGGTCAGCACGCTGCCCACACCCGTAAGCACGCCGTCGACAGCCAGCGAGCGCACCACGTCGTTGGTTCCGAACGCCTTGAGACCCGCATCGGCCGAGGCGATGATGGCAGCGATGCCGTCCTCCATAAGTCCCTGCAACGCCGCGCCGATCACGCCAAACGTCAGCCAAAAGACGAGGCCCATGATCACCAGAAACGCCGGGATGGCCGTGTAGCGACCCGTCAGGATGCGGTCGATCTTAACGGAGCGCACGTGCTCGCGGCTCTCGTGCGGCTTCACCACGCAGCGCCCGCACACGTCGCCGATAAAGCTAAAGCGCATATCGGCCAGCGCGGACAGGCGGTCGGTGCCGGCCTCGTCCTCCATCTGGGTAATGATGTGCTCGATAGCGTCAAGTTCGTTGCGATCCAGGTGAAGTGCCTCGGTCACCAGCTCGTCGCCCTCAACCAGCTTGGTCGCCGCAAAACGCACCGGAATGCGGGCCGTCACGGCATGGTCCTCGATCAGGTTGGCAATGCCGTGGATGCAGCGATGCAGCGCACCGCCGTCCGGGCCATCGGGCGCGCAGAAGTCCAGGCGACCCGGGCGCTCGCGGAACCGCGCCACATGCAGAGCGTGATCCACCAGCTCGTCGATACCCTCGTTGCGGGCAGCGCTAATGGGGACAACAGGCACGCCCAACAGGCTCTCGAGCAGGTTGACGTCCACGGCGCCGCCGTTGGCCGTCACCTCGTCCATCATGTTGAGCGCGATGACCATGGGGCAGTCGAGCTCCATAAGCTGCAGCGTCAGGTAGAGGTTGCGCTCGATATTGGTGGCATCGATGATGTCGATGATGGCGTCGGGATGCTCGTCAAGGATGAATTGACGGCTGACAATCTCCTCGCCCGTGTACGGCGACAACGAATAAATACCGGGCAGGTCGGTAACGCTCGCCTCGGGGTGGTTACGGACAGTACCGTCCTTGCGGTCGACCGTCACACCGGGAAAGTTACCAACATGTTGGTTGGAACCCGTCAGCTGGTTGAACAGCGTGGTCTTGCCGCAATTTTGGTTGCCGGCGAGGGCAAAGTGCAGCGGCGCGCCCTCGGGTACGGCCGTTTTTGCCGCACGGGGCGAATACGTCCCCTCACCGAGCGCCGGGTGCTCCGTCGTGCCGATTGCGGCGTTAACGCGCGGGCTCGTATCGGTGTCGTGAATACCCACGAGCTCAATGCGAGCAGCATCGTCTTTGCGCAGCGTCAACTCGTAGCCACGCAGGCGAATCTCGAGCGGGTCGCCCATGGGGGCGTACTTCATCATGGTGACTTCGGTGCCCGGTGTTAAGCCCATGTCCAAAATATGCTGTCGGAGTGCCTGATCGTCCGATGCCACCGATGCGACAACGGCGTCCTTTCCAATCTCGAGTGTATCGAGCTTCACGTCCGTGTTCCTCCCCCGACGCCCACAGGGCGTTGCATTTATGTTCACCATTGCTAACCGTTTGCCATGGCTAACCAATTTTAACCATGCATGATAGCGCGAACATGCAGCGACGTTCAATCAACAGATTGTTGCAATGGGGATTCCGGACCCCGGTTTTCCAGACGAGCCTGCTGCGGAAACTGCATCCCACTACTCAGGCGAATTCCGGTCCCCGATTTCCCGATGGGGCCTCTCGGGGAAACCGCGTCCCACTCTGAAGC